>DASRUB010000235.1:0-3550 GCA_035655635.1 Rhodanobacter sp. | reverse complement strand
TTGCTCTAATCTCCCATCGCACATAAGCGCAAGAGCATCGCCCGCCAGCGGGCTCCTACGGTTGGTCGGCCAGGATCAGCGCGCTGGCGCGCTCGGCAATCATGATCGTGGGCGCATTGGTGTTGCCCGTGGGCAGGCTTGGCATGATCGAGGCATCGACCACACGCAGTCCCTCGACACCGCGCACGCGCAGCTCGCTGTCGACCACCGCGCGATCGTCCTTGCCCATGCGGCAACTGCCGACCGGGTGGTAAACGGTCTCTGCCTTGCGCCGGATGAAGTCGATGTATGCGGCGTCGGACTCCAGTTCGCGCTCGGGAAACACTGGCTCGCCGCGACAGTGATCGAACGAACCCTGCGCCAGGATTTCACGTGACAGCCGCGCCGCCTCGATCATCCGCTTCAGGTCGTGGCCGTCGGCATCGCCGAGATAGTTGGCGTGGATCGCCGCCGGTTGCGACGGGTCGGACGAGCGCAGGCGCAGGTGCCCGCGGCTGCGCGGATGCAGGAAGCACGCGTGCACGGTGTAACCGTCGCCGGGCAGGCGGTGGCGGCCATGGTCGTCCAGCTGCGCCGGCACGAAGTGGAACTGGATGTCGCAGCGTTCGTCTTCGGCCAGGCGGCTGCGCACGAAACCGCCGGACTCGGCAATGTTCGAGCTGCCCGGGCCGTCGCGATGGCGCCACCAGCGAATGGCGGTACCCAACTGGTTGAGGCGGTCGTAGGTGAGATGGCTCTGGCGGCTGCCCACCACGGTGCAGATGTCCAGATGATCCTGCAGCTCGCCACCGACATCGGGCAGGTCCGCCACTACTGCGATACCGTGTTCGCGCAGGTGGTCAGCCGGGCCCAGTCCCGAGAGCATCAGCAATTGCGGCGTGTTGATCGCGCCGCCGCAGACCAGCACCTCCCCCGCCTCGATGCGTTGGTGGCCATGCCGGCCCCAACGCAACTGCACACCGACTGCGCGCCCATGTTCCAGCAGCACCCGCTCGACCAGTACCCCGGTGCGCACTGTCAGGTTGCTGCGCCCACGCACGGGCTTCAGAAAGCCGGTCGCCGTCGAGCAACGTGCACCGCCGCGCTGGGTGACCTGGTACAGGCCGAAGCCGTTCTGTTGCACCCCGTTGAAATCGTCGTTGCGCGCATGACCGGCGCTGATGGCCGCCTCGACGAAGTCATCCGAGAGAGGGTTGTGGTAACGCAGATCGGAAACACCGAGTGGGCCGCCAACGCCGTGCAGGTCGCTGGCGCCGCGGTTGTTGTCCTCGCTGAGCCGGAACCACGGCAACACTCGTTGCCATGACCAGCGCGGGTCGCCGCTGGCATCGGCCCAGCCGTCGTAATCCGCTGGCACGCCACGCACGTAGCACATCGCATTGATCGAGCTGGAGCCACCCAGCGTCTTGCCGCGCGGCCACCATAGATGGCGTCCGTTGAGAGCGGGTTCCGGTTCGGTCTCATAACCCCAGTTCACCGAGCGCTGTTTTGGCAGGTGGGCCAGTGCGGCAGGCATATGCAGCAGCGGGTTCCAGTCGCGCGGGCCCGCCTCCAGCAACAGCACGCGGGTGGCGGGATTCGCGCTGAGCCGATTGGCCAGCACGCAGCCGGCCGAGCCGGCGCCCACGATCAGGTAATCGTAGTTCTCCAAGCGAGGTCCCCTGGTTTGGCAGCCTGTCGGGCTTTGGTTGGCCGGTCTGCGAATCCGCCTGTGCGGTCCACTAGCCGCCGATTCTTGGTCCATAGAACCACTATGGACCAAGAATCGTCAGCAATCTGTCCTCGCACAGCCGAATCCTCGACTCGACCACCAAAGTCCGACAGGCTGCCAGCTGCCGACCGATGTCGGCATGGTAGTCTTTTCGCGTTTCCCACTGGATGCGCCCTTGAGTCTGCCCCGCCCCGTCACCGAGGAACAGGCCGCCGCGCCGTTCCTGTCCGCGCTGGCGTTCTTCTTCGTGATGACGTCGTACTACATCATCCGGCCAGTCATGGGCCAGCTGAGCGGCGCGGTCGGGTCGCAGTCGCTGCCGCTGTTCTACGGCGCGGTGTTCGTGGTGATGCTGCTGCTGACACCGGTGTTTGGCATGCTGGTGGCGCGCTTCCGACGCCGGCAATTGCTCGGCTGGAGCTACAGCTTCTTCATCCTCTGCCTGCTCGCGTTCGTGCCCGCATTTGTGGCGCAGGATCGCATCGGCGCGCGCGAGTTGGGTGTGGTGTTTTTCGTCTGGGCCAGCGTGTTCAACCTGTTCGTGGTGTCGCTGTTCTGGAGCGTGATGGCCGACATCTTCTCCAGCGGCCAGGCGCGGCGGGTGTTTTCGATGATTGCGCTGGCCGGCATGGGTGGCGCCGTGTTCGGTCCGTTGGTGACCAAGCTGCTGGTTCAAGTCATCGGCGTGGCGCCCTTGCTGGTGGTCTCGGCGCTGGCGTTGTCGGTGTCGCTGGTGCTGTTGCTGCGCTTGTCGGCCAGCCACGCCGGCCAAGTCGGCGGGCACGGCGACGAGGCGATCGGCGGCTCACTGTGGGCCGGCATCAGGGAGCTGTGGTCGCGTCCGTTCCTGCGTTACATGGCGTTGCTGATGTTGTTCGGCGATGGCATCGGCACGTTGGCCTATGCGCTGGTGGCCGATTACGCCAAGGCGCATTTCACCAACACGGTCGCGCGCACGTTGTTCTACAACGATCTGGATCTGGCTACCAATCTGCTCGGCGCGGTGCTGCAGCTGAGTGTGACGCCGTGGTTGCTGGTGCGTCGCGGCGCCGGCTGGGGGCTGGTCGTGCCATCGCTGGTGAATCTGGCCTTGCTTGCCGGGGTGGCGCTGCTCGGTGGTGGCAACTTCCTGTTCTTCAGTTATAGCGTGCCACTGCTGGCGGTGATGCTGGTGATCACGCGCGGCTTCGCCTACGGCATGACCAAACCGGCCGTGGACGCGCTGTACACACGGGTACCGCGCGAGACGCGCTACAAAGGCAAGAACTTCGTCGAAACTGCGGTCTGGCGCTTCGGCGATCTGGTGGTGACCAGCGGGGTGAGTGGCCTGCACATGCTCGGCTGGGGCATCGGCGGGCTGGCTTTGGTCGGCACCGGCGTTGCCACGCTGGCCACGCTGGTGGCGAAACGGGCGGGGTGGTCGCCGGACCTGGCGCCCGACGAACGCCTGGGCGCCGGCACATCGAAAAAGGCGCAAGCCTGAGCCGGCGCCGTTCGATCAAGTGGTGCCGCGTTCAGCTCGTGATGTAGCGCTGCAAGTGCTCGATCTGTTCGGCCTGGGCGTCGATCACGGCCTTGACCAAGTCACCGATGGAGATGACGCCGACGACCGCTCCGTCGTTGATCACCGGCAAGTGGCGGATGCGGCTGTCGGTGCACAGGCGCATGCAGTCGAACACGTCCGTGTCAGGGCCGACGGTGAGCGGGCTGCTGGTCATGATGTCGGATACGGCCGTCTGCGATGACGATTTACCCTGCAGGATGACCTTGCGCGCGTAGTCGCGTTCGGATACCACGCCGACCAGTTCGGCACCACGCATCACCAGCAATGCACCGACC
>DASRUB010000234.1:0-9622 GCA_035655635.1 Rhodanobacter sp. | reverse complement strand
GAGGACCGTGCCATACATCAGCGTGGTCTGGTTCGAGCGCTTCCAGATGCCGCTGTTGTCGTAGTGGATGCGATGGTCGATGCCCAGTGGGCCGCCGGAAGCGAACGCGCTTCCCGAAGTGAGGATGGCGATGCAGAACAGCAGCGATGGCAGGGTGCGCATGGGTTTCTCCGGGTAGCCGTCTGGCGCGGCCTTTGCCTCCCCGAGGCTACGCGTGCCAGCTTTCGGTTTGCTTAGAAGTTCCTGGTTCCCCACATGTCGCATCCTTACTTAAAAAATGGCTTGAGATGGCCGTTTGTGAGGAGCGCGGGCCAAGTAAAATCCGGCTAGCCAACGCGGCAAATAGCCGTCTGGCGCGGATTTCCGGAAGTGAGGATGCGTGATGTGGGGAATCAGGTAGAAGTTTGCGGGGCCGCGCATGGCGCGCGCGCAGGCGAAAGGGCCCGGGCGCAAAGGAAAGGAGGTGGAAAGGCGGGCTTTCTAAGCTGGGCGCATTGTCGCTAATGTGAGTTCCCGATGCCCCTGCCTGGCTGGACCATCCTGTGTGATTTCGACGGCACCATTTCCGTCGAGGACGTGATCGACTCGCTGCTCGACCGCTTCGGCCGTCCCGGCTGGGAAGTGCTGGAGCACGACTGGCGTGCCGGCCGCATCGGTTCGCGCGAATGCATGGCCGGGCAGGTTGATCTGCTGCAGGCAAGCCGCGCGGAGCTAGACGAGCATTTGGCCGGGCTGTGGATCGATCACGCGTTTCCGGGCTTCGTGGCGAAGGCGCGTGAGTTGAACGTGCCGATCCGCATTGTCAGCGACGGCCTGGATTACGCGATCCACCAGATCCTCGGCCGCTATGGCTTGGACGACCTGCCGCTGGCGGCCAACCACCTGGCGCCGGCTACGCCGCCGAAACAGTGGCAGCTGACTTCACCGTTCCAGGCCCAGGGTTGCCGTAGCGGCACCTGCAAATGCGCCTGCGTGGCGCAGGCCAGTGAAAACGGCGCCAGGACTTTGCTGATCGGTGACGGCGCCTCCGATTTCTGCGCCGCCGACCGCGTCGATTTCGTGTTTGCCAAGCATCGCCTGATCGAGCATTGCCGTGCCGCCGGCATTCCTTACATGCCGATCACCGGCTTCGAAGACGCGCTCGAGTTACTGCCGCAGCTGCTCGACGGCAACCTGTTCGATCGTCTCCCCGCGCCTGCGTTGACCACGACGGCCTGACTCGCTCCGCTGCGCGATTTCTGCTCTCTCCGCTCCCCGACTCCGGACTCCCGATGAATGCTTTCGACAAGAACACCTCCGTGGTGATCGACGACGCCCAACTGCTGGCCGACGAGGCGAAATACAGCTCGTTCGGCGACACCGTGCATTATGTGGATCCGCCGAAGATCTTCCGTAGCTGCGAAGGCAGCTACATGTTCGATACGGCCGGTACGCCGTTTCTCGACCTGCAGATGTGGTATTCGGCGGTCAATTTCGGCTACGCCAATCCGCGCCTCAACAACGTGCTGAAAAACCAGATCGACCTGCTGCCGCAGGTGGCCAGCCAGTACCTGCACCAGAGCCGCATCGAGCTGGCCAAGGCGGTGGCGCTGGATGCGAAGCAGAAATTCGGCCTGGATGGCCGCGTGCACTTCAACGTGGGCGGTGCGCAGGCGATCGAGGATTCGCTGAAGATCGTGCGCAATGCCCGCAACGGCAAGAGCCTGATGTTCGCCTTCGAGGGCGGTTACCACGGGCGCACGCTGGGCGCCTCGTCGATCACGTCGAGCTACCGCTACCGCCGCCGCTTCGGCCACTTCGGCGAGCGCGCGATGTTCCTGCCGTTCCCGTATCCGTTCCGTCGCCCCAAGGGCATGACCGCCGAGGAGTATTCGGACAGTTGCGTGCACCAGTTCGCGCGCCTGTTCGAAACCGAATACAACGGCATCTGGGATCCGAAGACGAACCAGTGCGAATACGCCGCGTTCTACGTCGAGCCGATTCAGGGCACCGGCGGTTACGTGATCCCCCCGGCGGGCTTCTTCAAGGGCCTGAAGAAGGTGCTCGACCAGTACGGCATCCTGATGGTTTCCGACGAGATCCAGATGGGTTTCTGGCGCACCGGCAAGTTGTGGTCGATCGAGCATTTCGGGGTGACCCCCGATATCGTGGTGTTCGGCAAGGCACTGACCAACGGCCTCAATCCGCTGTCGGGCTTGTGGGCGCGCGAGGAGTTGATCAACCCGACGGTGTTCCCGCCCGGTTCGACCCATTCGACCTTCAATTCCAACCCGCTGGGCACCGCGTTGGGTCTGGAAGTGATCAAGATGGGTTACGAGCTGGACTACGAGACCACGGTGCCGAAGAAAGGCGCACATTTCCTCGACGGCCTGCGCGAGCTGCAGAAGCGGCACAAGGAAATCGGCGACGTCGACGGGCTGGGGCTGGCGCTGCGCGCCGAGATATGCACCGACGACGGCTTTACGCCGAACAAGGCACTGCTGGACCGGATGGTCGATATCGGCCTGGCCGGCGATCTGGAGCACAACGGCAAGAGGATCGGCCTCGTGCTCGACGTGGGTGGCTGGTACAAGAACGTGATTACCCTCGCGCCGTCGCTGGAGATCACCCATGCGGAGATCGATCTGGCGATCAGTCTGCTGGATCAGCTGCTGACCAAGGCCAAGAAGGGCTGATGTCTCGTTTGCAACGGCTTCGCAGGGCGGGCACTGCCCGCCGTGTTGGGTCAAGGTACGGGGCAAACGCCGGCGGGCAGTGCCCGCTCTACGAAATCACGCCGTCTCTCGCTACAGGAGCGCACCCTGTGCGCGATGCTTTTTGTCACGTCACGGAAGAGTCTTCGCGCACAGGGTACGCTCCTGCGGGTACGACACCGTCATGGCGCGCGCTTGAGGGCCAGTACCGCGTTGAGACCGCCGAAGGCGAACGAGTTGCTGAGGGCGGCGCGCAGCGGCATGTCGCGGGCCGTGTTCGGGACGTAGTCCAGATCGCAGGCCGGGTCCGGCTTGTCGTAGTTGGCGGTGGGTGGCACCACACCATCGCGCAGGGCGCCGATCACGGCCACGAGTTCCAGCGCGCCAGAGGCACCCAATGCATGGCCGTGCATCGACTTGGTCGAGGACACCGCGAGGCGAGCGGCATGCTCGCCGAAGGCGAGCCGGATCGCCCTGGTTTCGGTGGCGTCGTTGGCCTGGGTGCCGGTGCCGTGGGCGTTGATGTAATCGACGTCCTGCGCAGCGAGTCCCGCGTCGGCCATGGCCTGGCGCATGGCACTGGCAGCACCATCGGCACTCGGCATCACGATGTCGGTGGCGTCGGCGGTCATGCCAATGCCGGCCAGCTCGGCCAGAATCACCGCGCCGCGCGCCTGCGCATGCTCCAGCGATTCCAGCACGAAGATGCCGGCGCCCTCGGCCAGCACCAGGCCGCGCCGGTTGATGCTGAATGGACGGCAGGTGTCGTCGGCCAGCACCCGCATGGCTTCCCAGGCGCGGATCGCGCCGTAGGTGAGGCAGGCTTCGGTGCCGCCGGTCACGGCGGCATCGGCCATGCCGAAGCGGATCATCTGCGCGGCCTGGATGATGGCGTGGTTGGCCGAGGCGCAGGCGCTGGCCACCGCAAAGGCGGGACCGCGCAGGCCGTAGGCGATGCTGATGTGGCTGGCCGAGGCGTTGGTCATCAGCCGCACGATGGTCAGCGGGTGCGCACGCTGCGCGTTTTCCGCATAGATCCGCCGGCTCTGTTCGTCCTGGGTGGTTTCGCCGCCGACGCCGGTGCCGACCACCACGGCGGTGCGCCCGCCGAGTTCGCCGCGGCTGAAATCGATGCCGGACTGGCTGATCGCCTCACGCGCCGCGTGCAGTGCGAATTCCGAGGTGCGATCGAGCAGGGGCAGGGTGCGCTCGTCAAGGTTCGCGGTGGGATCGAAATCCGCCGGTACCTGCGCGGCGATCTTCAATTTCAGGCGTTCGGCGTCGGGATGCCGCAACGGGCCAATACCGCTGCGACCCTCGCGCAGGCCTTGCCACAGGGCTTCGGCGCCGATGCCGAGCGGGCTGATCGCGCCCATGCCGGTGATCACCACCCGGCGCAGCGAGTCAAGGGACATTACGCGGTTCCTTCCCCGCCGGCGGCTTTCTCGTCAAGCGCCTTGTGTACGGCGTCGACCAGGCTCTGCGCGGTGTCGCTGTCGAAATTGGCGCCTTGCTGGTCGGGGAAGTTGATGTCGAAGTGTTCCTCGATGTCGAAGATCAGCTCGATCGCGTCCAGCGACGCGATGCCCAGGTCCTTCAGGGTGGACTCGGGCTTGATCATGGCGACGTCGATCTTGGCCTGCTTGGCGATGATCTCGAAGATCTGTGGCTGGAGCGTATCGGTCATGGCGAGGGGCCTCCTGGTTGTGCGCGACAATCCTGCTTGCCCGTCAGTCTAGGCACATTTGCTTACTCATGCCTTTCATCGCACAACTTGAACCGGCTGCCCTGCTCGAGGCCTTCATGCAGCAGCCGCCGCGTGGCTTCACGGTGGAGTTCTCGCCCCAGGGCATGCCAACGTTTCTGGCCCCTTTCGATTTGCTGACCACGGCGGACGACGCGCTGCGGCGGCGGATCACCGGTCTGCCCGGCTACCGCCGCTGGGGGCGCCTGTTGCGCTGGCGCACGCGCTTTGCCGGGACCACGGTGTCCGAATACGCCCCGTTGCCATCGGCGGTGACGCCGATGGCGCTGGCACAGGGGTTGAAGCGCGACTATGGGCACGAATGCCGGCTGTTGATCGTGAAGGACATTGCGCAGGACTCGCCCCTGCTCGATGCCGCCGCGAACGCCCATGCCACGGCATTCGCGGCGGCCTGCGAAACCCAAGGCTACGTGCTGCTCGAAGGGCAGGCGCTGGCCTGGGTGGCGATCGACTTCGCGTCGGGCGACGAGTATCTGCAGCGGCTCTCGTCCGGCCGTCGCAAGAACATCCGACGCAAGCTGCGCTCGCGCGCCGACCTGGATATCGAAGACGTGCCGGCGGGCAATGCATGCTTTCACAATGAAGCGACGCTGGCAGAGTTCCAGGCACTTTTTGACAACGTCTACGCGCAAAGCGAGATCCATTTCGATCGCCTCGGGCCGGCATTTTTCCGTGCGTTGCTGCAGGACGCCAACAGCGGGGGCGTGGTCTTCACGTACCGCCATGCCGGTGAGCTGATCGGCTGGAATCTTTGCTACGAGCACGCTAGCAAGCTGATCGACAAGTACGTGGGCTTCGCCTACCCGCAGGCACGCGAGCACAATCTGTATTTCGTCAGCTGGATGCAAAATCTGGACTACGCGCGCCAGCGTGGCCTCACTCATTACGTGGCGGGTTGGACCGACCCGCAGGTAAAAGCCTTCCTGGGTGCGCGCATGACCTTCACCCGCCACGCGGTATATGCCCGCAACCCCCTGCTGCGCGCCTTGCTGCGCCGGATTGCCGGGCATTTCGAAAACGATCGGCAACTGCTGGCTTCGGGGCATGGCGATGCGTGAGCCGGGCAAACAGCCAGTCGTGCTCGATATCGATGGTTCGGTCGGCGCCTTGCCGGGCCGGCTGGTGCTGCCGCTGAAGCGTTGGCAGGAATCGCTGCGCTTTGGTTGCTCGCTGGCTACCCTGCGGCGTTTTGGCGCCGTACTGGACGAATTGCTGCCGGAGGAGCACGGCACGGTTTTCCTGGGCAGCGGCGATTTCCATCACCTGAGTTGGCCGCTGATTGCCCGATTGGCGGTGGATCGACCGGCGCTGGATCGGCCGGCGGTTGCCAGGCCGGCGGTTGATCGGCGATTCCAGGTGGTGGTACTGGACAACCATCCGGACAATATGCGATTCCCGTTCGGCGTGCATTGCGGGTCGTGGGTGCGCAAGGTGGCGCTGTTGCCGCAGGTCAGCCACGTGCATGTGCTCGGCATCACCTCGGCGGACATCGGCAGCGGCCATGCCTGGGAGAACTACCTGACTCCGCTGCGGCGCGGCAAGCTGAGCTATTGGAGCATCGGCGTGGATACCGGTTGGTCGCGGCGGCTCGGCCTGGCGCACGCCTTCCGCGGATTCGAGTCACCCGAAGCGCTGGTGGATGCCTTCATCGAGTTCCAGCGGACGCAGCACACGCCGAGCTATCTTTCCATCGACAAGGACGTCTTCGCGCCCGAAGTGGCGCGGACCAACTGGGACCAGGGGCGGTTGCTGGTGCCGCATGCCTTGGCGCTGATTGATAGCCTGCGCGGTGGCCTGGTTGGCAGCGACATCAATGGCGAGGTTTCGCTCTATCGCTATCGCAGCTGGTGGAAACGCCGGTTGTCCGCCATCGACGGTCAGCCCGAGATCGATCCTGTGGTGCTGGCCGACTGGCAGGCGCAACAGCATGCGCTGAACCTGCGGTTGCTTGAGGCGATTGCAGCGAAAGGCCGCGCTGACACGAGTGCGTGGCAATAATGTGGTCTGGGCGAGTTGCCGGATGCGCGCGAGCCTGGTTCCTGATGATTGGCGCCGCCTGCGTTTTCTCGCTGCCTCTTGCGCACACCGCGGCAGCGGGGGAGTGCACGGCGCCAGCGTCACTGGCGGAAGTATCCGTTCCAGGCCATCCCTTCGCCGCGTTGCCGTCCCATGAAGATTGCTGGCTGTTCGTGTCGTTGGTCATCCGCAAAGGCCACGGTGCCGTTGCCGTGTTGCGCAATCAAGGCGGGCGATTCGCGCTCGATCACGTGGTGGCGCTGAAAGGGCTTTCGCGTGGTGAGGCACTCTCCCATGATGGCAAGATGCTGGCGGTAGCTGCCGGCAATGGCGTGGCTTTGTTCGATGTCGCGGCACTCGAGAAGGGCGCCGCCAAGCGGATGCTCGGGTCGTTCCGCGATGGCAGGCGTTCGGCGGCAATCTCTGTGGCGATCAGCCCGGATGACCGTCTGCTGGTGGCCAGCGACGAGCGTGCCAACCGGATCAGCGTCTTCGATCTCGCCAAGGCGCGCAGCGGAGGATTCGCCAGTCCGAAGGCGATGGGGCATATTCCGATGGCGGCAGCTCCGGTGGGATTGGCTTTCTCGTCCGATGGACGATGGCTTTACGCCACCAGCGAGAAGGCTCCCTTGAGGAGCATGGCGGCGACTTGCGAACCGGAGCAGAGCGACGGCCGAATGCACCCGGAGGGGCTGCTTTTCCGCATCGATGTCGGCCTGGCCGTGAAAGAGCCCCAGCACGCCGTGGTGGCAGTGTTCCCGGCCGGATGCAATCCGGTGCGGGTTGCGGTGTCGCCTTCGGGGAACCAGGTCTGGGTCACCGCTCGCGGGAGCGATGCGCTGCTGAGATTCGAGACGGACGATTTGCTGGCGCGTTCGCACGAAGCCGGTTATGCGAAATTCGCGATCGGGAAGAGTCCGGTGGGTTTGGCAGTGCGGCCGGATGGATCGCAGGTATGGGTGGCGCTGTCGCATCGTTTTGGCAAGAAGGGCGTGGGCCAACTCGCCGGCGTTGCACTCGAAGCAAACGCCTCGTCGGTGAAGCTGATGTCCGCGCCTGCCCCCGGCTTTCCCCGGGAAATCGCGTTTCTGCACGATGGCCACACCCTTGTGGCCACGCTGTTCGCCGCCAAGCGCGTTGAGTTCGTGCGTACACCGCCATGACCTGTCAATCACTTCCCAGGCAACTTGTCGTCTGCTCCGCGCTGGCTGGCGCGCCACGAATGCGACCGGGATTGGAGACCACCACGGTCAGCACGCGATCGCGTCCGCCGGGTTCGCAGAACAGCAACGTCAGGTTGCTGCCACTGGCACTGCCATCGGGCTTGAATCGCACGTCGTGGCGCCCGGCGCTGCTGGTGATGCGCAAGCCGGCATAGGCGGCACGCGTGTATGACGGGCCGCCATCGGGCTGGTGGTCGCCATCGGTGTCATGACCAAGCAGCCAGCCGTGCTCCCATCGGGAATCGCCACTGCATTGCCTGCCGTCCGGGCTGGGGCAGAACAGCGTGCGCCTGCCGCTGGTGGCGGCGCTGCTGCGCGCGTGCTGCAAGGCCGAGATGAAGTCGCTCTGCGCCACCTGCAGCCGATTGTGTCCCAGCACGTGTCGCAGCGGTGGCAGGGCAATGCCGGTGAGGACTCCGACAATGGCGAGGACCATGATCTGCTCGATCAGGCTCATGCCCCGCTGCGCGCGATGTGGTCCCAGCCTCCCTGATGCGATCATCATTCCGCCTCCTGCGCTATGCGGAAGTCCCATGCTAGGGCGCTGGCGTGACCGTCCCAGCGGCCTGCCGCCAGCATTCCTGTCGGTGTCTGCTGACGCATCCTGTCAGCAGGCCCGATTTAAAATGCTCCCCCGCGCCCACATCTGTAGCCGATGACTGACCGTTTCCAACTCGTCGCCCCGTACCAGCCCGCCGGCGATCAGCCGCAAGCCATCCAGCGCCTGTCCGACGGTTTCGAGGCCGGACTGGCGGCGCAGACCCTGCTCGGCGTGACCGGCTCGGGCAAGACCTACACCATCGCCAATGTGATCGAGCGCGTGCAGCGGCCGACCATCGTGATGGCGCCGAACAAGACACTGGCGGCGCAGTTGTACGGCGAGTTCAGGGAGTTCTTCCCGCACAACGCGGTGGAGTACTTCGTCAGCTACTACGACTACTACCAGCCGGAAGCCTACGTGGTGGCGTCGGACACCTTCATCGAGAAGGACGCCTCGATCAACGAGCACATCGAGCAGATGCGCTTGTCGGCGACCAAGGCGCTGCTGTCGCGGCGGGACTCGATCATCGTCGCCACGGTGTCTGCGATCTACGGCCTGGGCAATCCGGAGGATTATCTCAGCCTGCGGCTGATCCTGGCCAAGGGCGAACGGATCGACCAGCGCAAGCTGATCCACCAGCTGACCGAGCTGCAGTACACCCGCAACGAGATGGAACTGCGCCGCGGTACTTACCGGGTGCGTGGCGAGATCATCGACGTGTTCCCGGCCGAGTCGGAAACCGAGGCGCTGCGCATCGAGCTGTTCGACGGTGAAGTGGAGAACATGGCGCTGTTTGACCCGCTCACTGGCGAGACGATCCGCAAGGTGCCGCGCTATACCGTCTATCCGCGCACGCATTACGCCAGCACGCGCGAGAGCGTGCTCAACGCGATCGAGACGATCAAGGTCGAGCTGAAGGATCGGCTGGAATATCTGTACAAGGAAAACAAGCTGGTCGAAGCGCAGCGGCTGGAACAGCGCACCCGCTTCGACATCGAGATGATGACCGAGGTCGGTTACTGCCAGGGCATCGAGAACTACTCGCGCCACCTGACCCGGCGCGCACCGGGTGAGCCACCGCCGACCCTGTTCGACTACCTGCCGGCCGATGGCCTGCTGGTGGTGGACGAATCGCACGTCACCGTGCCGCAGCTCGGCGCGATGTACAAGGGCGACCGCTCGCGCAAGGAAACCCTGGTCGAGTTCGGCTTCCGCCTGCCCTCGGCGATGGACAACCGGCCGTTGCGCTTCGAGGAGTGGGAGCAGCGCGTGCCGCGCTCGATCTTCATCTCGGCCACGCCACGCGCCTACGAGCTGGACAAGTCCGGCGAAGCGGTAGTCGAGCTGCTGGTGCGTCCGACCGGCCTGGTCGATCCCGAGGTGG
>DASRUB010000233.1:0-4134 GCA_035655635.1 Rhodanobacter sp. | reverse complement strand
TGGCGTCGCTGGTCCTGCTGTTGCTGGCGATCGCGCCGCGTCGATTGCGGCGTGTGGCGGAGCGCGGCGCATGAACGAGCTGCTGCATCAGTTTCATTTCCTGCGCCCATGGTGGTTGCTGGCGCTCGCCGCGCTGCCGCTGCTGGCGTTGCCGCGCTGGCGCCGCGACGGCGGGCAACTGGCCTTGTCGCGGCTGGTCGACGCTGAGCTGTTGCCGCTGTTGCTGCGCGGACAGGCGCGTCATCGCCAGCTGCCGCTGTGGCTGGTTGCGTTCGGCTGGCTGCTGGCGACGCTGGCGCTGGCCGGTCCGACCTGGAGTCGCGTCGAACAACCCTTGTACGCAAGCCGTCCGGCTCAAGTAGTAGCGATCTCGCTGTCGCAGCACATGCTGGCGCGCGACGTGGCGCCGAGCCGACTCGATCGTGCGCGCTACAAGGCCCATGCACTGCTGCTCAGCAACAGTGGGGGCTTGAATGCGCTGATCGGCTACGCCGGCGAAGCCTTCGTGGTGGCACCGCTGACCTCCGATGCAAACAGCCTGAGCGATCTGCTTGACGCCATGGCCCCGGACACCATGCCGGTGGACGGCAACGACGCGGCGGCGGCGATCGCGCTGGGCGACAAACTGATCAAGGATGCCAAGGCCGGCGGCGGCTCGCTGGTGTTGATCACCGACCACGCCGACGCTGCGGCCGACGCGGCAGCGCGCAAGGCATTCGCCGCCGGCGTGCATGTCTCCGTGCTTGGCGTGGGCACGACGCAGGGCGGCCCGGTAGCGCTGCCCGATGGTGGGTTTCTGCATGACGCGGATGGCCACATGGTGCTTGCTGCCCGCGACGATGCGGCGCTTGCTGCATTGGCCCGCGCCGGTGGCGGACGTTATGTACCGATGAGTGCCGACCGGCAGGACATCGATGCCCTGCACGCGGAGTTGCGCAACGTACCGAAGGCCAGCGCCAGCGGTCAGCTGGGCGATCAATGGCAGGATCGCGGCCCCTGGCTGCTTCTGCCGCTGTTGTTGATCGTGGCCACGGCCTTCCGTCGCGGCTGGGTATGGTTGTTGCTGATCGCATGCCTGCCGCTGGTGCCCGTTACCGCGCAGGCCGGCACCTGGCAGAACCTGTGGCAGCGCCCGGATCAGCAGGCCGCCCGGGCCTTGCGCGAGGGCCATTCGAAACAGGCGCAGCAACTTGCCCGCGACCCCGCCTGGCGCGGCGTGGCGGCGTATCGCGCGGGTGACTACGCGGCCGCGGCGGAAAGTCTGCAACACGCCCCGGGCAGCGACGCGGCGTACAACCGCGGTAACGCGCTGGCCAGGGCACAGCACGATCAGGACGCGATCAAGGCCTACGACGAAGCGTTGAAGCTCGACCCGGCCAATGCCGACGCCAGAGCCAACCGCAAGGCGGTCGAGGACTGGCTGCGCCAGCAGCAGAAAAAACAACAGCAGCAGAACAAGTCGGACCAAAAAAAACCATCCGGACAGGGCGAGGACAAGCAGTCCTCGGCGCAGCACGATCAGGACAAGGACGGTAAAGCGGATTCGCAAAAGCAGAAATCTGGCCAGGACGGCGGCAAGCCATCGGAGCAGCAAGACAAGCAAGGCGAGAGCGGGCAGCCGAAACGGAATCAGTCCGACCAGAACCGCCCGGGCGATCAACCCAAACCGCAAACCGCGCAGGAACGGGCCGCACAGCAGGCAAAGGCCGAGCAGGCGCAACAGGCGCTCAAGCAGCAGATGGACCAGGCGCTGGCCGCGCAGCCGGACAAGCCGGCGCAGAAGGGCTTGCCGCACCAACTCGGCGCACTCGGCAAGGACGACCCGCAATCGAAACTGCCGGCGAACGTGCGGCATGCCCTGCAGCGCGTCCAGGACGATCCCGGTGCGCTGCTGCGACGCAAGTTCGAACTGGAATACCGGGAGCGCCATGGCGGCGCTCCGGATGAGGATGGACAGCCATGAGAGATTGTGAATTTTTCAAGCTCTCAGCCCGGCCACGGCGAGGGGCATGGATGCCCGAGTTGAGGCAACGCAGGAGCAGTTGCCCGAGGGCCGGTCGCGAATCGGGCACGCAAGTGCTTGATTCGCGTGAGCGAGTACGGGCTTGTACCGGACTCGCGATAGAAGAAAACCACAGGAAGTGGTTTTTTTCACAAGCTCGGAGCTTTGCACGTGTCGCCGCGGTCTGCCTGTTCGCCTTGCTGCTGGTGCCCGCCGCGCGGGCAGCCCAGGTTACCGCCACGCTGGATCGCACCCAGGTGCAGCTGGGCGATACCGTCACCCTGAACGTGCGCGTCGAGGGTGCTGGCGGCCACGTCGAGATGCCGGATCTCGGCGCGCTGAGCCAGGATTTCAGCATCCTTGGCCGTTCGCAGAACCGCAGCGTGACGGTGGACAATGGCAAGACCACCTCCAGTCTGATTTTTGGGGCGGTGTTGCGGCCGACGCACGCGGGCACGCTGCAGATACCGGCGCTGGAGGTTGCCGGCGAGAAGACTGCACCCTTGCAGCTTGAGGTCAGCGCACCGAGCGCCCAGGCGAGTGCCGCGCCGAACCAGGACGTTTTCATGGAAGCCCGGGTCGAGCCGCAGCGCGGTTACGTCGGCGAGCAGTTCAGCTACGTGGTGAAACTGTTCTATGCCACCAATCTGAGCGGCGGCTCGATCGATGTGCCCAGCGTCGGCGGTGTCGAACTGAACCAGCTTGGCAAGGATCTGAGCTACGACACCCAACGCGGCGGTCGCAGCTACCACGTACTGGAGCGACGCTACTCGCTGATTCCGCAGCAGCCTGGGCAGGTCCAGATTCCCGCCGCAAGCTTCCAGGGAAACGCGATCGATCCGTCGGATCCCAACAGCTTCTTCGGTGCCACCGACAACGTGTCAGCCAGCGCCCCGGCCGTCTCGCTCGATGTGCAGGCCACGCCATCGAACTGGGGCAACCAGGCCTGGTTGCCGGCGCGCGCGCTGAGCCTGAGCCTGGAAGGCTGGCCCACGGCGCAGCAGCAGGTTCGCGTGGGGCAACCGCTCAACCTCAGCATGACGCTGCAGGCGACCGGACTTTCCGACGACGCGCTGCCGGCGCTCAGCCTGCCGCCGCTGGACGGCGCCACCGCGTATCCGGACAAACCGGTCAGCCACAACCATGTCGCCGGCCAGTGGATGGTCGGCCAGCGCCAGCAGGCGTTTGCGATCGTGCCCGAGCGCGCCGGCACGCTGAGCCTGCCGGCGACCACCCTGAGGTGGTGGAACGTGCTCACCGACAAGATGGAAGTGGCGCAGATTCCGGCTCACAGCATCACCGTGCTGCCGGCGCTGGGCGGCAGCGCAGCGCAGGCTCCGGCGGCGGCAGCATCGGCCGCCGCCGCGTCGACGTCGTCGAGTTCCGCCGCGCCCCACGCAACGGCGGCACCGTCCACAGCCACACCCTGGCGCTGGATCGCGCTGGGCAGCATCGCGCTGTGGCTGCTCAGCATGTTGGCCTGGTGGTGGCGCCGTCGCCGTCGCGGCGCCCCGGAAGTCGCCCCGACGCCGGAGCCAGTCAGCACGACGCGCCAGTCCCAACTCGCCTTCCTGGCCGCGGCACGCGGCAGCGACGTGGCGACACAGGTACGTTGCCTGCTGGCATGGGCGCGGGCGGAGCGACCGGACATCCAGCACCTGGGCGAGTTGTCCGCGGCGCTGGCGGACGCCTCACAACGCGGGGCGATCGATGTCCTGCAACGACGCCATTACGCCGGCGTGTCGACGCCTTCCGACGAGACCACCGTCGACCTGGCCGGGGTATTCAAGCGAGGTTTCGTGTGGCGCAGCGCAGCGCCGGGCGAGGATGACGCGGTGCTGCCGCCGCTGTATCCGTTCAAGCTGCACTGAGCGCGGGACGGGCACTGCCCGCCGTTGCTGCCGTCAGAGCTTGTGAAGAAAACCACTTCCTGTGGTTTTCTTCTATCGCACGCCCGGTACAGGCCCGGACGTGCTCACTTGAATCAAGCACTTGCGTGCTTGATTCAAGACCGGCCCTCCGTGGCCGGGCTTCGAGGTCGAATAGTCACAACCTCTCAAGGGGCTGGCGGGCGGTGCCCGCCCTACGGGGTGCGTGATCCTTTTCCGGGCTGGTCTTGTGCATGCTGGAAT
>DASRUB010000232.1:0-3416 GCA_035655635.1 Rhodanobacter sp. | reverse complement strand
TCGTTTTCTGAAGCCGTCGGGTACCAGCCCGGCCGCTGCGTTTTCACCCGACGGGCACTTCGGTGCACGTTCCGTGGCGTCATCTGCACCCGACCGTCGCGGAGCCGTCCGGGGGCATGGCGCAGCAAACCCGGCCGCAGTTCGCGGTCGACCCTGGGCAGCCATCCAATGATGGCCGCCGTTTCTTCCAACTATCCACAAGGACTCATGTGATGGCCATGAACTCGCTCGGCAACGACAACATCCTCAACTCTCAGCGCACCCGGTGTTTCCTGTTCGCGTGCGCAGCAGCTTTCGTCATGCTGGTTTTGCCCGATTTCGCGCTCGCCCAGGACGCCCAGGGCACCATCGATACCACCTGCACGTTCGCCACCAACATCAACAAGATCCTCAATGCGATCTCGATCGTGGTGGTGACCATCGCCGTGATTTTCTCCGGCTACCAGATCGCCTTTGCGCACAAGCGCATCGGCGACGTGGCGCCCGTGCTGATCGGCGCCGTGCTGATCGGTGCGGCCGGGCAGATCGCCAAGATGTTCCTGGCCGGCAGCACCACCGGGGCCGGCGCCACCGAGTGCACGGCCAGCGTGGTCACGCACCTGCTCAACTACTATGCATAAAGACGCACTGTTCCGCGGATGCACCCGTCCGCCCATGTTCATGGGCGTGCCCTACATACCGTTTTTCATGGCGGCGGGCGGGTGCTTTCTGCTGGCGGTGTACACCAACTTCTTCTACCTGCTTCTGCTGCCGGTGGTCATCTTCGTGATGCGGCAGATGGCGCGCCGCGACGAGATGATCTTCCGGCTGCTCGGGCTGCGTTTGCAGTTCCGTACACGGGTCAGGAACCTCGGCGACAACGACGGCCTGTGGGTATTCACCCCCAACAGCCACCGTGGTCAGAGCAAAGACAAATCGTGACTTGAAGCAGGCGCCGCGGCCGAGCTGCCGCGGCGCCATGCCGGATAAGGACCATGCGCAAGCCCAACCCCGTATTCACGCCAGACACGCCAATCGCGGAATTCCTGCCGTTGTCCACGCACGTGTCGCCCACGGTGCTGAAAACCACCGGCGGCGATTTCCTGCTGGTATGGCGGTTGGGCGGGCTGCCCTTCGTGGGTCGGGAAGCATGGGAAATAGAACACCGCCACAACACCTTCAACCGCATGTTGCAGACCCTGCGCGCGCCGGATTTCGTCAACGTGGCGTTCTGGGTGCACGACGTGCGGCGGCGGCGGCGCCTGAACGATCACAGCCGATTTGCGGAGCCCTTCAACCAGCACATGTCCGACACCTACTACAAGGCGCTGTCGGCACAGAAGCTGATGCAGAACGAGCTCTACCTCACGCTGATGTATCGGCCCATCGTGTCGGGCAAGCGCTTCATGGAGAAGTCCGCGGACGTGGCCCGACTGGAGTCCGAACAGTGCGACGCCGTCAACACCATGCTGGAACTGGCCGGCAACGTCGAGGCCGTGCTGAAGGACTACGCGCCCTACCGCCTGGGCATGTACGAGGCTACCAACGGCGTGGTGTTCTCCGAGGCGCTGGAGCTGTACGGCTACCTGCTCAACCGCATCGACGAACCGGTGCCGGTGCTCAATGCACCGGTCTACGACTACCTTGCGGTGAGCAAGCAGCGGTTCTCCGCCAAGACCGGCGACTACGTAATCACCACGCCCGACGGCAGCAATCACTTCGGCGCCATCCTCAACATCAAGGAATACCCCGACGGCACGTATCCGGGCATTCTGAATGGTCTCAAGTACCTGGATTTTGAATACGTCATCACCCATTCATTCAGCCCGATGGGGCGCCAGGACGCTCTCAAGGCGCTGGATCGTACCAAGGGCATGATGGTGTCCTCCGGCGACAAGGCGTTCAGCCAGATCGTCGAACTCGACCAGGCCATGGACCAGCTCGCCTCCGGCAACTTCGTGCTGGGCGAATACCACTTCACTTTGGCGGTCTACGCTGCCAGCCAGGAGGCGCTCTCGCAACAGATCGCCAGCACCCGCGCCGAACTCTCCAACGCCGGCTTCGTCTCGGTCAAGGAGGATCTGGCCGTCACCTCCGCGTTCTACGCGCAGTTCCCCGGCAACTGGAAATACCGCACACGGCTGGCCAATGTCAGTTCGCTGAACTTCCTCGGGCTGTCGCCGCTGCACAACTTTGCCACCGGCAAGAAGGAGAACAATCCCTGGGGCGAGTGCGTCACCACCTTGCAGACCACCAACGGGCAGGCCTACTACTTCAATTTCCACGCCACCCACCCGGCCGAGAACTCGCTGGGCGAAAAGGCCATCGCCAACACCATGGTCATCGGCAAATCCGGCACCGGCAAGACCGCATTGATCAACTTCCTGCTGAGCCAGGTCCAGAAGCTCACCCCGTCACCCACGATCTTCTTCTTCGACAAGGATCACGGCGCCGAAATCTTCGTGCGCGCCTGCGGCGGCAACTACCTGGCGCTGGAAAACGGCCAGCCCACCGGCTTCAATCCGTTCCACTGCGAACGCAACGAGGCCAACGTGCAGTTTCTTGCCGAGCTGGTGAAAGTGCTGGCCGGCAAAAGCATGTACAGCTCACGCGAGGAGGAGGACGTCTTCCGGGCCGTCGTAAACATACTCGACACCCCGATGCACCTGCGCTCCATGGCCAACTTCCAGAAGAGCCTGCCCAACATGGGCGACGACGGGCTGTTCATTCGCATGCGCAAGTGGACGGCGGGCAATTCGCTGGGCTGGGTGTTCGACAACCCGGTCGACACCATCGACCTGGAAAAGGCCCACATCATCGGCTTCGATTACACCGAGCTGATCGACAACCCCGAGGTGCGCGTGCCGGTCATCAACTACCTGCTGCACCGGCTGGAGTCCCTCATCGACGGACGTCCGCTGATCTACGTGATGGATGAGTTCTGGAAGATCCTCGACGGCAAGGGCGGCCTCAAGGAGTTCGCCAAGAACAAGCAGAAGACCATCCGCAAGCAGAATGGCCTGGGCATCTTCGCCACCCAGAGCCCGGAAGACGCGTTGGCCAGCGATATCGCCGCCGCCCTCATCGAGCAGACGGCCACCATGATCCTCCTGCCCAACCCGAATGCGAGTCGGGAGGACTACGTCGATGGGCTCAAGCTGACAGACGCCGAGTACCAGGTCGTTGTAAGTTTGGACGAACGCTCACGCTGCTTCCTGGTCAAGCAGGGCCACGCCAGTTCCGTGTGCCAGTTGAACCTGCGCGGGATGGATGATGCGCTGGCCGTCATCTCGGCCTCCACCGACAACATCGAGATCATGCACGACGTTCTGCAAGAACGCGCCGCGGTCGAAAGCATCAGCGTCGACGCACTGCGTCCCGAGCAGTGGCTCAAACAGTTCTACGAAAACCGCAAGGGCAGCGGCAAGCAAAAGCCC
>DASRUB010000231.1:0-2752 GCA_035655635.1 Rhodanobacter sp. | reverse complement strand
CGCATCAGTCGCCCCCCAGTTCCTCGCCCGGAAACAGCACCTCGGTATAACCGAACTTGCTCAAATCAGTGATTCGCGAGGGATACAACCGCCCGATCAGGTGATCGCACTCGTGCTGCACCACGCGGGCATGGAATCCCTCGGCGGTACGCTCGATCCGCTTGCCGTGCGGATCGACGCCGTCGTAGCGGATCAGCGAAAACCGGCTCACCGCCCCACGCAGGCCGGGTACCGACAGGCAGCCTTCCCACGCCTCCTCCATGTCATGCGAGAGCGGCGTGATCACCGGGTTGAGCAGGATTGTTTGCGGCACTTCCGGCGCGTCGGGATAGCGCTCGGAATGCTCGAAACCGAAGATCACCAGCTGCAGGTCGACGCCGATTTGCGGCGCAGCCAGGCCCACGCCATCGGCGGCGTGCATGGTTTCGAACATGTCGGCGATCAGGGTGTCGAGTTCCGCGCTGCCAAGCATCGCCTCGGGCACGATCGGGGCGATGCGCAGCAGGCGCGGATCGCCCATTTTCAGGATGTCGCGGATCATGTGTACCTCATCTTTGAACGCGTCAACCATTGACTGTGGGCGATTGCACTGCAAAGCAAGCGTGCGAATCCCTCGCCGCATGTAGGAGCGGCTTCAGCCGCGATGCTCTTGCCGGTATCCCCAAAAGCATCGCGACTAAAGTCGCTCCTACACAGGCCCCGCGCGAACCGTTTACCGGCCACCAAACACCTTCTTCAGCAAGTCGGTGGTGCGGGCACCGGGGTTGGTGCGGATCGATTGTTCCTCGGCACCGATTTCGGTGAACAGGCCATCGATCGTCTTTTCCGTCACATAGTTGTCCAGATCCAGCGAGCTGCCACCCTTGTTCGACTTGCCGCCGCCGAACTTGCCCAGCATGCCACCCAGCTCGCCACCACTGCTGCCGGAGGTGAATGACTTGTACTTCTGGGTGACCCCGACGCTGTCGGTGGCCTTGACCACGATCGGATGGATGCGCGCGGTCAGCGCATCGCCGGCCACGCGGCGGAAGAAATCGGTGGCCGCGTGGTCACCACCGGTGAGGATGCCGCGCGCGTCGCTCAGGGTCATCTTGCGGATCGCGTCGCCGAAGATCTGCGCCACCTGCGGCACCGCCTTTTCCGCCGCGCGGTTCATGCTCAACTCGAACGCATCTACCTTGGCGCCCTGACCGAGCTTGCGCGCCAGTTTGGCCGCCTGTTCAACCTTGCCCGGCAGCGGAATGCGCACCTTCGGGTTGTTCCAGAAGCCGCCATCACGGCCCAGGCTGTTGATCGCGTTGGTGGTGCCCTTGGCCAGCGCTTCCTTGAGGCCGGCCGCGATGTCGCTGGTCGGCAGGTTGCTGCCCAGTGACGCATTGGATCCGTGCGACGACTGCTTGACCTTGTTCAGCAGGTCCTTGAACTGGCCGGAGCCAAGGGCCGCCGCCGGCAGCGTGATGGCGGCCAGGGCCACAACAAGAACGGTACAACGAGTCCGGAAATCCATGGCGAGCTCCTCGGTCTTGGGCTGGAGATTTTAGTGTACGCCGTCAAAATGCGAATTCGTGCCCGCCTGTTCGACCAAGGGGCTGGAACGAACAGGGGTGATCCGGCATTGACCGCTACAGCCAACGGGATGACTCTTGCTGCATCGTCGAGGAGAATCGCTTATGCAAGCTGTGATGCCCCGTCAGGCCAGCCCGGCCAGCAGGATTCTCTGGGCTGCCATCGCCATCATCGGCGCCGTGTGCCTGGGCGTGGTCGCACTGCGGCGCGGCGAGCCAGTCAACGCGATCTGGCTGGTCGCCGCCTCCATCGCGATCTTCGCGATCGGCTATCGCTTCTACGGCAAGTTCGTCGAGCACTCGGTGCTGCGGCTCGACCCCACCCGCGCGCCACCTTCGGTGTTGCGCAACGACGGGCTCGATTACGTGCCCACCGACAAGTGGGTGGTGTTCGGCCATCACTTCGCCGCGATCGCGGGCGCGGGTCCGCTGGTCGGGCCGGTGCTGGCGGCGCAGATGGGCTACCTGCCCGGCACCTTGTGGATACTGTTCGGCGTGGTATTCGCCGGCGCCGTGCAGGACTTCATGATCCTCGGGCTGTCACTGCGCCGCGACGCCCGTTCGCTTGGCCACATGCTGCGCGAAGAGTTGGGTCCGCTGCCCGGCATCGTGGCGATGATTGGCGTGCTGGTACTGATGATGATCGTGCTGGCGGTGCTGGCGCTGGTGGTGGTCAAGGCGCTTACGCACAGCCCCTGGGGCACCTTCACCGTCGCGTGCACCATTCCGATCGCCTTCCTGATGGGCGGCTACATGCGCTGGTTCCGTCCGGGACGCATCCTCGAGGTGTCGATCATCGGCCTGGTTCTGTTATTGGCCTCGATCTGGTTCGGCAAATACGTGGCCGATTCCGCCACGCTGGCACCGCTGTTCGACTTCAACGCCAAGGCACTGGCCTGGCTGCTGATCGCGTACGGCTTCTGCGCCTCGGTGCTGCCGGTGTGGCTGCTGCTGGCGCCGCGCGACTACCTGTCCACCTTCCTCAAGATCGGCACTATCGCGCTGCTGGCTCTGGCCATCCTGATCGCCGCGCCGACCCTGCAGATGCCAGCCGTTACCAGGTTCATCGACGGCACCGGCCCGGTATTCTCCGGCAACCTGTTCCCGTTCCTGTTCATCACCATCGCCTGCGGCGCGGTATCCGGCTGGCACTCGATCATTGCCTCCGGCACCACGCCCAAGCTGCT
>DASRUB010000230.1:0-30106 GCA_035655635.1 Rhodanobacter sp. | reverse complement strand
GTCGAGCTTGCCTGGCTTGCCTTCCCAGTCCCTGGCGTCGGCCGGGGCATCCTTGCGTTCGGTGATCACCGGCCAGCCCTTGGCCAGTTCCGCATTCAGCGCGACCAGCGCCTCCTGACCTGCCGGCACGTCGTCTTCGGGGTAAATCGCATTGATCGGGCACTCCGGCTCGCACAACGTGCAATCGATGCACTCGTCCGGGTCGATCACCAGGAAGTTGGGGCCCTCATGAAACGCATCCACCGGGCACACCTCGACGCAATCGGTGTACTTGCACTTGATGCAGTTGTCGATGACAACGAAAGTCATGGAATCAACTCGACTGTGAGAAAGGGCGGACGGAAGACTCGTGTGAAGAACGACGAGGCTCTCGCGAACTACACCGAACGGCTCTTGCGAAGCTCGGCGGAGGGCCCCTGTGAAGTTCGGCGAAGGGCTCTCGTGAAGAGTGCGGCCATGGATGGCCGCCTTTAGTCCAGCCAGCGGCTCGGAACTTCGTGCTATCCGGATATTTCCAGACAACCGCGATCACGGACGATCGTACAAGCAAAGCCAAAAACAAATGGTGCTCCCTACGAGACTCGAACTCGTGTTCCCGCCTTGAGAGGGCAGTGTCCTGGGCCACTAGACGAAGGGAGCGTTATCTTGCGAAGCGCGGTAGTATAACGGAATTGTCTCGAACGGCAACGCGCGGTTGACGCCGCCGGCAGCGTTCGAGACAGCTCCCGCGGATGCGCATGTTGCCGTCACGCGGGGTGATCGGCGATGCTCGGCATCGTGTCTCACGGCAACCACGGGGCGGCATTGCCTCGCAAGGATTCCAACCGCTTGAATCTCGAATCACGGACCGACCTCGCCCCAGCGCTGCGGATCATTCCGCGCGACCAGCACATCATCTCGCGCAAGAACATCTCCAAGGCGGCGCTGCGGGTGTTGTACCGGCTCAACGAAGCCGGCTATACGGCCTTCCTGGTCGGCGGTGCCGTGCGCGACCTGCTGCTGGGCGTGCAACCGAAGGACTTCGACGTCGCCACCAATGCCACGCCGGACGAGGTGAAGAAGCTGTTCCGGAATTGCCGCCTGATCGGCCGACGTTTCCGGCTCGCCCATGTGGTGTTCGGACCCGAAATCATCGAGGTGGCGACCTTCCGCGGCACCGGCGAAGAGGGCGGCGAAGGGGATCGGCACATCGTCGACGGACGCATCGTGCGCGACAACATCTGGGGCACGATCGAGGAAGACGCGATCCGCCGCGATTTTCGCGTGAACGCCATGTACTACGACATCAGCGACTTCTCCGTGCGCGACTATGTCGGCGGCATGCAGGACCTCGAAGATCGCGTGCTGCGCCTGATCGGCGACCCGCAGGTGCGCTACCAGGAGGATCCGGTCCGCATGCTTCGCGCGGCGCGGCTGGCGGCCAAGCTCGGCATGCGCATCGATGCCGCCGCGATGGCACCGTTCGAATCGCTGGGCCCGCTGCTGGCAGATGCCGCGCCGGCGCGCCTGTTCGATGAATCCCTGAAAATGTTCCTGACCGGCAAGGGCCTGAAGAGCTTCCGCATGCTGGAACAGTGCGGGCTGCTGAAGTTCCTGTTTCCGGCGACGGCGCGCGCCCTCAAGCGCGGCGATGCCGCGCTCCGTTCGCTGGTCGAGCAGGGCCTGGACAATACCGACGCGCGGATCAGCGAAGGCAAATCGGTCACGCCCGCTTTCCTGTTCGCGGTCTTGCTGTGGGGTGAGGTGCGCGACCAGGCCCTGCAGTCCATCGCGTCGGGCCAGGATGGCGGCGAGGCCTGGGTACGCGCGGCGGCCAAGGTCGTCGGCGAGCAGTGCCAGCGCGTGGCGATCCCGCGGCGGTTCACCTTCACCATGGAGGAGATCTGGTCGCTGCAGCCACGTTTCGAGCAGGTCCAGCGCAAGCGCGTGTTCCGACTGATGGCACATCCGCGCTTTCGTGCCGCGTTCGATTTCCTGCTGCTGCGTGCCGACGAATCCGCCGCGACGCGCGAACTGGGTCAATGGTGGGCGCACGCGCAACGGTTGCCGCAGGACGTGCTTGCCGCGGCACTGCCAGCCTCCACCGGTTCGACCGCGACCGACGCCGTGCCGGCGCCGGCGGTGCGCAAGCCACCGCGTCCACGCCGGCGACGACGCAGGCCCGGCGGGACCTCGGTTTCCGAGTGAGCCTGGCCTACGTCGCGCTGGGCAGCAACCTCGGTAATCCGCGGCAACAGGTGCTTGACGCCATGGCCGCCCTGGCCGGCTTGCCCGGCACCCGCGTCTTGCAGCGTTCGGCGCTCTACCGCACGGCGCCGTGGGGCGTGCTGGAGCAGCCGTCGTTCATCAACGCCGTCGTCGAGCTGGAAACGGCGTTGTCGGCGCAGGCACTGCTGCAGCACCTGCTGGTGATCGAACAGCAGGCCGGGCGGGTCCGCACCGAACGCAATGGCCCACGCACGCTGGACCTGGACTTGCTTCATGTCGAAGGCACGCTGATCGACAGCGAGCGCTTGACCCTGCCGCATCCGCGCATGGCCGAGCGGGCTTTTGTATTGCTGCCGCTTCACGACGTGGCGCCCGCCCTGGACCTGCCCGGCCTGGGCAGCGTGGCTGGTTTGCTGGCCCGGGTCGACCAAACCGGTTGCGCGCGATTGCTTGCGCCATAATCGGCCACCCCCCACCTGATCAGGAAGCGCTGTGTACGTGCAAAACGCCACCGTCCCCGACCGCAAGCGGGTGACCGTGCCTGGCCTGCGTACGATGAAGTCGCAAGGGCAGCGCATCGTCATGCTCACCGCGTATGACGCCAGTTTTGCGTGGCAACTGGAAGCGGCGGGAATCGATGTGGCCCTGGTGGGGGACTCGCTGGGGATGGTGGTGCAAGGGCATGCCAGCACCTTGCCGGTGACGCTGGAGCACATGGTCTATCACACGTCGGCGGTCGCCCGCGGCTTGTCGTCGACGCTGCTGGTGGCGGACCTGCCGTTCATGGCCGACCGGGATCTGGCGCACGTGCTTGAAGCGGGTGCGCGGCTGGTCGGCGAAGCGGGTGCGGCGATGGTGAAGATCGAGGGCGCCGCGGCGCATGTCCTGGAGGGAATTTCGGCGTTGACGGTTCGCGCCATTCCGGTGTGCGCGCATCTGGGACTGACCCCGCAGTCGATACACCGCTTCGGCGGTTTCCGTATCCAGGGGCGTGAACAGGACGCCGCGGACCGCGTGCTGGCGGATGCGCTGGCGGTGCAGGCCGCCGGTGCGGACCTGCTGGTGATGGAGGGCGTACCGGTGGAGTTGGGCCGACGCGTGACCGAGGCGCTGATGATTCCGGTGATCGGCATCGGCGCCGGCCCGCATTGCGACGGGCAGGTGTTGGTGATCCATGATCTGCTCGGCATCACGCCCGGCAAGCGTCCGAAGTTCAGCAAGGATTTCCTGGCCGGGCATGACTCCGTGGCGGCAGCGATCGGTGCGTATGCCGAGGATGTGCGCAATGGCGCGTTCCCGGCGCCAGAGCATTGTTTCAATTGAGCCACTTTGGCTGAACCACTTCAACGGAGTCACGGGTTCCGGCGCCATGCAAACCGTACAAGATGCTCCCGCCCTGCGTGCCGCGATTCGCGGCTGGCGCGGCAACGGCCAGACCGTCGGCTTCGTGCCGACCATGGGCAACCTGCATGCTGGCCATCAGTCGTTGATCCGGTTGGCGCGGGCCCGGGCGGATCGGGTGGTCGCCAGCGTGTTCGTCAATCCCACGCAGTTCGGGCCGAACGAGGATTTCGAGCGCTATCCGCGCACCCTGGTGCAGGACCAGGCGGCCCTGGCCGACGAGGATTGCGACTTGCTGTTTGCGCCCGGGGTGGCCACGATCTACCCCTACGGTGCCGGGCACAGCGTGAGCCTGCGCGTGCCGCAGATCACCGAGATCCTGGAAGGGGCACATCGGCCCGGGCATTTCGATGGCGTCGCCACCGTGGTGTGCAAGCTGTTCAATCTGGTGCAGCCGGACCTGGCGGTGTTCGGCCAGAAGGATTTCCAGCAGCTCAAGGTGATCGAGCGCATGGTGCGCGACCTGTCCTTGCCGGTGAAAGTGATTGCGGCGCCGACCCTGCGCGCCGAGGATGGCCTGGCGCTCAGCTCGCGCAACCAGTATCTGTCCGCCGCCGAGCGCGCACGAGCGTCGGTGATTCACGAAACCTTGCTGACCGCCAGCGAACTGCTGCATCAGGGCCACCCGTGGCAAGCGCTGGAACAGGTCGCTGACGCGCGACTGCGGCGCGCCGGCTTTGCTCCCGACTATGCCGTGATCCGCCGCGCTGAAGACCTGGCCGAGCCCGCGCAGGGCCAGCTCGAAGGCCTGATCGTGCTGATTGCCGCTCGCTTGGGCACGACGCGCCTGATCGACAACTTGCTGGTCGACTGAGGCGCCCGCATCTATTGCTGACGTGCCGTCGATGTTGCAGTGCAGCGACGTCGGCCCGATAATTGACATCATTGCAGCGTCACGCGGGAACCAACCTCATGCACCTGAACATGCTCAAGGCCAAGATCCACCGCGCCACGGTGACCCACGCCGAACTTCACTATGAAGGCTCGATCGCGATCGACGGCTTGTTGCTGGATGCCTCCGGTATCCGCGAATACGAGCAGATCCATGCCTGGAACGTCACTAACGGCCAGCGCTTCGTCACGTATGCGCTGCGCGCCGAGGAAGGCTCGGGCATCATCTCGGTGAACGGCAGTGCCGCGCACCGGGCGACGCCGGGCGACCTGCTGATCATCGCTGCGTTTGCGCAGCTGAGCGAGGCGGAACTGGAGAAATTCAAGCCGACCTGCGTCTACATCGCCGCCGGTGCAGGCAACCGCATCAGCCACACCAATCGCTCGATTCCCAAGCAGATGGCTGCCGCCTGAGTCCTCAGAGCTTGTGAATAGTCGACGGGCTGGCGTAACGCCCCGTTTTTTTCCCTTCCCCTGCGAAGCGGGGGAAGGTGCCAAAGGCGGATGGGGGTGCTCTTGATCCTGCTTTCGCACGGGAAAGCCCCCCTTCAGCCCTCCGGGCACCTTCCCCCGCTGTGCGGGGACAAGATGGCAGGATTGCCATCTTGAGCAGCAACGCTGCCCGAAGGGCTGATGCCATGGATGGCATCAGTTCAAGCAAAAGCACATTCACAAGTTCTCAGCCCTGCTGTTTCGCCAGTGCCCATGTCACATGCTCGCGCACGATGGCCGAAGGGTGGTCGAGGCGGGCATTGAGCGCCTCGATTGCTGCAGCTGACCTCGGCGCGTTGCCCAGCGCCACCGCGATGTTGCGCAGCCAGCCCTCGTAGCCGGTGCGGCGGATCGCCATGCCTTCGGTGCGCTTGAGGAACTCGTCCTCGCTCCACGTAAACAGCTCGATCAGTTTCGCGCCATCCAGGCTGTGCCGTGGTGCGAAATCCGGCTCGGCGGCGAGCTGCGCGAACTTGTTCCAGGGGCACACCAGCTGGCAGTCGTCGCAACCGAAGATGCGGTTGCCCATCGGTACGCGCAGTTCTTCCGGGATGCTGCCTTTCAGCTCGATCGTGAGATAGGAAATGCAGCGCCTGGCGTCGAGCTGGTACGGCCCGATGATCGCCTGGGTCGGGCATACCTCGATACAGCGCGTGCAGGTGCCGCAGTGCGCACTGGCCGGTTCGTCCAGCGGCAGCGGCAGGTCGGTATACAGTTCGCCCAGGAAGAAGTACGAGCCGGCGCGGCGATTGATCAGCACGGTGTGCTTGCCGATCCAGCCCAGGCCGGCATTGCGCGCCAGCGCCTTCTCCAGCACCGGGGCCGAATCCACATAGGCGCGATAACCGAAATCGCCGACCACGCCCTGGATGCGCTCGGCCAGTTTCTGCAGGCGATGGCGCATCAGCTTGTGGTAGTCGCGGCCCAATGCGTAGCGCGACACATAGCCGGCCTCGGCATCGTCGAGCACGTCCCACGCATTCGCCGTGCCGGGCGGAATGTAATCCATGCGCACCGAGATCACCCGCTGCGTGCCTGGCTCCAGTTCGGCCGGGCGGGTGCGCTTGGTGCCATGGCGCGCCATGTACTCCATTTCGCCGTGGTGGCCGCCATCGAGCCAGCGCTGCAGGTGTTGCTCGTCTTCGCCCAGCTCGGTACCGCTGATGCCCGCGTCGGCAAAACCCAGCTCGATCGCCCAGCGTTTGATGTCGCGGGCGAGTGCGGCGTAGTCGGCAGTAGCGGGTGCGGCAGGCAGGGACATCTGCCTATTGTAAGCGTGGTCCTATAATCCGCGGCATGCCCGAGCAACCACACAGCCGCGATCTGCACACCGTCGAACGCATGCGCGAGATCGATCGCGCGGCGCTGGCGGCGTTGGACATCTCCGGCGCCGCGCTGATGCGCCGTGCCGCGGGTGCGGCGCTGGCCAGCCTGCGCCGACACTGGCCATACGCGCGCAGGATCTGCGTGCACTGCGGGCCAGGCAACAATGGCGGCGACGGCTTCCTGCTGGCGGTGCTCGCGCGCGAGGCGGGTCTGCACGTTGAGGTGATCGCATTGACGCAGGTCTCGCACGGGGATGCCGCCAAGGCGCGTGCCGAATGGGAGCAGGGCGGTGGCCAGATCCACGCGTGGGGTGCTGTCGGCGATTTTCCCCAAGCTGAATTGCCTCAGGCCGAACTGCAGGTGGACGCCATGTACGGCATCGGGCTCAATCGCGAACCCGAGCCGCTCGCGGCGAAGCTGATCGAGTGCATCAACGCCAGCGGCGTGCCGGTGCTGGCGCTGGATGTTCCGTCCGGGTTGAATGCGAATACCGGAGAGTGCCCCGGCGCCGCGGTTCGTGCGGCGCTGACCGTGACCTTCATCGCCAGCAAGCGCGGCTTGCATACCGGCCGGGCCGCCGACTTCGTCGGTGTGCTGGAGCTGGCGACGCTGGGCGTACCCGCCAGCGTGTTCGTGCACGCGCCGCCCGATGCCAGGCTGCTGGTCGCCGAAGCTCTGCCGCCGCGCGATCGTTACGGCAACAAGGGCAGCTACGGTCATGTGCTGGTGATCGGTGGGGGGCTGGGCATGGCCGGCGCCGTACATCTTGCGGGCGAGTCGGCACTTCGCGCCGGCGCCGGCAAGGTCAGCGTGGCGACGCGCGCAGACCACGTGTCGGCGCTGAACGCGGCGCGGCCCGAGCTGATGGCCCATGGCGTCGATGGGCCGCAGGCGCTGCAACCGATGATCGAGCGCGCCGACGTGTTGGCGCTTGGTCCGGGACTGGGTCAATCCGCATGGGGGCACGCGTTGTGGCTTGCCGCCGTGGAGAGTGGAAAGCCGCTGGTGCTCGATGCCGACGGATTGAACCTGCTGGCGAACGAGCTACGCCGGTTCGCCGCGCCAACCGTGTTGACGCCGCATCCCGGCGAGGCAGCACGCCTGCTTGGCGCCTCGGTGGCCGAAGTCGAGCACGACCGCTTCGCCGCGGCGAGGGAACTTGCCCGTCGACATAACGCCGTGGTGGTTCTGAAAGGTTCCGGTAGCCTGGTCGCCGCTCCGGATGGACGTCTGGACGTCTGTCCGTGGGGCAACCCGGGGATGGCCTCAGGCGGCATGGGCGATCTGCTCACCGGCATCATTGCAGCCTTGCTGGCGCAGGGCTGCGGCGCCTGGCCGGCGGCGTGCATCGGAGTGGGCCTGCATGCGCGCGCAGGTGATCGCGCGGCGCAAGCGGGTGAGCGCGGCCTGCTGGCCAGCGACTTGTTGGCACCCTTGCGCGCGCTGGGCAATGGCTTGCCGGTCGGCGAGCGCGAAGCATGACCGCAACGGTGGACAACGGCCCGCTGTGGTCGCTGCCGGACGAGGCGGCGACGGCCGCATTGGCGTTGCGCATGGCCGGGTTGCTGGATGAGGGGATGGTGCTCTATCTGCACGGCCCGCTGGGAGCTGGCAAGACCAGTTTCGCGCGGGCGCTGTTGACTGCGTTGGGCGTGGGTGAACGGGTGAAGAGCCCGACCTACAGCCTGATGGAAGGCTACACGGCGCGGGAGCGGCCGGCCTGGCACCTGGACCTCTATCGCATCGCCGATCCGGGCGAACTCGAATGGCTGGGCCTGGATGCGTTGACCGATTCGAACGCGCTGGTGCTGGTGGAGTGGCCCGAGCGTGGGGCGGGCGCGCTGCCGGCTGCAGACCTTGAGCTTTGCCTGGACTATGCCGGCGACGGCAGGCAGGCGCGACTGCGTGCCTTCAGCGCGCGTGGCGACAGGCTGCTCCAGCAAATGCGCTGAATGCGGCCAAGCCCTTATTCCTGCTTGAAATTTTTCTGATCCGACGAATTCGGCAAGGATCTGTTCTGAATACGTGACTTGCAGCCGAAAACTTGATATCGCCTGATAAATGGCTTGCAGGTCTAGGATATTAAAAGGAAAAACCTATTGCATTCGGCCCATCACTGCGGTTCAATGCGGCTCATGAAGGGCTACCTGAACAACCTGGCCGGTCTTTTCGTCGCTGTGATCCTGGCAGGCGCCCCCTTGGCCGGGGCGCGAGCGACCGAGCTCAAGGATGCGCGCGTCTGGGCGAGCCCCGAGTACACCCGCGTGGTGCTCGACGCGACCGGGCCGCTGCATTACAAGATCGACCAGAAGGGTGGCCAGATCGTGGTCGACCTCAGCGACAGCAAGGCCGCGGTCGACTTTGCCGCCCCCGCGGCGCAGGGCCTGTATCGGGGCCTGAGCCACGTTCGCAGCGGCAACAGTCTGCGGCTCACCGCCAACGTCGATCCGTCCAGCCGGCTCAAGAGCTTCGTGCTGCAGCCCGCCGACGGTGCAAATTATCGCCTGGTGCTGGATCTCTACCCGGGCAGCAGCCCGATTTCCGCCGGCGTGGCAGGGCACGCGGCGGCCGTTACCGTGACCTACAGCAACCCCACCCACAGCCGCCGGGTGGCCGCCGAGCAGGCCGCCGCCATGCTCAACGGCCAGCGCGCGGTGGTGGTGGCGATCGATGCCGGCCACGGCGGCAAGGATCAGGGTGCGCATGGCCCGGGCGGCACGCTGGAGAAGAACGTCACCCTGGCCGTGGCGCGCGACCTGGCGGCGGAGATCAATCGCCAGCCGGGTATGAAGGCCGTGCTGACCCGCGATCGCGATGTTTTCGTCCCGCTCAAGGAGCGCTACCAGATCGCCCGCGAACACAATGCCGACCTGTTCGTTTCGATCCATGCAGACTCCTTCACCACGAATGATGCGAAGGGTTCATCGGTGTGGGTGTTGTCGCCGCGCGGCAAGACCAGCATGGCCGCGCGCTGGCTGGCCGACGGCCAGAACCGTGCCGACCTGATTGGCGGCATCAGCCTGGATGACAAGGACGATGGCTTGGCCAGGATGCTGCTGGATATGCAGCAGGGCTGGGCCATACAGGCCAGCGACGAGGTCGCCAACAACGTGCTCAAGGCGCTGGGCCAGCTGGGACCGACCCATCGTGGCTATGTCGAGCATGCCAACTTCGTGGTGCTGCGCTCGCCCGACGTGCCCTCGATCCTGGTCGAGACCGCCTTCATCAGCAACCCGGTCGAAGAGCGCAAGTTGCGCGATCCGGCCCACCAAAAACTGCTCGCCAACGCGGTGATGTCCGGCGTGAAGGGCTATTTCGAATCGACGCCGCCACTGGGTACCTGGTTTGCGGCACAGGCTGCCAAACGCAACGGGTCGCGCCTGGCGACCGTCCCTGATTCGGCCAAGGTCGGTGACACGTCGAGCACAGCGGCAGCCGAGGCGTCCGCGCGCTCGGACATGCACAAGGTTGGGCGCGGCGAAAGCCTGAGCAGCATTGCGCGGCAGTACGGGGTCAGCCTGGGAGCGTTGAAGAGCGCGAATCAGATGAGCTCGAACACGGTGCACGCCGGTGTAACGCTGACGATTCCCGCGGGCTGATCGCACCGCCCCGTTGCATCCCGCAGCCAACCAGCGCGCTGCGGCCTGCTAGAGTTCGTGGATGTCCGTCATCCGCCCGCTTCCCCCGGAACTCATCAACCAGATCGCCGCCGGCGAGGTCATCGAGCGACCGTCGTCGGTGGTCAAGGAACTGGTCGAGAACAGTCTTGACGCCGGGGCCACCCGGATCGAGGTCGACGTGGAGGCCGGTGGTGCACGGCTGATCCGTGTGCGCGATGACGGTGACGGCATCCACGCCGACGAGTTGTCGCTGGCGGTGGCCTCGCACGCCACCAGCAAGATCAGCAGCTTCGACGACCTGGAGCACGTCGCCAGCATGGGTTTTCGCGGCGAGGCGCTGGCGTCGGTGTCATCGGTGTCGCGCTTCACGCTGACCTCGCGCGTGCGCGGTCAGGACGCGGCCTTCCGGGTCGAGGTGGACGGCGGCAAGCTGCAGGCGGCACGACCGGCGCAGCATCCGCCAGGCACCAGCGTCGAGGTGCGCGACTTGTTCCACAACGTGCCGGCGCGGCGAAAATTCATGCGCGCCGAACGGACCGAGTTTGCCCATATCGACGACCTGCTGAAGTCGCTGGCGCTGGCGCGCAGTGCGGTGGAGTTCCGCCTCAGTCACAACGGCAAGCCGGTGCGTATCTGGAAGGCCGCACGCGACGAACAGGCGGCGTTGCAGCGGGTGGCCGAGGTGCTTGGTGCTGAATTTCCGCAGCAAAGCCTGCGCATCGACCATGCTGCAGCCGGACTGCATCTCTCCGGCTGGGTCGGTTTGCCGACCGCATCGCGGTCACAGGCGGATTCCCAGTACTTTTACGTCAACGGTCGCCTGGTACGCGATCGCATCGTGGCTCATGCGGTACGCCAGGCCTACGCCGACGTGCTGTTCCACGGTCGCCACGCGGCCTTCGTGCTGTACCTGGAACTGGACCCGGCCGGGGTGGACGTGAACGTGCATCCGTCCAAGCATGAGGTGCGCTTTCGCGAGCAGCGGCTGGTGCACGATTTCCTGTTCCGCACCCTGCACGAGGCATTGGCACAGACGCGTGCCGGGCAGGTGGCTTCTCAGGCGCACGAAGCCGGCGGCGCCCTGCGTATGGCGACAGCGTACGCGCCGATGCCGATGTCGCAGGCGATGCCGATGCAGCAGCCGTGGCCGGCGCGTGCCGACCAGAGCCGGTTGTCGCTGGGCGTGCGCGACCAGCCGCTGGCCGATTACGCGGCCTTGCTGGGCGAGCCGTCCGCTATGTCAAGCATGGCTGAAACGGAACCCGGGGAGGCACCGCCGCTGGGTTTCGCGATCGCCCAGCTCAAGAGCATCTATGTACTCGCCGAGAATGCCCACGGCATGATCCTGGTGGACATGCACGCGGCGCACGAGCGCATCACCTACGAGAAACTGAAGTCCGGTCGATCCGGCAGCAACCTGCGTTCGCAGATGTTGCTGGTGCCGCTGTCGATTGCGGTCAGCGCGAAGGAGGCCGCCGCGGCGGAGGAATATGCGGAGCCATTGGCAGATTGGGGACTGGAGTTGTCGCGCAGCGGCCCGGCCAGCGTGGTGGTGCGCCGCATTCCCGCCTTGCTCGAAGGGGCCGATGTGGCGCAACTGAGCCGCGATGTGCTGTCCGAGCTGGCCCAGCATGGCAGTTCGCATCGGCTGCAGGAGTTGGAGAACGAACTGCTCTCGACCATGGCGTGCCACGGTTCGGTGCGCGCCGGCCGCCGCCTGACCATTCCGGAAATGAATGCGCTGCTGCGCGAGATGGAAGCCACGGAACGTTCCGGACAATGCAATCATGGCCGCCCGACCTGGGTGCAGCTGGGCCTGGCCGAACTCGACAAGCTGTTCATGCGTGGCCGCTGATGCGCTAGGACAAACTCAAAAAAAGCAGGGAAAACTGATGATACGCAACAGTCTGATGATTGCCGCCGCCATGCTGGGAGTCGCTACCGTGCAAGCCGCCGAGGTCGATCACTACAAGCAAAGCATAGAGCAGTGGCGCGTCGATCGCGTCGAACGGCTGACCGCGCCCGCGGGCTGGCTGAGCCTGATCGGCCTGGAATGGCTCAAGCCTGGCGACAACCGCATCGGCAGCGCCGCGGACAACGATATCGTGTTGAAGACCGGACCGGCGCACCTCGGCGTGGTCAGGCTCGCCGTCGATGGCAGCATGCAAATCTCCCTGACCGCGGGCAGCGGCGCCCTGATCGACGGCAAGGCCATCCAGCAAGCGTCGCTGGTCGACGACGCGCATGCCGGCGATGCCGATCCCACCACGGTGAGCTTTGGCACCGCGAGCTTTTATTCCATCGACCGCAGCGGCCGCAAGGGATTGCGCGTGCGCGACACCAACGCACCGGGTCGCGCGAATTTCACCGGCATCGAGTCATTTCCGATCGACCCGGCGTGGCGGATCGAGGCGACCTGGGTGCCGTCCCAGCCTGGCGAAACGTTGGAGATGGGCACGGCGATCGGCACCGTCGACAAATTTCCGGTGCCTGGCAAGCTGGAGTTCAGCCGCGACGGCAAGTCATTCGGACTGCTGCCGGTGATCGAGGAGCCGGGCGACGCGCAGTACTTCATCGTGTTCGCCGACCGTACCAGCGGCAAGGAAACCTACGGCGCCGCGCGTTTCCTCTATGTCGATCCGCCCAAGGACGGCAAGGTTGTGCTGGATTTCAACAAGGCCTACAACCCGCCATGTGCCTTCACGCCGTTCGCCACCTGCCCACTGGCGCCGCCGGAAAACCGCCTGGACCTGCGCGTGACCGCTGGCGAGAAAAAATACGCTGGTGGGCACGACTGAGGCGTAGGAGCCCGCTGGCGGGCGATGCTCTACCGAATCCCGAATCCCGAATCCCGAATCCCGAATCCCGGGCAAAAAGCATCGCCCGCCAGCGGGCTCCTACCCGGGCATAGCGATCAGCGACCCTGGAATTCGGCCTTGCGCTTTTCCAGGAACGCGCTGGTGCCTTCGCGCATGTCGTCGGTGGAAAACGCCAGCGCGAAGCCCTGCGTCTCGAACTCCAGACCCTGGTCAAGCGCGGCCTCACCACCTTGCAGCACCGCGTCGAGAATGCCCGCGGCGGCCAGTGGCGCCGCGGCGGCGAGCTGATCGGCCAGCGCATTGACGGTCTCGTCCAGTGCTTCGGCGGCGACGAGGCGGGTCACCACGCCCAACTCGAACGCGCGCTGCGCGTCGATCACGGCACCGGTCAGGCACAATTCCAGCGCTGCGCCACGACCCGCCAGGCGCAGCAGGCGCTGGGTGCCGCCGAAGCCGGGGATCAGGCCGAGGGTGATTTCCGGTTGTCCGAACCTGGCTTTCTCGCTGGCCACGCGCAGATGGCAGGCCATCGCCAGTTCCATCCCGCCGCCCAACGCAAATCCCTGGATTCTCGCGATCACTGGTTTGCCCAGGCGCTCGATCGAGCTCATCAGGCGCTGGCCGGTGCGCGAGAATGCCTGCGCCTGGATCGGGCTGTACGTGTTCATCTCGGCAATGTCGGCACCGGCCACGAAGGCCTTTTCGCCGGCGCCGGTCAACACCACCACCCGCACGGCGTCGTCCTGGGCCGCCTGCGCAAACGCCAGCGTCAACTCGTTGAGCGTGTCGCGGTTCAGCGCATTGAGCTTGTCGGGGCGGTTCACCACGATGGTGCGTACCGCGCCGCGGTTGCTGGTTTCCAGGTTGCGATAGGCCATGATCGGCTCCGGTGGTGACGAGGAGTCTGTCGGACTTTACCCGGTCGGTCTGCGAATCCATCTGTGCGGTCCATATTTCCGCCGCTTTTTGACCCATAGAACCACTATGGGCCTGCAAATCGTCGTTGTCTGTCCTCGCACAGCTGAATTCTCGCCTCAACCGGTAAAGTCCGACAGACTCCTAGTTGGCGATGGTAGCAGCGGGAACCTTTGCCGGCGGCGGGTTTCTCAGACCCGTATGCATGGCGGCATGCGTTGCGTGGTTTCGCCATGGCGCGCGCGGCTCATCCTCATCGAGAGAGCATGGATTGATGGCGACAGGCGTGACACATCTGGCTGGTTTGCTGCTCATCGGCGCGCTGCTGGGTGGGCCGTTGCGGGCGCAGGGGCCGACTCCCGCGGCGAGCGCGTCGGTAAAGCAGGACAAAACCAAGCTCTCGTACGCGATCGGTTACCAGATCGGCAGCCGCTTTGCCGAAGGTGCGCCGGATGTCGATCTGCCCACCCTGCAGCGGGCGATTGCCGACGCCTATGCCAAACACAAACCGGCGGTGCCGATCCAGCAGATGCAGGCGCAGTTGCAACAGCTGCAGGAGCAGATGCACCGTGACGCACTGGCGCAATTCAAGCGCATTGCCGCCGAGAATGCGCGCAGGAGCGCAGCGTTCATGGTGCAAAATCGCACGAAGCCAGGCGTGGTGCAGTTGCCGTCGGGCATCCAGTATTCCGTGCTGAGCAAGGGCAGCGGGACGTTGCACCCGAAGGTCACCAGCACGGTGGTGGTGAACTATCTTGGCATGTTGGTCGATGGCACCGAGTTCGACAGCACTTGGGCCCACGGCGCACCGGTGAGCTTCGCCGTGGACAAGGTGATCCCCGGCTGGCGCGACGTGATTCCGCGCATGCACGTGGGTGACCGCTGGAAGGTGGTGATTCCGCCACAGCTAGCTTATGGCGAAGAAGGCATGTTGCCGCGCATCGGGCCGAACGAGGCATTGCGCTTCGAGATCGAATTGCTCGCCATCAAGCCCGATCCTGGCCAGCGCTGAGAGTTTTTTCAAACTCGAAGCGATTGAAAAACCCCACGGGAAGCGGCGTTTTTCGCAGGCTTTGACTGGCGCCGGTGCTACCATGAAGCGGCATGTCGAATGTCCTGGATACCTCGCAGTCCACTCCGCTCACCCCGTGTACCGGCGTCTGCCGACTGGACGAGCGCGGCTATTGCGTGGGCTGCCAGCGCACTGGCGACGAAATCGGTCGCTGGCGGACGTTGAGCGACTTTGAGCGGCAGCACGTCATGCAGGTGATCCTGCCGCAGCGCAGGCAGCCGTGATCGAAGCCGTGGCCCAGGCCTTGTTGCCGCTGTCGCAGCCGCCGACCGGGCCGGGCTGGAACCACGCCGACATGAGTGACTTGCTGGGCAATCACACGCGCCGGCCGGCGGCGGTGCTGGTGGGCATCCGCGAGGGTGTGCAGCCGCGGCTGGTGCTCACCGTGCGCACCGATCATCTGCAGAGCCATGCCGGGCAGGTGGCGTTTCCGGGTGGCCGCAGCGAACCCGAGGATAGCGACGCGCTGGCTACCGCCCTGCGTGAGAGCGAAGAGGAGATCGGCCTCGATCGCGCGCTGGTGACACCACTGGGTTACCTGGATCGCGTGGAGACGATCAGCGGTTTCTGCGTCACCCCGGTGGTGGCGAAAATCGCGGCGCACGCGCGTCTTTATCCCACGCCGGACGAGGTGGCCGAAGTATTCGAGGTGCCGCTGGCGTTCCTGCTCGATCCGGCCAACCTGCGCCGCTACACCATGGAGTTCCGCGGTCACCAACGGCCGATGGTGGAGTTCGTCCACGCCGGGCATCGGATCTGGGGCGCCACCGCCGCGATGCTGTGCAACCTGCTGCAAAGGATGGATCGGACATGACGCTGAAAACCACTCTCATCGATGCTGCCGAACTCGCAGCGCTGCCGCCGGAACAGGTGCTGATCGTGGACTGCCGCTTCGCGCTGGGCGATCCGGCCCAGGGCGAGCGCGATTATCGCGAGGGCCATGTTCCCGACGCGGTCTACGCCAGCCTCGATCGCGACCTGTCGGATCTGTCGCGCCAAGCCGAAGGCCTGGGTCGCCATCCGTTGCCGCTGGAACCGGCATTCAGTGCGCTGCTGTCGCGCTGGGGCTGGTGCAGCGGCATACAGGTGGTCAGTTATGACGCGGCCGGCGGCGCACTGGCTGCGGCCCGCCTGTGGTGGCTGCTGCGTCTGGTCGGAGTCCAGGCCGCCGTGCTGGATGGCGGCTACGCGGCTTGGCTGGCGGCGGGCCTGCCGACCGAGTCCGGCGAGGCCGTTGCGCGAGCGACCAGTACGCTGTCGTTGCACTATGACGAAGGCCAGCTGCTGCTCGATCACGCCGCGGTAGCCGATGGCGCGTCTGGCCAATTGCTGGACGCGCGCGCCGCACCGCGCTATCGCGGCGACGTGGAACCGCTGGATCGCGTGGGCGGCCACGTATCCGGCGCATTGAACCGGCCGTTCGCCGACAACCTGGACCATGCCGGCCACTTCAAGCCCGCCGTGCAATTGCGCGAGGAGTTCACTGCGGCGCTGGCTGGCACCGAGCCGGCGCACGTCGTGCACATGTGCGGCTCCGGTGTCACCGCCTGCCACAACCTGCTGGCGATGGAGCATGCGGGTCTGCACGGGTCACGCCTGTATGCGCCGTCGTGGAGCGGCTGGGTCAGCGACCCGTCACGCCCGGTGGCGAAGGGTTGATCCGAGTCCCGTAGGAGCCCGCTGGCGGGCGATGCTTTTTGCCCGGGATTCGGGATTCGGGATTCGGGATTCGAGATTCGGGATTCGGGATTCGGTAGAGCATCGCCCGCCAGCGGGCTCCTACGGGCGCCTATTTCTTGGCCTTGAGGTTTGCCACCAGTTGCTGCAGCACGGTCTGCGTCTCGGGGTGGAAGAACGCCTCGGTGAACTCGTCCAGCGGCAACGCATCCACGTCGGCATAGGCGCCGGCAAGATCCGCGCGAGCCAGCCGGCGGGTGGTCAGCATCGCGTGCGAGGGCAGCGCCAGCAGTTCGGTCAACCAGTGGACGGCACGCCTGGTGACCTGGTCGACCCCGGTGAGTTCGTCGACGAAACCGCAGGCATGCGCCTCGGCCGAGTCGATCATCGCGCCGGAAACCAGCAGCCGCTCGGCACGATAGGCTCCGACCACGCGGCGCAGCGCCAGCTGGATCGCCTCAGGCACGATCAGGCCGACCTGGACTTCGTTGAGGCCGATCCGGTACGGGCCTTCCGCCATCACGCGGTAGTCGCAGAACAGCGCCAGCACTGCGCCACCGGCCGGGCTGTGACCGGTGATCGCGGCCACCATCGGGACCGGTACGCGCGCCAGGGTGCCGCACAGCGCAAAGAACTCGCGCCAGTACGCCAGCACGCCGTGGCGGTCGCGCTGGAGCAGCGCAGGTACGTCGACGCCGGCCGAGAAAAGCCCGGGCGCGCCGGACAGCACGATGCCGCGCACGCCCTCGCGCACACTGTCGTCGATTGCCTTGTTCAGCGCCTGCAGCAACTCCAGGTTCAGCGCATTGACTGGTGGACGGGCCAGCTGGATTTCGCGGATGGCGTGGTCATGGGTGGTCAGGTTGAGCATGGGGTACTCCGATGGGCTCACTGCGGCTGCTGCTCGGCAGTCCAGCTGTAGTGCACTGCATAGGTGAGGGTGGCCTTGCCGTTGGCCGGAACCTCGACGCGGAATTCCAGTGTGTCGGCGGTCTGGGTAGTGGGCTTGCTGCTGGAGGAAACCAGCGTCCACTCGCGCCAACGGTTGGGATGCTCGCGCACCGTCACCGTGCGCGGGCTGTCGCCGGCATTGTTGAGCTGGATGCGGAAGGCTTCATCCAGCGTGCGGCCGTCCTTGTCGACGTGGAAACTGGTGCGCGTGCGCTCGGCACGCAGGTCGAAAGGCGTGCCCAGCGAAATGGTGGCCTCGCTGCCTTTGGGCGTGTCGTCGATGCGGCCCTCGCCGACGAATTGCGGAACGCCCTGGCGATCGGCGCTGAGCACGCGCAGGTAGCCAGCCGGCAGGCTGTCGAATGCCTTCAATTTCAGCGTGCTGACGATGGCCCCGCCACCCTCGAAGAAATCGCGATTCAGGTTGGGTTGCTGTGGCTGGTAGGCATTGCCGTTGTCGAGCAAGGTGGTGCGTTCGCACTCGAGCGTGCGGGTGGCGTACAGCGGCACCTGGCTGACGCTGCCATCGGGCAGGCTCACCTCGCCGGGCAGGGTGAAACTGCGGTAGTCGCCAAGACTGTCCTGTTGCGGCATCGCGTCGGCCTTGGCGCTGAAGCCGCGCGCCATCGCCATCATCGGTCGCGGTGCAGACGGCTTGGCCATGTTCGGCTGGCCCGCGATCAGGGTCAGTCGCGCGTCGTTCCAGTCGCGGCCGCTGCGGTTGGCAATGCTGGCGCGCGATTCGAACTGCATGCGGCATGCCGCACCCGGTTGCAGCGTGGCCACATAGGCGGCGCGCCAGCCGAGGCCGGCGGTCGGGTAGCTGAGCAAGGCCTTGGCCGGGCCATCGCCCTTGGCATCGACGCGCAGGTCCAGGCTGGAGCCGATCGGAAACGAACCATCGCCTGAACGCACCGCCGCATATTGGCGCACCAGCGTGGTGCCGAGCACGCCCTTCACCAGCAGGCCGTCGCCGGCACGCAACAGGGTGCCGGCGGCCAGGGACTCACCATTGCTGCCGAGCACGTGGATCTCGTGTCCGACCAGACCGGTCAGTGAACCCGAGGCACCCTCGGCGAGCCGTAGACGTTGCGACAAGACCCTGGCATCGCCATCCGGAAAACCCAGCGCGATCGCTTCGGGATCGATGTGGATCGGAAGATCGCCGAGGATCACATCATGCGTGCCGGCCGTGAGTTGCAGCGCGCGCTGTTCGCGCACCACGGCATAGCCGTCATCGACGCTGCCGTCGCCGATGCTGGCGTACAGCGCGCTACTGTCGCTGCGGTAAACAGTCAGCGCGGTGGGAGTAGCTGCCTGGACGGGCGCAAGCCCGGCCAGTGCGAGAGTGCAAGCAACGGAAAGGGCCAGCATGTTGCGCGGTGATGTGGTCATCGGGCGAACTCCAGGGCGAAAACCGGGCTTCCATCATAACGGCGGCAGGTGAATGATTTGCGTGGGCCAGATCTCTGCGCGAGGTTTGCGCGGCTTCAGGAGGCGGATTCGTGTGCCGCCGCGCGGATGGAAGCAGGCAACGGCGCGGACTTGCCGCTTGCGGGGTTCATCCACACCATCACTACGTGGCCGTCGCTGTACAGGCAGCTGGCATCAGCGGCATCGACGATGCGGTGGGCGATCGTCATCGAGCTGTTGCCCAGTCGCGTGCAACGCAATTCGATGTGCAGCGTGGCCGGCCATGCGATCGGCCGGCGATACTGCAATTCACTGGCTGCCAGCACCGGCATCGCCTCTTCGCTGAACCAGTCGCGCACATGCTGCAGCCACTGCAGGCGAGCCTCTTCCAGGTAGGTCAGGAATTTCGAGTTGTTGACGTGGTTGAACGCATCCAGGTCGCTCCAGCGCACGCCAAGGGTGGCGACGAACAACGGTTGGTCGGTGGTGGCAACGGCGGTGTCCGGGTCAGCTGGTTTCACGAGTCTTTTTCCTTCCGCGCATCGGCTTGTACTTGTCGGCCGAGGCAATGTGTTTGGTGGCAGCCTTCACGCGCTTGGCAGTGCCGGACTTCTTCGGTTTCGCCGGTTTCAAGTGCGGCGCCAGGAAATGACCGGTGTGCGAGGCGGGCGTGGCCGCCACGGTCTCCGGCGTACCGGCGACCAGGATGCGGCCGCCGCCGTCACCGCCTTCGGGGCCCAGGTCGACGACCCAGTCGGCGGTCTTGATCACGTCGAGGTTGTGTTCGATCACCACGACCGTATTGCCCTGGTCGACCAACTGGTGCAGCACATCGAGCAGTTGCTCGATGTCGTGGAAGTGCAGTCCGGTGGTCGGTTCGTCGAGGATGTACAGGGTGCGGCCGGTGTCTCGCTTCGACAATTCCTTGGACAGCTTCACGCGCTGCGCCTCACCGCCGGACAGCGTGGTCGCGCTCTGGCCCAGCTTGATGTAGTCGAGGCCGACGGCGCGCAAGGTGTCGAGCTTGCGCGCGATGGTCGGCACGTTCTCGAACAGCTTCAGCGCGTCCTCGACCGTCATTCCGAGCACGTCCGCGATGGTGTGGCCCTTGTACAGGATTTCCAGCGTTTCGCGGTTGTAGCGCTTGCCGTGGCAGAGGTCGCAGGGCACGTAGACGTCGGGCAGGAAGTGCATCTCCACCTTGATCAGGCCGTCGCCCTCGCACGCTTCGCAGCGGCCGCCGCGCACGTTGAAGCTGAAGCGGCCCGGCGTGTAGCCGCGCGCGCGCGCTTCCGGCACCTGCGAGAACATGTCGCGCAGCGGGGTGAACAGGCCGGTATAGGTTGCCGGGTTGGAACGCGGCGTGCGACCGATCGGCGACTGGTCGATGTCGACCACCTTGTCGAACAGGTCCATGCCCTGCACCGACTTGTACGGTGCCGACTGGGTGCCGGCGCCGTTGAGCTCGGCCGCGGCAAGGCGGAACAGCGTGTCGTTGACCAGGGTCGACTTGCCCGAGCCGGACACGCCAGTGATGCAGGTGAACAGACCGGCCGGAATCGCCAGGTCGACATTTTTCAGGTTGTTGCCGCTGGCACCCTTCAGGTGCAGCCACGAATCGGCGTCGATCGGCTGGCGGCGTTCCTTCGGCACCTCGATCGCGCGCTCGCCGGACAGGAATTGGCCGGTGACGGAGCGCGGTGAATCGAGCATGTCCTGCACGCTGCCCTGCGCCACGATCTCGCCGCCGTGCACGCCGGCGCCGGGGCCGATGTCGAGCACGTGATCGGCCATGCGGATCGCGTCCTCGTCGTGCTCGACCACGATTACCGTGTTGCCCAGATCGCGCAGGCGGGTGAGGGTGCCGAGCAGGCGTGCGTTGTCGCGCTGGTGCAGGCCGATCGACGGTTCATCCAGCACGTACATCACGCCGACCAGGCCGGCGCCGATCTGCGAGGCGAGGCGGATGCGCTGGGCTTCGCCACCGGACAGCGAGTCCGCCTGGCGATCCAGCGTCAAGTAGTTCAGCCCGACGTCGTTGAGGAAGGTCAGCCGTTCGCGGATCTCCTTCACGATCTTCACGGCGATCTCGCCGCGCCAGCCGGCCAGCTTGAGCTCGGCGAAGAACGCCAGCGCGTCGTCGATCGAGCGGTGGGTCAGCGATGGCAGCGCATGGTCGGCGACGAACACGTTGCGCGCGGAACGGTTCAGGCGTTGGCCGTCGCAGGCGGGACAGGGCTGGTCGCTGATGTACTTGGCCAGTTCCTCGCGCACGGCGGCGGATTCGGTTTCCTTGTAGCGTCGTTCCAGGTTCGGCAGGATGCCCTCGAACGCGTGCTCGCGGGTGACCTTGCCGCCGCGTTCGGTGAGGTAGCGGAACGCGATCTTGTCTTTGCCGCTGCCGTACAGGATGGCCTTCTGGACGTCCGCAGGCAGCTTGTTCCATGGCTTGTCCACATCGAAGCCGTAGTGCGCCGCCAGCGACAGGATCAGCTGAAAGTAATGCGCGTTGCGCCGATCCCAGCCACGCACCGCACCGCCGGACAACGCCAGTTCGGGATGACCGACCACGCGCGCCGCATCGAACACCTGGGTCACGCCCAGTCCGTCGCAGGACGGGCAGGCGCCGACTGGCGAGTTGAACGAGAACAGCCGTGGTTCCAGCTCGGGCAGAGAGTAATCGCAGACCGGGCAGGAGTAGCGCGAGGACAGCAGCTGCTCCGGTGCCTTCGCATCGGCCGCTCCTGCGCGTCCTGCGCCCGCGGCACTTGGGCTTTCCTGCCCGGCGTCCATGTCGACCACGATCACCAGCCCGTCGCCCAGCCGCAGCGCGGTTTCAAATGATTCGGCCAGGCGCTGCTTGATGTCGTCACGCGGCCGGAAGCGGTCGATCACCACCTCGATCGTGTGTTTCTGGCGCAGGGTCAGCGGCGGCACCGCATCCAGGTCGACCACCGCGCCATCGACACGCGCACGCACGAAACCTTGCGCTCGCAGTTGTTCGAACACCTGCACGTGCTCGCCCTTGCGCTCGCGGATCACTGGCGCCAGCAGCATGTAGCGCTTGTCCGGTTTCAGTGCCAGCGTGGCGTCCACCATCTGGCTCACCGTCTGCGCCTCCAGCGGCGTGCCGTGGTCGGGGCAGCGTGGCGTGCCGACGCGGGCGTACAGCAGGCGCAGGTAATCGTAGACCTCGGTGATCGTGCCCACGGTCGAGCGCGGGTTGTGCGAGGTGGATTTCTGCTCGATCGAGATCGCCGGCGACAGCCCTTCGATGTGGTCGACATCGGGCTTTTCCATGATCGACAGGAACTGCCGCGCGTACGCGGAAAGGGACTCCACGTAGCGCCGTTGCCCTTCGGCATAGATCGTGTCGAAGGCCAGCGATGATTTGCCGGAGCCGGACAGGCCGGTGATCACGATCAACTTGTCGCGTGGCAGGTCGAGATCGATGTTCTTGAGGTTGTGCGTGCGTGCGCCGCGGATGCGAATAGTGTCCATGGACGCCGTATATGGGGTGGTTTATTACTATACCAAGGAGTTCTGTCGGTCCAGTAGGGTGGGCACTGCCCGCCGCCTCCGGAAACGTGGCGGCAGCGCCTGCTTGATGCGGGTTTCCCTTGAACTCCGTGTCTATGGCTAAATGACCCGCTCGCCGCCTCGTGCGGTCTCCCCTCGAACAGCAGGAGACGACAATCATGCGCAAATGGATCGGAATCGCCGCCGGGGTGGCATTCGCCCTGGGCTCAAGCTGCCAGGTCATGGCGGCACCGCCCAGCGACCAGCAGGTGCGGCAGCTGTTCGAAGTCATGCACCTGGGCAAGATGTTCGGTCAGATGAATTCGCAGATGGCCGGCATCATGGGGCAGGCGGTGCCCTGCGTGCCGGCGTCGTACTGGCAGAACTTCATCGATGCCAGCGGCAGCGAACAGTTGCTGGAGCGGATGGTGCCGGTCTACCAGCAACACTTCACCGCAGCGGACGTGACCGGCCTGCTGAAGTTCTACAAGTCGCCGCTGGGCCAGAAAGTGATCACGCAGATGCCGGTGACCATGGCCGAAGGCATGAGGATCGGCCAGCAGTGGGGCCGCGAGCGCGGTGAAGCGATGATCAAGGAGTTGCAGCAAAAGGGTACGCTGGATGCCAGCGGCCGCTGTCCGGCCAGTCCCGCCGCGGCGGGGTCATCGAAGGCGCCGGCGACCGCCCACTGAGCCCATCGCCGGTCCGGTCGCGATGCCTGCGCAGGACCGCCAGGCCGGTCTGGTCAGTATTTGACCAGCCCCGACTTCGCTCGCTATAATCTGCGGTTCGCCAGACCTGAATGGGTCATGGCGATACCCAAGAGAATAACGACAGAAGGGCATTCCCATGAGTTACGCAGTCATCAAGACCGGTGGCAAGCAGTACCGTGTGCAGCAGGGCGACGTGCTGCGCGTGGAGCTGTTGACCGCCGATGAAGGCGCCACCGTGAGCTTCGACCAGGTGTTGCTGGTCGGCACGGGCGAGACGATCACGGTCGGTGCGCCGGTCGTCGAAGGCGCCACCGTCAGCGCCACCGTGCGCCAGCACGGCCGCGCCGACAAGATCCGCATCATCAAGTTCCGCCGCCGCAAGCACTACAAGCGTCAGCAGGGCCATCGGCAGCATTTCACCGAAATCGAGATCACGGGCATCAACGCCTGAGCAACTGGAGCATTGAGTCATGGCACATAAAAAAGGCGTAGGTTCCAGCCGCAACGGTCGCGATTCGAACCCGAAATACCTCGGCGTCAAGATCTACGGTGGCCAGGCCATCGAAGCCGGCAACATCATCGTGCGTCAGCGCGGCACCCGGTTCCATCCGGGCGTGGGCGTTGGCCTGGGTCGCGACCACACGCTGTTTGCGCTGGTCGACGGCAAGGTTCACTTCGCCGTCCGCGGCGACAAGAACCGCCGATTCGTCGACGTCGTTCAGGCGTAAGCTTCACCGACGTGGCAGCGAAGGCCCCGCTTCGGCGGGGTTTTTCGTTTGGAGCGGGGATTTGGGATTGGGGATTCGGGATTCGTAAAAGCCGAATTGCTCTCCGCCCCGTACCCTGTCCGGAATCGCTCGCTCTTCCGAATCCCTTATCCCCACTCCCGAATCCCGGCCCCAAAATGAAATTCGTCGACGAAGCAAATATCAAAGTCCAGGCCGGCGATGGCGGCAATGGCTGCATCAGCTTCCGGCGCGAGAAGTTCATCCCGTTCGGCGGTCCCGATGGCGGCGACGGCGGCTCGGGCGGGTCGGTCTGGCTGGTGGCGGACGAAGGCATCAACACCCTGGTCGACTTCCGTCACCAGCGCAGCTTCAAGGCGCAGCGCGGCCAGAACGGCATGGGCAGCCAGATGTACGGCAAGGGCGGCGACGATAACGCGATCCGGGTGCCGGTGGGCACCATGATCACCAATGTCGACACCGACGAAGTGATCGGCGATCTCACCAGCCACGGCCAGCGCATGCTGGTGGCGCAGGGCGGCAAGGGCGGGCTCGGCAATATCCATTTCAAGACTTCGGTGAACCGCGCGCCACGCAAGGCCACGCCGGGCACGCCGGGTGACATGCGCGAGCTCAAGCTCGAGCTGCGACTGCTGGCTGACGTCGGCTTGCTGGGCTTCCCCAATGCGGGCAAATCCACCTTCATTCGGGCCGTTTCGGCGGCAACGCCCCGCGTGGCGGATTATCCGTTCACCACGCTGCACCCCAACCTGGGCGTGGTCAGCCTCGGCGTCGACCAGAGTTTCGTGATCGCCGATATTCCCGGCCTGATCGAGGGCGCCTCCGAAGGCGCCGGGCTGGGCATCCAGTTCCTGCGCCATGTGGCGCGCACCAGTCTGCTGCTGCATCTGGTCGACATCGCGCCGATCGACGGCTCCAACGTGGCCGATCAGGTGCGCGCGATCGAACTGGAGCTGGAGAAGTTCAACCCGGAATTGCTCGAGCGTCCGCGCTGGCTGGTGCTGAACAAGGCCGACATGCTGGCCGCGGACGAGCGCCAGGCCGTGGCGGAGAAGATCGTCGCCGAACTGGAATGGACCCAGCCGTGGTTCCTGGTCTCGGCGATTGCACGCGAGAACACCATGGCCGTATGCCAGCAGGTGCAGCGCTTCTTCGAGTCGCAGCGCCAGGTCAGTGAGGAACGCACCGAGATGCTGCCCGGCGACGTGCGCCTGCGCGACGTGTGACCTCTAGGAGCGTGGGCCGCAGAAACCGTCCGGGCTGCAAAGTCGCCTGCTTGGTTCATTTTTCCGCCGATTCTTGACCCATAGAACGACTATGGGCCGGCGAATCGTCGAAAAACTGCCCTGGCGCAGGCAACTTTTCGCCTCGAACGTTTCTGCGGCCCACGCTCCTAGGAGCCCGCTCGCGGGCGATGCCGTTGTTTTTGATCCCTATGTCGCACCAAAGCAAAAGCATCGCCCGCGAGCGGGCTCCTACAGATGTGTGCCGAACCGGCGACGCACAGGAACCCAACTACATGCGGAACACGCCATAGCGTTGCGGTTCGATCGGCGCGTTCATCGAGGCCGAAATTGCCAATCCCAGGACACGGCGTGTATCGACCGGGTCGATGATGCCGTCGTCCCACAGGCGCGCGCTGGCGTAGTAGGGATGGCCCTGGCGCTCGTATTGCTCGCGCAGCGGCGCTTTGAATGCCTCTTCCTCGTCGCTTGACCACTCGCCGCCCCGCGCTTCGATGCCGTCGCGCTTGACCGTGGCCAGCACCGAGGCGGCCTGTTCGCCGCCCATCACGCTGATCCGCGCGTTCGGCCACATCCACAGGAAGCGCGCGCCATAAGCGCGACCACACATCGCGTAGTTGCCGGCACCGAAGCTGCCGCCGATCACCACGGTGAACTTCGGCACGTGCGAGCAAGCCACCGCGGTGACCATCTTGGCGCCGTCCTTGGCGATGCCGGCCTGCTCGTACTTCTTGCCGACCATGAAGCCGGTGATGTTCTGCAGGAACACCAGCGGCACATTGCGCTGGTTGCACAGTTCGATGAAGTGCGCGCCCTTGAGTGCACTCTCGGCGAACAGGATGCCGTTGTTGGCGACGATACCCACCGGGTAGCCGTGGATGTGTGCGAAGCCGCAGACCAGGGTCTTGCCGTAGCGCGCCTTGAACTCGTGCAACTCGGAACCGTCGACGATGCGCGCGATCACCTCGCGGATGTCGAACGGCCGCCGGGTGTCCGCGGGGATAACCCCGTACAACTCCTCGGCGGGATACTTCGGTTCGACCGGCGTGCGCAGCGCCAGCGGCATCTGCTTGGTGCGGTTGAGGTGACTGACGATGTCGCGCGCGATCGACAGCGCATGCGCGTCGTTCTCGGCAAAGTGGTCCGCCACGCCGGAGATCGCCGTGTGCACGTCCGCTCCGCCCAAGGTTTCGGCGTCGACCACCTCGCCGGTGGCTGCCTTCACCAGCGGCGGGCCGCCCAGGAAGATGGTGCCCTGTTCGCGCACGATGATGGTTTCGTCGCTCATTGCCGGCACGTAGGCGCCGCCGGCGGTGCACGAGCCCATCACCACGGCGATCTGCGGGATGTTCAGCGCGGACATCCGTGCCTGGTTGTAGAAGATCCGGCCGAAATGCTCCTTGTCCGGGAACACCTCGTCCTGCAGCGGCAGGAAGGCGCCGCCGGAGTCGACCAGATAAATGCAGGGCAGGCGATTTTCCAGCGCCACTTCCTGCGCGCGCAGGTGCTTTTTTATCGTCATCGGAAAATAGGTGCCGCCCTTGACCGTGGCGTCGTTGGCCACGACCATCACCTCGATGCCGTTGACCCGGCCGATACCGGCGATCAGGCCGGCCGCGGGCGCGGCATCGTCGTACATGCCGTGCGCCGCCAGCGGCGACAGCTCGAGGAAGGGTGAACCGGGATCCAGCAGGGCGCGGATGCGCTCGCGCGGCAGCAGCTTGCCGCGAGCCACGTGCTTCTCGCGCGCCTTGACGCCACCGCCTTCCGCGCTGCGGGCCAATTCACGCTGCAGGTCGTCGACCAGCGCGCGCTGCTGCGTGCTGCTGGCCTGAAACTCGGCAGAACGCGGATCGATCTGCGATGCGATGACGCTCATCGGAGAAAATTCATGGGGCGGGCCTGTCTTTTCAACCAAGTCCTGCATGATAGCGGGCCGGCGTCGGCTGCCAAAGTCGGGAACCGGCCTGTCGCAAAAAAAACGGCCGCTCGAGGCGGCCGCTTTTTCACACTTGATACCGGGATCAGTGCCCCTTGGTGGCGTCGTCCTTGGCATCCTTCGCGTTGGCGGCAGCCTTCTGCGCAGCGTCCTTGGCCTTGGCGGCCATGTCGGCGGCGTTGGAAGCGGCGTTCTGCGCCTGGTCCTTCACGTCCGACGTCGAGCCGTTCTCGGCAGGAGCCATCGCGGAAGCCGCCGTCGCAGCCTGCTGAGCCTGGCCTGACGCCTGGTCGGCCGCACTGGCCGCCGTCTTGGCCTGATCTGCTGCCTGCGTGGTTTCCGTGTTCGGAGCGGCCGCAGCAGCCTGCTGAGCCTGATCCGCAGCCTGCTGAGCCGAGTCAGCCGACTTCTGGGCGTCTTGCGCGGAATCCTGCGCGCCATTGCTGCATGCCGCCAACAGCGCGACGAGCGCGGCGGCGAGTAGGGTACGCGTAAACTTCATGGTGAATCTCCTTTGCCGTGGGATGCCGTTTGGCCGTGTATTAATAACGCGTTCGTGGTGATTGCGCCACATCTTTGTGGAGTTGACTCCACGGGTATTGGAAACTGATTTACGCAAACGTCAGGTGAAGACGCCGGAATGCCCGGGTCAATCCGCCCGGATTCATTCAGTCGATGCACTCCAGCGCGATCGCCGTGGCTTCACCGCCGCCGATGCACAGGGTAGCCACGCCACGACGCACGCCACGTGTTTTCAGGGCGTTGATCAGGGTGACCACCAGGCGTGTGCCGCTGCAGCCGATCGGGTGCCCCAGTGCGCAGGCGCCGCCATTGACGTTGAGCTTGTCGTGCGCGATGCCCAGTTCCTTCATCGGCGTCATCGCGACCACCGCGAAGGCTTCGTTGACTTCCCACAGGTCGACGTCCTCGACCTTCCAGCCAGCCTTGGCCAGCACCTTCCGGATCGCGCCCACCGGCGCCGTGGTGAACCACTCCGGCTCCTGCGAATGGGTCGCGTGCGCCACGATGCGCGCCAGCGGCTTCAGGCCGCGCTTGGCCGCATCGTCGGCCGACAGCATCACCACGGCGGCGGCGCCGTCGGAAATGCTGGATGAACTGGCCGCGGTGACGGTGCCGTTTTCCTTGCGGAAGGCGGGGCGAAGGGTCGGGATTTTGGCGACGTCGGAGCGTCCGGGCTGCTCGTCGGTGTCGAACTGCACGTCACCCTTGCGCCCGCTGACGGTGACCGGCACGATTTCGCCGGCGAAGGCGCCGTTGGCCTGGGCGGCCTTGGCCCGGTTCACCGATTCGATCGCAAACGCATCCTGGTCCTCGCGGCTGAAGTGATACTTGTCCGCGCACGCTTCGGCGAACACGCCCATCGACTTGCCGTCGTACGGGTTGGTCAGGCCATCCCACGCCATGTGGTCGACCAGTTGGCCATCGCCGTAACGGATGCCGGTGCGGGCGTTGACCATGTGCGGCGCGTTGGTCATCGACTCCATGCCGCCGGCCACCACTATGCTGGCCGAACCGGCCTTGATCAGGTCGTGGCCCAGCATGATCGACTTCATGCCCGACCCACACACCTTGTTGATCGTGGTGCAACCTGCGCTGGCGGGCAGATCGGCGGCCAGCGCCGCCTGGCGCGCCGGAGCCTGGCCCAGGTTGGCCGGCAGCACGCAGCCCATGATGACCTCGCCCACGTCCGCCGGTGCCACGCCAGACTGTTCCAGCGCCGCACGGATGGCGGTGGCACCCAGCGTCGGGCTGGGGACGCCGGTGAACTGCCCAAGAAACGAGCCGATGGGCGTGCGCTTGGAACCGACGATGACGACACTGGGATCCGACATGGGGACACTCCGCTGGGTAACTGGAAGGCGCGAACGCCCGGAAACGATCATCCGATTATCGCAGTCCCGCCGGAAGGGCAGCAAATTCGGGCCTCTCGCGCCCGAACGGGTGCTTCCTCACGTTTCGTTGCATTTCCGTTGTGCCAAGATGCAGAAAGGGAGCGCATCCATGCCGGCCGGCGATGCATGCGCTGGGAGTTCATTGGGAGGAAGCGAACATGAGTCGGATCGAAGCTGGAAAGCGCGGCAGCAACGTGGCTCTGGTGGCCGCGTTGGCCCTGGCGTTGAGCGCTTGTGGTGGCGGTGGTGGTGGTGGCTTGGTCAAGCCGCCGCCTGTCACGCCTTCCGGCCCGCCGGCGCCGCCACCGGCGCCGCCACCCGCGCCCCCGCCGGCGCCGCCCCCGGCGGATACCCCGCCGACAGACGCGCAGCTGGGTATCACCAACACCTATCCGGCGCATGCGGACGGCTTCGTCGGCACCGGCATCACCATCGGTATCGTCGATAGCGGCATCATGCGCAGCAACCCGACGGTGGCCGGGCGGGTCACGCAAGAGTTGATCTATGTCGATCCAGGCGGCAGCAACACCTCGATTGATGATGTGATCGGGCACGGCACCTGGGTGTCGGGGATCGCCGCCGGCACCCCGTTCGACAAGTTTCCCGGCGGCATCGCGCCGGGCGCCACGCTGGTTTCGGCGCGCATCCTCAGCGATACCCCGCCGAAGGATGATGGCTCCGGGAACGGCAATGCCGTCACCGCCGCTGATGCCGCGTTTTTCGCGCAGACCCTCAACCCGGCAATGATCTCCGCCGGCGTGCAGGTAATGAACAATTCGTGGGGTGGCATTTATTGGGATACCACCAACACGTCGATCAACCAGGCCTTTGCCGATGCCTACCGACCGTTCGTGGTGCAGCATGGCGGCCTGGTCGTGTTCGCCGCGGGCAACGATTCCAAGAGCGATCCCAGCGACATCGCCGCCTTGCCCAGCCTGGACGCGCAGCTTGAACAGGGCTGGCTGGTCGCGGTAGCGGTGGACAGCAACCACCCGGACCAGCTGGCCAGCTATTCGAACGCCTGCGGCAAGGCGATGGACTACTGCCTGGCGGCACCGGGCGACGTGATCGTGCTGGACAAGGACACCTTGTCCAGCACCACCAGCCCGGGCTACTACATCGTCAAGGGCACCTCGTTCGCGGCCCCCATTGTTTCGGGCGCTGCCGCCGTGGTGTGGCAGGCATTCCCTTATTTCACCAACGACCTGGTGCGCCAGACCCTGCTCGGCACCGCCGATGATCTCGGC
>DASRUB010000229.1:0-2518 GCA_035655635.1 Rhodanobacter sp. | reverse complement strand
AGTCGCAACGTGCAGGCCGGGCGCCACCGTGACATAACGACTCTCGGAGAATCCATCCCATGATCCGCATGAACCGCCTGCACGTTTTCGCGCCAGTCCATGGAGGACGTCTCGCCGCGATACAGGCCGAAGCCCCGGTCGAACGTGTATTGCCGATCCTGCGCCAGGGTGTCGCGCAAGGCCGTCCACACCTTGTCGGCGAATGCCGGGTCATTCAGCAGATGCCGCGCACCGAGGAACCACACCACTCGATCGGTGCTGATCGGCCAGCTGCCGCCCGAGCCGGTGTCCTGCATCACATACAGGCCTTGTGGCGCGGAGGGTACGCGCACACCGGACAGCTTGAACTCCAAACCGTTGCGCGCACGCTCCGCATCGAATCGCCACAGGCCCAGGTCGATCGAGTAGGACAGATCGCGAGTCCACACGTACGGCCACTTCAGCCCGGTCTCGAAGCAGTGGCAGGGAATCGGCGCGCCATGGTCGAAGGCGCCGTCGCGGATCGCCGTCACCGAGTCGAGCCGCAAATCATCCTGCGCCATCGCGTACAGCCCGTTGAACAGCACGCTGGCGGTATCGGCCTGCAGCGGCTGTGGCGGAATCACCCGCTGCCCGAACGGCCACGCCAGGGTGTAGGCATCCTTTGCGTCACGCTGAATGCTGACGTGTACGCCGTGCCAGTCCAGCCCGTCGTTCCAGGCGGGGGCAGCGGAGGGCGCGGCGGCCATGCCGGCTGCCAGCAACAGACTCAACATGGGACTGGCGCGAAAACGTGCAGGCGTTTGATTCGGATCATGGGATGGATTCTCCGAGAGTCGTTATGTCACGGTGGCGCCCGGCCTGCACGTTGCGACTGCAGCATCAGCGGCGCGATGCCATCCAGTCGTTTGCATGGTAGTCAGCGCCAGGGGCTGGAGGCCAGTCGGTGCATACGTATTCATGGCCGTTCGCGCGCCCGATCCGCGGCACCCCCGTGCGCGGGGCAACCGAAGTTCTTGTCAACGGGTCGCTGCTGACCGCATAGTTGATCGCAGGCGGGACGACTTTTGGACCAAAGCATGCGGGTACGGCTGGAAGATGTTGCACGCCGCGCGGGCGTATCGCCGAAGACGGTGTCGCGGGTGCTCAATGACGAGGCCAACGTCACCGATGCCACGCGCCAGCGGGTGACGGCGGCGATGGAGGCGATGGATTACCGGCCGTTGTCGTCGGCCCGCAGCCTGGCGGGCAATCGTTCGTTCCTGGTCGCGATGCTGTACGACAACAATGACAACCCGGCCTCGACCTACCTGGCGGAAATCCAGGATGGCGTGCTGGAGGCCTGCGATGCACACCGCTACAACATGATGGTGCGTCCGCTGCGCATGCGCGGCGACGACTTCGTGCGTCGACTCGATGCCGTGATCTCCGATCATCACCCCGATGGCATCGTGCTGACGCCGCCGATCACCGACTACGCGCCGCTGCTGAAGCGCCTGCGCGAACGCCAGGTGCCGTTCGCCAGCGTGTCGCCGATGTCGCGGGTCGACAACATCGGCGTGGCGATGGACGAGCAACTGGCCGCGCGCACGATGGTGGAACATCTGCTGTCGCTGGGGCATCGGCGGATCGCACACGTCTCGGGCATCGCCGATCACGGCGCCAGCCGCTGGCGGCTGGCGGGTTACCGCGAGGCGATGGCGGGCGCGGGGCTGGCCGAGGATCCCAAACTCGTGGTGCAGGGCGCCTTCACCTTTGCGTCGGGGGTCACGGCGGCGCGGCAGTTGTTCGCGCTGAAGAAGCGACCGACCGCGGTGTTCGCGGCGAATGACGACATGGCCAGCGGCGTGATGTGGGCGGCCAACGAACGGGGGCTGAAGGTACCGCAGGATCTCTCCGTCTGCGGCTTCGACGACATTCCGCTGGCCAGCCAGCTGTGGCCGGCGCTGACCACCATCCGACAGCCCAGCCGCGAGATGGGCAAGGTCGCCGCCCTGCAATTGCTGGAGGTCCTGCGTGGTCGGGGCAACGGCCAGCTGGTGGAGATACCGTTTTCGCTGGAAATTCGCAACTCGACCGCCCGTCTTTCCTGATACCGATGGCCATCCCGGCGACGGTCATGTTGCCGTGCAAATTGACAGCGCTGTCATTTGTGTCATTCTGAGCACTACGCGCCATGCGTGCGCGCCAGTCTGGAGTGATCGCGTGCCACAGTCCTTTCGCCGGAACCCGCTTTTGCAATGCCTGCTGCTGGCCGTGTCGATTGCGGGCGGGTTGGTCGTGCCGCTTCTTCCGGTACGCGCGGCTGATGGTCCAGCTACGGTGCACCCGCTGTTGTGGCCCAGCGTCCATTCACCGTTGCCGCCCGACCCCGCGCTTGATGCGCGGGTGCAGGCACTGCTGGGTCGGATGTCGGTCGAGGACAAGGTCGGCCAGATGATCCAGGCCGACATCAAGTACGTGACCCCGGACGAGGTGCGCCAATACCATCTCGGTTCGATCCTGGCCGGTGGCAACTCCAAACCGGACGGCGACCACT
>DASRUB010000228.1:0-11735 GCA_035655635.1 Rhodanobacter sp. | reverse complement strand
GCAGAGGGTGAGCGTGGAGGAGCTGCTTCACGTATCCGTCGAGCCGCTGGCATGGCCCGTTCCGCCGGCTCGGGCGTTGTCGCTGGTCGAGCGCAACGGCAATACCCTGGCGGCGATTGCCGCGCTGGAAGAGCGGCGGGTCGACAATGCCGAAGACGACAATCCGCTGGTACAGGAAATGCGCCGGATGGATGCCAAGCTCACCGCCCTGGTGGATATCGTCAGCCGGGCGCAGATCGAGCAGATCCAGGCGTACGATCTCCAGCTGCAGGCGCTGTTGGGCAACGCCCGTGACGCGGGCGCCCGGCAATGGCAGCGCGCGCACCGGCGCTCCCGGGCGATTGCCGCCTGCGCACAGCTCTGAAAAACCCTTCTCCCTCCGGGAGAAGGTGGCGCGTAGCGACGGATGAGGGTGCGGGCGAAGCGCGGAGCGGCAATCTGAAGTGCCGGGAAACGCTTCGCACGTACCCTCTCCCCCACCCTCTCCTGTCGGGAGAGGGCCTTTGAATAGCCGAGATTCGACACCAGTGGGTATTTGATATGTTCGCGTCTGTGCTGTGGATCGCTTATACATATATATAGGTGAGATCCGAGGCCTCGGCCGAGACATGGGGAGCTGCACGATGAACAACTCCAGATGGGATGAATTCGAGCAGAGGGTGAGCGTGGAGGAGCTGCTTCACGTATCCGTCGAGCCGCTGGCATGGCCCGTTCCGCCGGCTCGGGCGTTGTCGCTGGTCGAGCGCAACGGCAATACCCTGGCGGCGATCGCCGCGTTGGAAGAGCGGCGGGTCGACAGTGCCGAAGACGACAATCCGCTGGTACAGGAAATGCGCCGGATGGATGCCAAGCTCACCGCGCTGGTGGATATCGTCAATCGGCTGCTGACCCCGACCGAGACGCTGCCCGGACGCCGCCTGGTTCGCTTCAATGCGCGTGGCGCCGTGATCCCGAGCGATCTCATACCGTCCGGTGAGGCGATGCTGCTGAGTCTGCGCTTCGATCACTGCCGGAGCTTGCCGCTGGAGCTGGCAGCGCAAGTCGACCGTCAACTGGACGACGGCCGCACGTTCGTGGTCTTCACCACGCTCAACGACGCCCAGGGTGACGCAATCGAGCGACTAGTTTTTCGCCATCACCGACGAAAAGTGGCAGATGCGCGCCAGCTGCCCGGGTAAGTACGCCTGCGTATGGAGCTTCCGGCCTGTCACGAACCCGTTGCGCGCGTGACCCAGTTCACACAATGGGACGTCGCCACCGCGCATTTCCTGCCTGGCACGACTGGCGTTTCTGGTGCCCATTCAGGCCCGTGAATTTCCCGTGATCTTGTCAGATCAGATAGTTACGACGCACAGCCCGGATACCTGAGGCAAGCTTTCGCCGCGTAGAACTTCTGACGGGTGACGTTCCGCCGTCACCTGGGCGCCAAAATTTGGCCTCCTTATTGCACTTGGTTCAGCAGACCAGCGACGAGTCGCCGGCACTGACGAAAAGGGGCCCCTGATGCAGGGGTTCACCATAGATGCGGCAAGGGGAACGAGATGCAGAAGTTTGACTTTCTGGTGATTGAATCGGATGCGGCGCGCGTCAACGCGGTGATCTCGGCACTCCAGTTCCTGGGTTACCACCCCCAGCACGGCGCAAGTTGCGCCAGCGTCGGCGAATCCACCCATGCCTGGCGCGCGGTGTATGTAGGGAACGGTAACGATGCCGCCGAGTTGGAGCGCCAGCTCGCCCTGCTGGGTGCCAGCGCCGCCCACGTCCCGCTGCTGCTGGCGGAGGACTCGCCCTGGGCCGAACAGCTTGGTGCCACCAAATCGCCGTTCGCCGGGCGCGTGGCCACGCTGAGCTTTCCGCTGAGCTATGAAAAGCTGACCGAGGCCTTGCGCAACGTCTACGCCAGCCTGCTGGGCAGGCAGTCCGGTGGCCAGCGCTTTGTCGGTGATTCTGCGTCCATGGTCCGGGTCAACGGCCTGATCCGGCAGGTGGCGCCGTTCGACTCGACGGTGCTGGTGCTGGGCGAATCCGGTACCGGCAAGGAGATGGTCGCCCGGGCCATCCACGAGTACTCCCCGCGTCGCGACAAGCCGTTCGTGGCGATCAATTGCGGGGCGATTCCGGCCGAATTGCTGGAAAGCGAACTGTTCGGCCACGAGAAGGGCGCCTTCACCGGCGCGATCAGTGCCCGCAAGGGACGCTTCGAGATGGCCGAGGGCGGCACCCTGTTCCTCGACGAGATCGGCGACATGAGCCTGCCGATGCAGGTGAAGTTGTTGCGTGTGCTGCAGGAGCGTGCCTACGAGCGCGTCGGCGGCAGCAAGACGCAACACTGCGACGTACGCATCATCGCCGCCACCCATCGCAATCTTGAGCAGTCGATCGCCGAGGATCGTTTCCGCGAAGACCTGTATTACCGCCTCAGCGTATTCCCGCTGGAACTGCCCTCGCTGCGCGAGCGGCTGGAAGACCTGCCCACCCTGGTCAACGAGTTCAACCTCCGGCTTGCCGGGCGTGGGCTGGGCGCGGTGCGCTTCAGCGCCGCCGCCATGAACGCGCTGCATGCGCACTCCTGGCCGGGCAACGTACGCGAACTGTCCAACCTGGTCGAACGCATGGCGATCCTGCTTCCCCACGGCGAAGTGCGCGGCAGCGACCTGCCGCAGAAATACCGCGGCAACGCGGTCGCTGGCGAAGTCCATGGTGCGGCACTGCTGGCGATGATGGTAGACGATGCCCCGGCCGTCGAAACCGCGACGCAGCCCGCGTTCGAATCGGAGCGCCTGCTGCCGGCACAAGGCCTGGACCTCAAGGACCACCTGGCCGACATCGAGGTGGGCCTGATCCGCCAGGCGCTCGACGCCACCGGTGGCGTGGTGGCGCATGCCGCGCGGCTGTTGTGCATGCAGCGCACCACCCTGGTCGAGAAGCTGCGCAAGTACGGCCTGCAGAACAGCATGGCGGCGTAGGGCCCGTAGGGCCGGGATTCGGGAGACGGGATTCGGGATTCGGAACCGCAAAGGCAGTCGCTGGCCTCGTGCCGCTCTGCCGAATCCCGAATCCCGTCTCCCGAATCCCGTAAAAAAGAACTGGCACGCCTCGTGCATCCATCCCATGTAAACCCGACACGCGCCGGGAATCCGTCACCAGGAAACGCCAGCATGAGCACCATCGACGTCAACAACCTGCTGTCGCAGATGCGCCAGATGACCGCGCAGGTTCGCCCGGTGGACGCCGCTCCCAGGGCCGCGTCGATCGGTGCAGCCCAGCTCGGGGGGCAGTCCGATTTCTCCACCCTGCTCAAGCAGTCGATTTCCGAGGTGGGTCGCAGCCAGTTGGAGGCGGGCCGCATGGCGGCAAGTTTCGAGCGTGGCGATCCAGGGGCGGATCTGGGTCGCACGATGGTCGCGGTGCAGAAGGCCGATCTGTCGCTGCGTACCGCGGTGGCCGTGCAAAGCAAGCTGGTTGATGCGTACAAGGACATCATGAACATGTCGATCTGACGCCTTCGCCTGGGAGCCTGTCGGGCTCGGGTTGGCCGGTCTGCGAATCCGCCTGTGCGGTCCATATCCCCGCCGAATCTTGGTCCATAGAACCACTATGGACCGGCGAATCGTCAGGAATCTGTCCTCACACAACCGAATTCTCGCCTCGACCACCCAAGCCCGACAGTCTCCTAGACCCCATTCCGCCTTCACCATACGAGCAACACCATGGCAGACCACGCCATCGCGGCCAGCGACAACAACGGCACGCGACCGGACCCCTTCAAGCAACTCGCCCGCAACCCGGCCGCACGCCAGGTGCTGCTGCTGGTGGCGATTGCCGCCGCCGTGGCGTTCGGCGTGGCGGTGGTGCTGTGGTCGCGCGGCCCGAACTACGGCTTGTTGTATGCCGGACTGGACCAGAAGGATGCGGCCGCGGTGGCGCAGGAACTGCAGGCAACCAACACGCCGTTCCAGTTGAGCAGCGACGGCTCTTCGATCATGGCGCCGGCGGCCGACCTGGCGGCCTTGCGTCTCAAGCTGGCAGCTAAGGGCCTGCCGCAAGGCAGTGCGTCCAGCGGTGTGATGCCGGCGAACGACTCGCCGTTCGGCATGAGTGACCTGGCCGAACGCACGCGCTACCAGCAATTGCTGGAGGCTGACCTGAGCAGCACGATCGGCGGCCTGCAGTCGGTGCGCGCGGCCCGCGTGCATCTTGCCTTGCCCAAGCCGTCAGCCTTTATCCGCGACAATCGCGAGGCCAGCGCCTCGGTGCTGGTGACGCTGTACCAGGGTCGTCAACTCGACGCTGGCCAGGTCACCGCGATCGTGCACCTGGTCGCCTCCAGTGTGCCTGGACTCGACGCCAGGCAGGTTTCCGTGGTCGACCAGCAAGGTCAATTGCTGACTGCCGACCCGACCAGCGCCGCCGCCGTGGGTGATGACCGCATGCGCATGGCCACGCGCATCGAAAACACCTACGCGCAGCGCATCGAGGAATTGCTGACGCCGCTGGTCGGCCCGGGCCGGGTGCGCGCGCAGGTCTATGCGGATCTCGATTTCAGCCAGTCCGAGAAGGCCACCGAGACCTTCGGTCACGATCATCCGGCGCTACGCAGCGAGCAGACCAGCAGCGAGCGGCACAGCGGCGGCGCGGCGGCGGGCGCCATTCCCGGCGCCTTGAGCAACCAGCCGCCCAATGTGGTCGCGCAGCCGACCGCCGCCAATCCCGATGCCGGCAGCCCCAATACCGGCAAGGCCAATGCCAAGGCGAACCCGACCAGCAACACGGCGACCACCACGGATGCCGGTGGCGACAGCTCGAGCAGTGCCACCCGCAACTACGAACTTGATCGCACCATCAGCCATGTGAGCGATCCGGCCGGCCGCCTGGCACGCCTGACCGTTGCGGTCGTGCTGGACAACAAACTGATGGAGAAGGGTCCCGCCCGGGCGGGCAGTGCGAGTGCCGCGGCCGCTGCCGCCGGGGTGCCGTTCACCGCGCAGGAACTGCAGCGCCTGACCGACCTGACCAAGAATGCCGTCGGCTTCGATGCCGCGCGTGGCGACAGCGTTACCGTGGTGAACCAGCCATTCCAGCGCCCGCAGGCGTTCGACGCGCTGCCCAAGCCTCCGTTGTGGGAGCGGCCTGGCGTGATGGACCTGATCAAGCAGGCCATCGGCGTGCTGATCGCGTTGCTGGTGGCGTTCGGCCTGCTGCGCCCGCTCCTGAAAGGCGTCACTCGCGGCGAAGCAACCACGAGGGCGTTGCCTTCGCCCATGCCGACGATTTCGGTGAAAGTGGACGACGTGCCGGAAGCCGGGGCGCCGGCCAAACTCGCCCATACCGCGCCCACGCTCGAACACGAACAACGCATCGGCCAGGCCCGCCAGATGGTGGGCGAAAACTCCAAACAGGTGGCGCAGATAGTGAAGAACTGGGTGAGCGAAGATGGCCACTAACCAGGTCGAGGCGCCGGTCAATGGTGCCCAGCGCGCAGCGATCCTGCTGCTTACCCTGGGCGAACAGGATGCCGCCGAGGTGCTCAAACATCTCAGTGCGCGTGACGTACAGACGATCGGCATCGCCATGGCGGCCCTGTCCAGCGTGTCGCGCGACCACGTCCAGCAGGCGCTGAGCAAACTCGATGAGGACATGGGACGGCAGACCTCGCTTGGCGTGGGCACCGAGGACTACATCCGCAAGATCCTGGTCAACGCGCTGGGCGAGACCAAGGCCGGCGGCCTGATCGACCGGATCCTGCTCGGCCGCAGCAGCAAGGGCCTGGAATCGCTGAAGTGGATGGAAAGCCGCTCCATCGCCGAGATGATCGGCCAGGAACATCCACAGATCATCGCGCTGGTGCTGGTGCAACTCGATCCGGACCAGGCTGCCGAGGTGATTGGTTACCTGCCGCCGCGCGTGCGCTCGGATGCGGTGATGCGCATCGCCACGCTGGATGGCGTGCAGCCCCATGCGCTGAACGAGCTGGACGAAATCATGGAGCGCCAGTTCTCCGGCACCAACAAGAAGCTGAAATCCGCCAACCTGGGCGGCATCAAGGCAGCCGCCGCCATTCTCAATGCGATGGAAGGCAGCCGCGAGACCGAATTGATGACGGACATCCGCAGCCAGGACGAGTCGCTGGGCGAAAAGATCGAGGAGCTGATGTTCGTGTTCGAGGACCTGGCCGGCCTCGACGACCGCGGCATGCAGACCCTGTTGCGCGAGGTGCCCTCGGCCACGCTGATCATCGCCCTGAAGGGAGCCGAGCCGGAGATCCGCGAAAAGATCTTCGCCAACATGTCCAAGCGCGCCGCCGACATGATGCGCGACGATCTCGAGGTGAAGGGACCGGTGCGCCTCAGCGAGGTCGATGCGGCGCAGAAGGAAGTGCTGGGCATTGCCCGCAAGCTGTCCGACGAGGGCCAGCTCAGTCTGGCCGGCGGCGGGGATGAGTACGTCTGATGGCCAGCGTGTTGCATAGCATGAAGGAAGATTTTCAGCGTTGGGAGCTGCCCCAGGTGGGCGTCGACCATCCGCTGCGACGGGCGACTGATCCGCCGGAGCAACAACCGACCGTGCGCGAACTGGAGGCGCTGGAGCAGCAGGCGCGTGCGGAGGGTTTTGGCGCCGGCCATGCCGAGGGTCTGGCGTCGGGCCAGCAGCAAGTGCGCGAGCAACTGGCCCGGTTTGAGGCCTTGTGCGATGCAGCTGCACGCCCGCTGCAGGTGCTCGACGATGAGGTCGAGAAGGAACTGGCGCGGCTGGCCACGGTGATCGCGCAGCGCGTGATCACCCGCGAATTGCAACTGTCCCCCGAACTGATCGCGCAGGCCGTGCGCCAGGCCGTGGCGGCACTACCCGCGGCTGCCCGCGAACTGCGCGTGCACGTGCACCCGGATGACCTGGCCTTGTTGCGTGACCTGGGCACCGCCGAGAGCCATTGGCAACTGCTCGCCGATCCCGCGCTGGCGCGCGGCGACTGTCAACTTGAAAGCGAGCGCTCGCGCTTGGACGCACGGGTGGATACGCGCCTGGCAGCGGTGATCGATGCGGTGCTTGGCGACGACGCCGATGACGACGAGGGCGCGCCGTGAGAGCAACCGCATCGCCCGCCAGCGGACTCCTGCAAGTTCGCACCGCTCCCGTAGGAGCCCGCTCGCGGGCGATGCTCTTCCCTCGCTACTCGTTCCTCATCCCTGCAGGATCTACGCATGACGCCTGAAGTCGCCATCACCACCGATCGCGCCTCATGGCAGCAGCAGCTGGCGCGGCGGCGCGAGCGTGCCGAAAGCGTGCGTACGCTGTCCGTGGAGGGCAGTCTGCGCCGGGTCGTGGGCCTCACGCTGGAAGCGGAGGGTTGCGAAGCCGCACTCGGCGCGCGCTGCCTGGTCGATACCGCCGACGGGGCGACCCTGGACACCGAGGTCGTCGGATTCGCGGACGAACGACTGCTGCTGATGCCGGTCGGCGACATGCACGGCGTGCTGCCGAATGCGCGGGTGCGCCCGTGCGCCCAAATTGGCGGCCTGCCGGTGGGTTTGGGACTGCTTGGCCGCGTGGTTGGCGCCGACGGCAGTCCGCTGGATGGCCTGGGACCGCTGGATTCGCACGAGCGTGCTGCATTCAAGCGTGAACCGATCAACCCGATGGCGCGCAAGCCGATTGATGCTCCGCTGGATGTCGGGGTGCGCGCGATCAACGCCCTGCTCACCGTGGGGCGCGGGCAACGCCTGGGCCTGTTTGCCGGCTCCGGCGTGGGCAAGTCGACGCTGCTCGGCATGATGACGCGCTACACCAACGCTGACGTGGTGGTGGTCGGCCTGATCGGTGAGCGCGGTCGCGAGGTCAAGGAATTTGTCGAGCAGATCCTGGGCGAGGAGGGCCGTCGCCGCGCGGTGATCGTCGCCGCGCCGGCCGATGCGCCGCCGCTCAAGCGGCTGCGCGGGGCGCAATACGCCACCGCCATTGCCGAATGGTTTCGCGACCGTGGCCAGCGCGTGTTGTTGTTGATGGATTCGCTGACCCGCTACGCCCAGGCGCAGCGTGAGATCGCGCTGGCCATCGGCGAGCCGCCGGCGACCAAGGGTTATCCGCCGTCGGTCTTCGCGATGATGCCGGCGCTGGTCGAACGTGCCGGCAACGACGCCGAGGGGCGTGGCTCGATCACCGCGTTCTATACCGTGTTGACCGAAGGCGACGACTATCGCCACGATCCCATTGCGGATGCAGCCAGGGCGATTCTGGACGGCCATATCGTGCTCTCGCGCGACCTGGCCGAGGCCGGTCACTATCCGGCCATCGACATCGAGGCTTCGATCAGCCGCGTGATGCCGGCGGTGGCCACGCGCGAACACATGCGTTCCGCGCAGCGCTTCCGCCAGGTCTATTCCGCCTACCGTCAGCAGCGCGACCTGATTGCCGTGGGTGCCTACCAGAAGGGCTCCGATCCGCAAGTGGACCAGGCTATCGAGATGTGGCCGCGGTTGCGCGCCTTCCTGCAGCAGGAAGTCGATGAGCCGATGACCCTCGATCAGGCCATTGTCGACCTCGCTGACCTTGCCGAGCAGATGAACGGATGAATTCCCGAGCCAGCCGATTGCAACCCGCCGTGGACCAGGCAAAACTCCGTAGCGAGGACGCCTTGACCCACTTCGCGTCGCAACAGCGGGTGCTGGCGAAAGCCGAGCTTCAGCTGAGCGAACTGCGTCGCTATCGCGAGGAATATGCCGCCACCGGCGAGGTGATGCCGAGCGTCAGCGCGATACTCAACCGGCAAAGCTTCATCCAGCGCATCGACCAGGCGATCGTGCAGCAGACCGGTGAGATCGCACGCCACCAGCGCGAGCTCGATAGAGTGCGCGATCAATGGAAGCACAACCATGCACGCGAGTGCGCGCTGGACAGCGTGGTCGCGCAGCATCTGGAACGCGAACGTCGCGCGGAAGAACGCCACGAGCAGTCCGAGCTCGACGAACGTTTCCAGCGCCGGCGGTCGTCATGATGACCGTCGCCACAGGATGGCGAAGCAGACACGGCTGTCCCCGCGTGTGCCCTTGCCCGTGCGCACGCCTATCCCCTGCAGGAGCATTCACGCCATGAGCGCCCACGCTGTCGGTTCACCCCCGGCCATTCCCGCCTCGACCAAAGCGGCGCCGAATGCCCCCGCGCATGGTTCGACGGCGGCGTTCGAACAGCAGTTGCACGCCGCGCGCCAGCGTGGCGCCGAGCCCGCACCGGAGCGTGCGCCCGCCCCTTCGGCGCGTCCCCAGCGCAGCCCCGATCCCGATCCCGGTCGCGCGCGCGCCCGACCGAATGATCCAGCGGCGCCGGGGACCCACGCACGGCAGCCTGCTGCCGGCACGGGCCGACCGGAGCAGGACCCGCACCATGCGCCGGACAACCACGCGGTTGCGCCGACGCCCGCTGGCACAGCCCAGGTCGCTGCCACGGTGCCCGTGCCAGCGACGGCGGGTGCGGCAACGCCGGTGGCCGAGGCGCTGGCTGGTGCCGCGTCGATGGAAGCCACGTCGGTGGAGCAGGATGCCGATGGCGGCGAGCAGGGCGCCGCCGCGCTGGTTGGAGCGATGCTGGCCCTGATCGGTCCGGCAGTGAACAAGGTATTGACGTCCGCCGCCGCTCTGTCGGCGTCGTCCGGCGATGCCGTGGCCACCGCTGCCGTGGCCGCCGATGCCGGAAATGACGTGCCCAAGCAGGTGGGCGACGCGGCCGCGATGGCGGTGACCACCAGCATCGCGTCCACGGCGCTGCCGGCCCAGTTGCTTGCCGCGAATGGCATGGCGCTGGATCCAAAGAGCATGCGCGACTCGGCCAAGTCGGACGCGGCGCCGGCCCTGGTGTTCCCGGCGCCCACGCTAGCCGCTTTGGCGACACCGCTCAGCGTGCCGCAGGCGGCTCCGGCTGGCAGCCACGCTTTCGCGCAGGAGCTGGGTCAGCAGGTGAGCTGGTTCGTCGGCCAGGGCGTCACGCAGGCACGCATCCGGCTGCACCCCGAGGAACTGGGTTCGCTGGATCTGAAAATCAGCGTGAGCCACGACCGCGTGGATGTGGTGTTCCAGGCACAGCATCCCGGCGCGGTCACCGCCGTGCAGCAGAGCCTGCCGCAGCTGGGCCAGATGCTGGCCCAGCACGGATTGTCGCTGGGCCATACCGAAGTAGGGCAGCACGATCGTGGAAATCAGCCTGGCCCCGGCGACCACGGCGACAGCACGTCCGAGGTCGACGAGGTCCACGGCGCCGGCCTGGTCACCCCGGTGAGTCAGCTGGGTTTGCTCGACGCGTTCGCCTGAAGCTTGTGCAGGATTCGCCCGGCGGCTGCCGCGGAGCAAAGCCGGCGGGCCGTGGCCGCCCTACCATCGCCACGCCGCAGGGCGGGTCGTGACCACCCACAATCGCCGCGTCGTAGGGCGGGCACGGCCCGCCGGATCTTCTGCAGCATGCGGTCACGCCCGCTGTGATTGCGTCGCGTCGACCCACCGGCGCGCGTCAAGAAAGCGCCGCGAAGGCGCGTTCGGGTCGGTGACGGCTTCGTAAACCATTGAAGCAACAAAATATATTCTGATGGCACGCGGATTGCATTCTCGTGTGTGCCACCGCTGGCGCATCCATTCCATCCAACGCAACACGAGGTTTCCATGGGCAACGACGAACAAGCCGAAGTGGCAAACGGCACGCCGGCAAAACGCCGCTTTCCGCTGAAGATGATCGTTGTCGCCGTGGTCGTGCTGGCTGCCCTGGGTGGCGGTGGCTACTTCTGGCAGTCGCGTCATGCCGGCGCCGCCAAGGCGCAGAAGGCGCAGGCGCCGGACGCGGGCAAGCCGGAGATCTACCTGGCGCTGCAGCCGGCCTTCGTGGTGACTTTCCGTGATGGCGACGCGCTGCGCTACCTGCAGGTGGGTGTGACCTTGATGGCACACGACCCGAAAGCCATCGACGTGGCCAAGGAGGCCGATCCGGTCCTGCGTGACGGCCTGGTGTCGCTGTTCAGCAGCCAGAAATTCGATGTGGTCAGCGAGCCGGCCGGTCGCGAGAAGCTGCAGGCCGATGCGCTTGCCGCCGTGCGCGGCATCGTGCAGAAGCGGCTTGGCCGGCCCGGCATCGACGCCTTGTACTTCACCAGTTTCGTGATTCAGTAACCGGGGCCCGCGTACATGAGCGACCTGCTTTCCCAGGATGAAATCGACGCGTTGATGGATGGCGTCACCGCGGGCGCCGTCGCCACCGGCAACGACGAGCCGTTGCCGAGCGATGCGGTCATCTCGTTTGACTTTACCCAGCAGGACCGCATCGTGCGCGGTCGGCTGCCCACACTGGAGATGGTCAACGACCGCTTTGCCCGGTTCTTCCGCACTGCGATGTTCAACGTGCTGCGCAAGAACTGCGAGGTCTCGGTGCTGGGCGTGAAGATGGTGAAATTCGCCGAATATGTGCACGGCCTGGCGTTGCCGAGCAACATCAACCTGGTGCGCCTCAAGCCATTGCGCGGCACCGCGCTGGTGGTGTTCGAGCCACGCCTGGTGTTCACCGTGATCGACAATTTCTTTGGTGGCGACGGCCGCTACCACGCGCGCATCGAGGGTCGCGATTTTACCGCGACCGAAAGCCGCGTGATCCAGATCATGCTGACCGAATTGTTCACCGCGATGACCGAGGCGTGGGCGCCGGTGCTGGGTTTGCAATTCGAGTACCTCAGCTCCGAGATCAACCCGCAGTTCGCCAACATCGTCAGC
>DASRUB010000227.1:0-8413 GCA_035655635.1 Rhodanobacter sp. | reverse complement strand
ATGCTCTCGACCACCTGGCCGATGCGGCGCACCGCTTCGTCGATCGCCACCCCCTGGCCCAGCGCCAGTCCGAGCCGGCGGTTGCGCGACAGGTCGCCGGTACAGGTCAACACCAGGTCGCCCAGGCCAGACAGCCCGATCAGGGTTTCCGGCCGCGCACCCAGGGCCACGCCCAAGCGCAGCATCTCGTTCATGCCGCGGGTGATCAGGCCGGCCCGGGCATTCAGCCCCAGCTGCATGCCATCGGCCACCCCGGTCGCCACCGCCAGCACGTTCTTCATCGCGCCACCGAGCTCGGCGCCAAGCATATCGCCACCGGAATAGGCGCGCAGGTTCGGTGCATGCAGCAGGCTAGCCAGTTGCTGCGCAAAGGCATCGTCGTCCGAATGCACGGTGACCGCGCTCGGCAAACCGGTCGCCACTTCCCTAGCGAACGATGGCCCGGTGACCACCGCCGCGGGTCGACCCGGCAGTTTCTCCGCCACCAGCTCGTGCAGGAAGCGCCCGGTGCCTGGCTCGAAGCCCTTGGTCGCCCAGGCGATCGCAGTGCCGCTGTCGAGCACGGGAGCCAGCGCGTCCAGCATCGCGGCGAATGCGTGACTGGGCACCACGATCAGCACGATCCCGGCGCCACGCACGGCGGCACCGAGGTCGGCTTCGTATTGCAGCGTCTCGGGCAGCGTGATGCCGGGCAGATAGCGCTCGTTGCAGCGCTGGACCGCGATTTCCGCCAGCGCAGCGGCGTCGCGCCCCCACAACCGCGTGGGCACGTCGTTGCGCGCGAGGAGCGCCGCCAGTGCCGTGCCCCAGGAGCCGGCGCCGAGAACGGTCAGCTTCGGCTTGTCGGACATGTGCGCGACTCAGCTGTTGAGCATGACCGGTGCCTGGTCGCCACCCATGGCGCGCCGCTGCTGTTCGGCAAACAGCGCGTCGAAGTTGATCGGCTGCAACAGGAACGGCGGGAAGCCACCCTCCAGCACCATCGAGGAGATGACCTGGCGCGCATACGGGAACAGCAGGTTCGGGCAATAGCTGCCAATGATGCCGGCCCGGTCTGCCTCGTTGAAGCCGGCAATGCCGAACACACCGGCCTGCTCCACTTCCGCCAGGTAGGCGGTGCGCTCGCCGACGGTGCAGGTCAGGGTGAGGCTGAGCACCACTTCGTACAGGTCGTTGCCCAGGTCGGAGGCCTTCTGGCCCAGGTTCAGTTGCACCTGCGGCTGGGAATTCTCATCGATTTCCTGGAAGATCTGCGGCGCGTTGGGCGCCTCGAAGGAAACGTCCTTCACATAGATCTTCTGCATCACCAGCTGCGGCTGACTGGCCTGGCCATTGGCCTGTTCATTGGTGATTTCTTGTGCCATCGGGTGTTCCTCTTGAGTCTTGGACGATCGAGCAAAGAGGCTGATTGTTCCATACATCCCCGTTTTACGCATCCCTGAAGCGCCGCCCGGGCGCGCGCGGGGATTGCGCCAGAGTGCTCCTGTCTGCAACAATACCCGGCTCGCCTCATGTCGATCCGGTTCTCCGGATGGTTCCTCACGCAATACGAACCCAAGCGACCGGGCGTGGCAGCACTCTCCAGCATTGCGTGGCGCACTGGCGCCGCTGGGCCGATGTCGCCCTGGCTAACGGGTGGTAATCACGGCTTTTTACAAGCCATTCTTACGGAGGTCGTCATGGCCCGTGTATGTCAAGTCACCGGCAAGGGTGTGATGAGCGGCAACAACGTCTCGCACGCCAACAACCGTACCCGTCGCCGCTGGTTGCCCAACCTGCATGAGCGTCGCTTCTGGGTCCCCGGCGAAAACCGCTGGATCAAGCTGCGTGTTTCCAACAACGCCCTGCGCACCATCGACAAGAATGGCATTGAAGCCGTGATTGCCGGCATGCGCGCCCGCGGCGAAAAGGTCTGAGGAACGAATCATGGCCAACAAATCACAAGACAAGATCCGCATGATCTCCTCGGCCGGCACCGGCCACTTCTACACCACGCAGAAGAACAAGAAGAACACCCCGGAAAAGTTCGAGTTCAAGAAGTACGATCCGGTGGTACGCAAACACGTGATCTACAAGGAAGGCAAGATCAAGTGACGTTCTGGCGCGTGCGCGCGTAGCGCGTACGCCTTTGCCAGAACGTCATCCCTGCGCAGGCAGGGATCGCTCTTGCCCTTGCTTTGCTCTCGTCACAGCAACCGCAACCGCGACATTGATTCCTCCAGGAAAACCCGCCACCCGGCGGGTTTTCTTTTGCCCGAAGCCCGCCCATCCCCCATCATCCCCGGATGACCTCCACCGCCCTGTTCCCCAGCCTGCTCGGCAACGACGCCTGGCACGCGTTGCCCGCCCCCGTGCAAGCGATGCACGGCGACGCACCGATCCTGCATGCGGCCGGCATCGCCGACGTCGCCGGTGCCGACCACTTCCCCGCGCACTGCCTGCGCCGCCTGCTCGGCTTGCCCGCGCCCGGCCCGCAGCAGGCATTGGCGCTGACCATCGAACGCCACGGCACCCGCGAGATCTGGACCCGCCGCTTCACCGGCCGGCGCATGCAGTCGGTACTCGATCGTCGCCCCGATTCACCGCTGCTGTACGAACGGCTGGGCCCAGCCACGCTGGGCTTCGCCCTGCACCGTGATGGCGACACCATCGACTGGCAACTGCGCAGCCTGCACGTATTCGGCGTACCGATGCCGAACGCCCTGCGCGGCCGGGTGCTCTCGCGCAGTGGCGTACGCGATGGCCGCTACCACTTCAGCGTCGACGTGCGGCTCCCCGTGCTGGGACAGCTGATTGCGTACGAAGGCTGGCTGGAGCTGCAGCCCGATGCACACTGAACCCCATTCGCCACCGGTGATCGTGTTCGACGGCGTCTGCCTGCTGTGCAGCCGCTGGGTGCGTTTCCTGCTGAAACACGACCGCGCCGCGCGTTACCACTTCGCCGCGATGCAGTCGGACAGCGGCCGCACCCTGCTGCTGGCGCACGGGCTGGATCCGGATTCGCCGCTGTCCTTCCTGCTGGTGGAGGGCGGCCGCGGCTACACCGACAGCGATGCGATCGCGCGGGTCCTGCGCGGGCTGGGCCGTCGGCGCTGACGCTGGCTGAGCCGCACGATGTTGCTGGTGCCGCGCTGGCTGCGCGACCCGGCATATCGCTTCGTGGCCCGACATCGTTACCGCATCTTCGGGCAGAGCCGCAGCTGCTTCCTGCCCACGCCGGAGGAGCGCGCACGCTTCATGCCATGACGCTTTCCAGGCCTGTTTCGATCGCGAAACCATCGAGTGCCGCCAACGCCTCGTCCAGCGTGAACAGGCCCATGCACGACGGCATCGCTCCACGCACCGACAGCTCGCCATCGGCCAGCTTGCGTGCCAGCACCACCGCTGGGGTGGCGGGAATCTGCGGGCCGTCGCCGGCAGCGGCACTCAGCGACCAGCGCAGGCACAGCGGCTGGCCTTGCACGTCTCGGCCGGTCAGCTCCACCACCATCCCTCCGACATCGCTGCCGGCATCGAGAAACCATTCGCTTAGCCGGCGCAGTCGCGCGGCATGCCGGGCCAGGTCGCGGATCAGGCCCAGTCGCACCAGCCATGCCGCCGCCAAAGTGCCGAAGTGCAGCCGCTTCAGTTCCAGCCCGGCGCGGAACAGCACGCTCCGCACGCTGGGATAGCGCGCTGGAAACAGCTCCAGATCCGGCACTTCGCACAGCCCCACCCAGCGCCGACCGAACGGAAACCGCTGATACCGGCTCAGCATCCAGCCGTGACCATGCTGCCAGCGTCCATCCCGCCAGAGCCGCACCGGGCAGCCGCAATAGCCGAGGATCGCCGCCACAGTGGCATCGCCGCGCGGCGTGCGGTTGCCGGGACTGATCGCATGCTCGATCCTCTCCAGCACGCCGAAACGCGGCAGCAGGGCATCCACCACCGCGCTGCTGAACGCCGGCACCGTCGACGCGCCGCTGACCAGCAGTCGCCCGGCCGCTTTCGCCTGGCTGTCCAGACGTCCAATCCCGCCGACGAAATCGCGGCCATCGGCGAGATCCACATAATCGCTGCCGCAGGCCAGGCAGGCCTCGGCCACCCGGTAACTCTGTCGCTGGAACGGACCGGCCGCGTGGATCACCAGTTGTGGTCGCAACGATGCCAAGGCGTCGGCCAGTGCCGCCGCGGCGACATCGAGCGCGGCCAACTGCACCCGCGGATCACCCAGGTTTTCACGCAGCGCCGCCAGACTGGCCAGCCGCCGCCCGGCGAGGGTCAGATGGAACCGCGGATCGCCGGTCAGCTGAGCGGCGATCCGCGAACCGAACACACCGCCGGCACCGATCAGCAACGCGCAACATCATCGCTTCCCCCGCTGTCGAAACCCCTCAAAAGCAAAACCCGCCGGACGGCGGGCTTTGCTGGAACATGACTTTGTCGAAGCGTGGCCGCTGCGATCAGGCTGACGCAGTGGCGACCGTGTAACCCTTCAGCCGCTGCGCGAACTCCTGCAGCGAACGGATGCCGCTTTCCTCGGCCTCGCGAATCCACTGCTGCAACCCCTTCAAGGCCTGCTCGGCGCCGCGCTGCTCCATCAGCGCCGCGAGGCGGTTGCGGAACTCGACCACGGTCTTCAGCGTGGGCCGCCTGGCCAGCACCGCCTGCATGCGGTCGCGGCCTTCGCTGTCGAGCCAGCGGCCACCATCGGCCATGGCCAGTCGCATCCGGCGCGGAATCGCCTTGATGCTCTCGCCAGCGTGCTGTGCCTCGTCGCGTACGGTCGGCGTGATCACGCCGCGGTAGTAGTCCGTCATCGCCTGGAAGCGATGGGTCAGCACGGCCTTCAAGGTGTCGGCATCGGGCAGATGCACGTTCGGACGCACGTCCAGCGATGGCGCCACCCGCAACACCTTGGCCAGGCCCACCGCACGCAGGCCGCAGATCGCGGCCCAGCCGATGTCGAACTCCCACTTGCGCAGGGCGAACTTGGCCGAGCTGGGAAACGCATGATGGTTGTTGTGCAGCTCTTCGCCGCCGATCCAGAACGCCCACGGAATCAGGTTGCGCGCGGTGTCGGCGCTCTCGAAATTGCGGTAGCCGGCCCAGTGGCCGATGCCGTTGACGAAACCGGCGGCCCAGAACGGGATCCAGACCATCTGCAGCGCCCACAACGCCGCGCCGATCACACCGAACAGCGCCACGCTGATGAACAACATCAAGGTCGGACCCCAATAAGGATGCGCGCCATAGACCTTGTGCTCGACCCAGTCGTTGGGAGTGCCACGGCCGTACTGCTCCATGTCCTGCTTGTTTCCGCAGGCATCGCGGTACAGCGAGACGCCGTCCCAGAACACCTTCTTGATGCCGTAGATCATCGGGCTGTGCGGATCTTCCTCGGTCTCCACCTTGGCGTGGTGCTTGCGATGCACCGCCACCCATTCACGGGTGACCATGCCGGTGGTGAGCCAGCCCCAGAACCGGAAGAAATGCGCCAGCACCGGGTGGAAATCTACGCCACGATGGGTCTGGCTGCGATGCAGGTACAGCGTCACCGTGAAGATGGTGAGCTGGGTCACGATCAGCATATAGATCGCGATCTGGCCCCAACTGGCGTGGGCGATGCCGTTGTTGAGGAAATCGAGTACAGCGTCAAGCATTATGGGTTACCGGGTAGAGAACGCGGGGAACGCGGGGAAACGGACGGAGTCTAGTGGAGGGGTTTCCATACCCGCCAGCATGGCTGATTTGCCATGGTAGCAGTCGGTCAAGAGGCAAACGTCAAACAGGTGTTGGTTGGCATGCAGCACAATCGCCTGTTGTTTAACCATGGGGTCGCCGTGACAATCATGCAATGACCACGATCACTCCCACGACACCGGCGCCCGTGCTGCAACTGGAACATGTCAGCCGCCGCCGCGCCAGCCGCCCGGCCGTGCAGGACCTGAGTCTGGCGCTGCCACGCGGCCAGGTACTGGGCCTGCTTGGCGTCAATGGCGCCGGCAAGTCGACCACGTTGTCGATGATCGCCGGGGCGCTGCGGCCGGACAGCGGCGGCATCAAGCTGAATGGCGAGGACTTTCTGGAACGACCTGAACTGGCACGCACCCGGATCGGCTGGCTACCCGAACGCGCACCGCTGTGGCCGGAGCTGACCGTCACCGAACACCTGGACGCGCACGGTCGCCTCCGCGGCCTGCGTGGCGTCGCCCTGCACCAGGCGCGCACGAACATCATCGAGCGACTGGAACTGCAGCCGCTGGCACGACGCCTGGCCGGGGTGCTGTCGCAGGGCCAGCGCCAGCGCCTGGGGCTGGCCTGCGCGCTATTGCACAAGCCTGCCCTGCTGGTGCTGGATGAACCCGCGAACGCATTGGACCCGGTGCAGGTCGCCGCCCTGCGCAAGCTGGTCCGCGAGCAGGCGGCCGCCGGCACCACGGTGATCCTGTCCACCCATTTGCTGGGCGAGGTCACCGCCGTCTGCGATCGGGTGGCGATCCTGCACGAGGGCATGCTGCGACATGATGGTGTGGTGCGCAGCGACGATCTTGACGCACTGGAAAAGACGTTCTTCGAGATTGCCATGAAGCACACCCCGGCGCAGGCCGCATGAGTGCGCTGACGGTGTCACGACTGGAATGGCGTCGGCTGCTGGTGCGCCCGCTGGCCTGGGTCTTGGCCGCGCTGACACTGGCCTGGCTTGCCTGGAACTTCACCTTGTTGCTGGGCAGTTTCCTGGCCAGCCAGATCCAGCGTGCGGCATTGCCTGACGGCCCCGGTTTCACCGACCTGGTGGCCGTGCCGCTATTGGGCCAACTTGCCCAACTGGCCTTTCTGGTGGTGCCGCTGCTGACCATGTCGGTCATCGCCGGCGATCGTCGCAACGGCACGCTGCCCTTGCTGTTCGCCGCCGGCGTGCCGGCGTCGCGCATCGTGCTGGGCAAGTATCTGGCAATCCTGGGTTGGCTGCTGCTGTGGTTGCTGCTGACCCTGGCGATGCCACTGACACTGGCCCACGCCACCCATCTCGACTGGGGCAAGTTGGCCGCGGCCACGCTGGGCGTGACCCTGATGCTGGCCGCGCTGGCGGCGTTGGGCGTGGCCTGCTCGAGTTTTGCGTCGCATCCGGCCATCGCCGCCGCCGCCGCGCTGATACTGGCGCTGGCGCTGTGGAGCGTGAACCTTGGCGCGCAGATGGCTGGCATCCATGGCGGCGCGATCAACGCCCTGGCGATGAGCACGCATGTGCAACCGCTGCTGCGCGGTCTGGTTTCCAGTGCCGATGTACTGTGGTTCGTGTTGCTGATCGCGCTGTCGCTGGCGCTTGCCACGCGCCGCCTTGCGACCGACAAGGAGCGCGGCTGATGCGCAACCTGTTCAGACGCCTGGACGGCTGGTTGTTCGCCCTCCTGCTCGTGCTCGCCTGCGCGGCGATAGGTTATCTCGCTACGCGCTACGATTATCGTGCCGACTGGACCGCGAACGGCCGGATCAGCCTGTCGGCGGAAAGCCGTGCCGTGTTGAAGCAGCTCGACGGCCCGGTCGAGGTCGTCAGTTACGCCAACCCGCAAGGCGACCTGCGCCAGACCATCGCCGGCTTCCTGCAGCGCTACCAGGCAGTGAAACCGGATTTCAGCTTGCGCTTCGTCGATCCGCAGCTCGACCCGGCGAAGATGCGCCAGCTGGGCATTTCCATCGATGGCGCGTTGATCCTGCACTACAAGGGGCATGAGCAGCGACTGGACGAACTCTCCGAACGCAGCCTCACCAATGCGCTCGAACGGCTGCAACGGGGCAACGACCGCATCGTCGCCTTCGTCACGGGCGACGATGAGAGACGTCCGAATGGACAGGCGAATGCCGACATGGGCACCTTCATGTCGCAACTGGAAAGTCGCGGCATGCGCGCGGTGCCGCTGAACTTTGCCCAGGTCAACGCGGTGCCCGAGCACACCGACCTGGTGGTGCTGGCCAGTCCCAGCGTGCCGCTGGCGCCCGGCGCGGTGAGCGCCTTGGTCGGCTACGTGCAGAATGGTGGCAACCTCTTGTGGCTTACCGAGCCGGCCAACCACGACCTCGGCCTCAAGCCGTTGGCGGACGTTCTCGGCGTGCGCGTGTTGCCCGGTGTGCTGGTCGACGGCTCCGGCACGGCGCTGGGCTTGCATGATCCGCGCATGATCGCGTTGGGCAGCTATCCAGCGCAGGCGATCACCCAGGGTTTCCAGCTGACCACGCTGTTCCCGCAGGTATCCGCGCTGGCCCAGCTGGCGTCAACGCCATGGGCGGTGACGGCGTTCCTGCGCTCCAGCCCGCAGAGCTGGACCGAATTCAAGCCGATCGACAACGCCGCGGCCTCGGACATCCAGTTCGACGCCGCTGCCGGCGAGTTGAAGGGGCCACTGGATTTCGGCTTCGCGCTGAGTCGGCTGTC
>DASRUB010000226.1:0-12784 GCA_035655635.1 Rhodanobacter sp. | reverse complement strand
AGGCTTGCCATGAACTCGTCGATCTGTGCGCGCGTACCGGCGAGGAACAGGTTGATGCCCTCGGGTGCGAGCAGGATCGTGCCCTTCAACGCCAGTGCCTCGCAACGCGCGAACAGCTGTTCGCGCAGCGCGGGCAGGTCGTCCAGGCCGATGAATTTGTAGGCGGAGATATTGACGATCGACATGCACGGTATCGCGGCAGCAGGCAGGCGATTATACGCGGCGGGCCGGAATCGGCTGGAATGGCGTGGCAGGTGCAGGGTTTCCAGCGCAGCCAGCAGGCGCTCCACGTGGGCTTCCCCGTGTGCCGTCGACACGCAGTCGACGCAGGCATCATGCAGTCGATCCGGTTACGATCACCTCTGGACTGCCGAGACAGGGACGGCGATGGTTTTCACGGAAGTCATGCGGCGAAGCTGGTTCGGCCTGCACCGTTTCGTGCTGCCGTTGCGTTGCCTGTTGTGCGGCGCTGCCGGCGCCAACGGCATCGACCTCTGCGTCGATTGCGCCGCCGAGTTGCCACGCAACCGCAGCTGTTGCGCGCGCTGTGCGCTGCCGCTGGCGATGCCGGCAGAACTGTGCGGTGAGTGCCAGCAGCATGCGCCGCCATGGGACGCGGCGTGGGCACCGTTCCGCTACGGCTGGCCGCTGGACCGGCTGGAGTCACGCTACAAATTCGCCGGAGACCTGGCTGCCGGACGCGTACTGTCGAGCCTGTGGCAGCGGGAACCCCGTCAGGTCGACTTGCCATCCTTGCTGCTTGCGGTACCGCTGCATCGAAGCCGGCTGCGTCGACGCGGCTACAACCAGGCGCTCGAACTGGCCAGGCCGCTGGCGCGCGCGCTCAAGCTGCCGCTGCGCCAGGATGTCTTGCAACGCGTGCGCGCCACCGATGCGCAGACCGAACTGGACGCGAAGGACCGCCGCAAAAACGTGCACGGGGCGTTCGCGTCATGCGAAGGAACCGTCCTGCCGGCCCACGTGGCGATCCTCGACGATGTCATGACCACCGGCGCTACGCTTGCCGAGTGCACGCGCGTGCTCAAGCGCATCGGCGTGGCGCGGGTCGATGTGTGGGCCATGGCGCGCGCGCCACGAGGGCGCCGCGTGTAGGAGCGCAACCCTGTGCGCGAATGCTCTTCGTCACGTCACGGAAAGCATCGCGCACAGGGTGCGCTCCTGCACGCGGGGTGCTGGCCGATCCGCAGATCCGCGTTGTTTCAGCGCACCGCCAACGCCAGCACGATGCCGATCCACAGCGTGAGTCCCAGCCAGTTGTTGTGGCGGAAGGCGGCCAGGCAGGCATCGCGCTGGCGCTCGCGGATCAGCCACTGTTGCCACGCGAACAGTCCGGCGGCGACCAGCAGGGCGAGCCAGTACGGCCAGCCCAGCTGTGCGCGCTGGCCGACGAACAGCATCGCCAGCAGGAAGGTGCCCATCAGCATGCCCAGGATCGGCCGGTCGGCGTCGCCAAACAGGATCGCGGTGGATTTCGCGCCGGCCTTGAGGTCGTCCTCGCGGTCGACCATGGCGTACTCGGTGTCGTAGATCGTGGACCACAGGATGTTGCCGATGAACAACAACCAGCCAATCGGCGGCACGCTGTTCATCACCGCGGCGAAGGCCATTGGGATCGACCAGCCGAAGGCGGCGCCCAGCACCACTTGCGGCATGTGCGTGTAGCGCTTGCTGAACGGGTACAGTGCCGCCAGCGCGGCACCGGCAAACGACAGCTGGATGGTCAGCTTGTTGGTAAACAACACCAGCACGAAGGCGAACGACAAGAGCACGGCGAACACCAGCAACGCCTCGCGCGGCGTGACGCGTCCGCTGGCGAGCGGACGCCCTGCCGTGCGTGCCACCTGCGGGTCGAGCTTGCGGTCGGCGAAATCGTTGATCGCGCAGCCGGCCGCACGCATTGCAAACACGCCCATGGTGAAGATGATCAGCAGCTTCCACGGCGGAAAATCACCGGCCGCCAGCCACAATGCCCACCAGGTGGGCCACAACAACAGCAGGGCGCCGATCGGGCGGTCCATCCGGGTCAGCACCAGGTAATCCAGCGCCTTTTCGCGCTGGCGCGTCGGCAGCTTGCGCAGCAACCAGTTCAGCACACGGGTGGCGCGGGTCGAGCTGTCCGCCGGCCGTGGTTTGGGTTTTGCCGGCGCTTTCGCCGCGCCCGGACGCGGCCTCGGCTTGCCGGCTGGCGCCGGTGCGCCGGCCTCGCGCGGTTTGCGTTTGCGTGGAGTCGGAGCCATCGGTCGAGTTTAGCTTAGGCACCTGTCGGGCTTTGGGGACCGGTCCGCAAATCCGCCTGTGCGCCACTGGGAGCGCGGGCGTCCCGCCCGCCAGAGCATGCCGGCGAGACGCCGGCGCTCCGTATGCCTGCTCTTGCTGGTGAGAGAGGGGTGCGATGGGTTGTCGTACTGGCGTATTCCGCAGCGCGTACCGGGTCACGGGGCTGGATCACTCCATCCAGTCGTTCAATCCATGCTCAAGGCTTGGTGGCCGCTGGCGAACGCTCGAAGCTGCCGGCAAAGCCGGGAAACACCACCGGGCTTTCATAGCCATCGGCCGATACGGACGACACGCCGAATAACCAGTCGTCGATGACGATATCCTGCAGCACCGTGTTGTCGACGTTGCCGACCGCTCGCACGTATTGCCATTGTGGCGCGGTGGTGTCGCGCCAGTGCACGCGATAGCCAGCGGCGCCGGATACCTTGTTCCAGTTCACGGTGGTATCGGTGGCCAGCGCGCCCTTGATGGTGACGCCGGTGGGTGGCGCCGGCGCACGGCTCAGGCTTGCCATGGTGATCGCGTTGAGCGCGGTGACCCGGGCCAGGTAGCGGAAATCGACGCCGTCGATGGTATCGCCGTAGCGGGTGCCATCCTCGGTGCGCAGATCCTGGTGTTGCCGGGTGTAGTTCTCGTGCGCCTCGGTGACGCGCACGGCCGGATAGCCCGCCTGCAGGAACGGCACCTGGTCGCCGCCACGGCCGAAGCGGTCGGTGCGGTAGATCAAGTGCACGCGGAAATCGGGCAGGTACTGGTTGGCGAGGCGGTCGATGGTGCGGGCCAGGTTGCGCGAGGGGGAATCCACTTCGCCGCCGTGGTAACGACGGTAATCGGCCTGCGCCAGCGTTTCGTTGCTCTTGGTGCCTTCGGAAAATACGCGCACGGTGGTGTTGTCGATCACGCCGTTCTGGCCGTGGCTGTTGCCGACGATGTCGTTGTTGAGCTCGGCCTCGACCTTCCAGCCGTGGGCCACCGCGTAGTCGGCCAGGACCTTGCCGCCGTACAGACCCTGTTCCTCGCCGGACAACGCGGCAAACACCAGGGTCGCCCCGTTGTCCTGTTTCGACAGCAGGCGCGAGGCTTCGATCAGCGCGGCCACGCCGGAGGCGTCGTCATTGGCGCCGGGGGCGTCGCTGGTGGAGTTCATCACGTCGGTGACGCGCGAATCAAGGTGACCGGTCATCACGATCACGCGCTGCGGGTCGGTGCTGCCGCGCTTGATCGCGACCACGTCCATCACCTCGGTCGGCGTGGGCAGCCGCTTGCCGGTGAACACCTGCGAGGGCGTGATCACCTCGATGCAGCCGCCGCAATCCTTGGAGATCGCCTCGAAGCGCGATTTCACCCAGCGCCTTGCCGCGCCGATGCCGCGGCTATCGGATTTCGTGTCCGACATCGTGTGCCGCGTGCCGAAGCCGATCAAGCGGGTGATCGTCATGCGCAGTTCGACCTGGCTCGGCGCGTCGGCCAGCGCGTGCAGCGCCGGGTGTTCGCGCGGCACGGCCGGAAGCTCCGTGGACGCGATGGTCGCGGCGGACGCAAACAGCAGCACGGTGGACGGCAGGATCAACCGGAGCATCGTCGGATTCCTCAGGTGGCGAAGTCATGACCATACAACCTCTGCCCCAACGCGTGCCGGGAAAAAGCGAGGCCGGCTCGATCGAATGGGATGACGCTTCGGATCGATGGTGCCAGGCAACAATTCGGCGCCACCTTCCGTGCGGTGGCTTTTTGATACGTCGTGATCGATGTTCGATTCATGGGCTGGCCACGATCCGGTCCTGCGGACTTACCTCGCCGCATGTCGAGGACGGGCCGGCCCGTGCGACCATGGACGCATGACGTCGACCCTTTCTCACCGACTCGCCATCATCGGCGGTGGCCCGGCTGGCCTGATGGCTGCCGAGACCGCCCGTGGGGCCGGGCTCGACGTGGATTTGTACGATGCGATGGGATCGGTGGGCCGCAAGTTTCTGCTGGCTGGCAAGGGTGGACTCAACCTGACCCACGCGGAGATACCTGCGCGTTTCGTCGAACGTTACGGAGCGCGCCAGACCGAGATCGGGCGCTGGCTGGCGGAGTTTGACGCGCAAGCGGTACGCACCTGGGCAGGTGGACTCGGCGTGGAAACCTTTGTCGGCAGCTCCGGGCGGGTGTTTCCCGTGGATATGAAGGCCGCGCCGCTGCTACGTCGCTGGGTACGGCGCCTGCGCGAATCGGGCGTGGCCTTCCACATGCACCATCGCTGGCTGGGCTGGCAAGCGCACGACGCGCTGCATTTCGCCACGCCGCACGGTCAGCGCGTGGTGCCGGTCGACGCGGTGCTGCTCGCTGTGGGCGGAGCCAGCTGGCCGAGACTGGGCTCCGATGGCGCTTGGGTGGCGCCACTGGGACGCGTCGGTGTTGATGTCGCGCCGTTGCAGGCGGCCAACTGCGGCTTCGAGTTGGCGTGGAGCGAGCATCTGCGCAGTCGCTTCGCCGGCGCGCCCCTGAAAGCGGTGGTCGCACACTGGACCGATCGCCAGGGCGTGGCGCATCGGCGCCAGGGCGAGTTCGTGCTCAGCGAATACGGTATCGAGGGCAGCCTGGTCTATGCGATCGGTGCCGAGCTGCGTGAGCAGATCGCTGAACGTGGCGAGGCGGTGCTGAAGCTGGACCTGGTGCCGGGCTACACCCAGCCCGCGCTGGCCGAGCGCCTCGCCGCGTCGCGTGGCAAGCACAGCATGGGCGACTGGTTGCGTCGCCGGGCCGGGCTGGACGGCGCGAAAAGCGCTCTGGTGTTCGAACTCATCGACAAGCCCACGCTGGCTGATCCGGTGGCGCTCGCCGCGCAACTCAAGGCGCTGCCATTGCGCCTGCGTGCGCCGCGCCCGGTGGCCGAGGCGATCAGCACGGCCGGCGGGGTGCGCCTCGAAGGGCTGGACGAGCACCTGATGTTGCGCGATCGCCCCGGCGTGTTCTGCGCGGGCGAGATGCTGGACTGGGAAGCGCCCACCGGCGGTTACCTGTTGACGGCCTGTTTCGCCAGCGGCCTTGTGGCCGGTCGCGGGGCGGCGCGCTGGCTGCAACGACAGTCTGGGAAACCTCCCGGCTGATCAGTCGCCGCGTGGCACCAGCTTGATCTCGAACAACTTGGGCCAGTGCTTGCCGGTGACGAACAGGCGCTTGTGTTGCGCGTCCCAGGCGATGCCGTTGAGCACGTCGTTGGCCGGCACCGGCAGGGTGTTCACGTCGAACAGGCCGGTCAGGTCGATCCAGCCGACGACATGGCCGGTGGCCGGATCGATGCGCGCGATCCGGTGGGTCAGCCAGATGTTGGCGTAGATTTCACCGTCCACCCATTCCAGCTCGTTGAGGTTGGTCACCGGCACGCCGTCGGCGGTGACCATGATGCTGCCGGTGGCGGTCAGCGTGTCCGGATCGAGGATGCGCAGCACGGATGAACCGTCGCTCATGTAGATGTGGGTGCTGTCGCGGGTCAGCGCCCAGCCTTCGCCCGGATAGCTGAAGGTGCGCCGCAGCTTGAAGTCATCCAGGCCGTAGACGAAGCCGGTGCCGCTCTGCCAGGTCAGCTGGATCAGCTGGCCTTTCCAGTCGATGATGCCTTCGCCGAAATACTGCGCCGGCACATCGTGCTGCTGCAGCACCTTGCCGGTCCTCAGCTCTACCTTGCGCACGCTCGAGGCGCCCTTTTCTCCCGTGCTCTCGTAAAGAAAGCCGTCCTTGTAGAACAGCCCTTCGGTGTAGGCGGAAGTGTCGTGCGGATAGACGTGCACGATCTTGTAGCCGTAAACCGGGATGGCCGCGCAGCAGGCGGTGGTGGCAAGCAGCAGGGCGAGCAGGGTGATGAGGCGTCGCATGGGAGTTACCAATAAAGTGATGCGCGAGTCAGGCCAGTGCGCGCACGCGGAAGTTCCGGCCCTTGATCTTGCCTGCACGCAGCCGCTCCAGTGCCTTGTTCGCCAGCGCGCGGGTAATCGCCACATAGGCGCGGGTGGCGAACACGTCGATCTTGCCGATGTCCTTCGCGTCCAGCCCGGCGTCGCCGGTGAGCGCGCCGAGGATATCGCCCGGGCGCAGCTTGTCCTGCCGCCCGGCGTCGATCACCAGGGTTTTCATCGGCGCCAGGTGCAGGGTTTTGCCGCGTGGTGGCGTGATCTTCAATGGCCGCCACGGCAATGGCGTGCCGTTCAATTCCTCGATGTTGGCGGCCTTCGGCCGTTCGCGTGGCGTACACAGGGTGATCGCCAGGCCGGTCTGGCCGGCGCGCCCGGTGCGGCCGATGCGATGGGTATGGGTTTCCGGGTCGTGCGCGATGTCGTAGCTGACCACCAGCGGCAGCGCCACGATGTCGAGACCGCGCGCGGCGACGTCGGTAGCCACCAGCACGGCGCAGCTGTGGTTGGCGAAACGCACCAGTACCTCATCGCGGTCGCGCTGTTCCATGTCGCCGTGCAGGGCCAGCGCGGAGAAACCGCGGCGGTCGAGTTCCTGCGCCACCGCGTCCACCTCGCGGCGCATGTTGCAGAACACCAGTGCCTGCTCGCCGCGTTCGCCACCCAGCAACTGCGCCAGCGCGTCCGGCTTCTGCGCTGGCTCCACTTCGTGGAAGCGCTGCTCGATCGCGGGCTTTTCGTCCGCCGGCGCATCCACCGTCACTTCGACCGGATCGTGCTGCACGCGCTGGCTCACGGCGCGGATCTCGTCCGGGTAGGTCGCCGAGAACAGCAAGGTCTGATGGTGCTTCGCGATGCGCCCGATGATGTCGTCGATCGCCTCGGTGAAACCCATGTCGAGCATGCGGTCGGCCTCGTCCAGTACCAGCACCTTGATGCCGCCGCCGTGCAGGCTTTGCCGCTTCAGATGTTCCTGCACGCGGCCGGGCGTGCCGACCACGATGTGCGGGTCATGCGTCAACGAGGCCAGCTGCGGGCCCAGCGGCATGCCGCCACACAGGGTCAGCAGCTTTACGTTGGGGATGTTCGCCGCCAGTTTGCGGATCGCCTTGCTGACCTGGTCGGCCAGTTCGCGGGTGGGGCACAACACCAGCGCCTGCAGGCGAATGGAGTCCACGTCCAGCGCCTGCAGCAGACTCAGCCCGAACGCAGCGGTCTTGCCGCTGCCGGTCTGCGCCTGCGCGATCACGTCGCGGCCGGCCAGCATCGGTGGCAGGCTCTGCGCCTGCACCGGGGTCATGTCGGCGTAGCCGAGCGTCTCGACACTGGCGAGCAGGGTGGGTTTGAGCGGGAGGGTACTGAAGGCGGCCATGCACACATGATCGCATGGCCGGGCATGCCGACTGGGCATGCCGACTTGCATCCGTGGCCGCGCTCGCCGACCCTGTACCACCCAGTCTTGCCGAAATACCGCCATGGACACCGTTTTCATCGAAGACCTGCGCATCGATGCCGTCATCGGCATCTACGACTGGGAGCGCCGCGTGCGGCAGACGCTGGCGTTCGATATCGAGATGGCGTTCGACAACACCGTGCCGGCAGCCAGTGACGACATCGCGCTGACCCTGAACTACAAGGACGTATCCAGGCGCCTGATCGACTACGTCAGCGCCTCGAGCTTCGGGCTGGTCGAGACGCTGGCCGAGCGCTGCGCGGCGATCATCCGCGAAGAGTTCGGGGTAGCGTGGGTGCGTCTGAAACTGTCCAAGCCCGGCGCGGTGCGCGGCGCGAAAGCTGTCGGCGTGTGGATCGAACGCGGTACGCGGCCGTCATAACGCCTGCGCGCCTCTGCCCCACGGTTGTTACGGAGGCCAACTGCCTCCATCCTTGCATGGATTGGTCACGCGCCTTTCCGCGGTCCATGCCGCCCCGTCCCCGCCTGCTGCACATTTCGCGGGTACCGAGCCGACAGGAACGAATCGATGCAAAACCTGCAAGACCTGCTGGAACTTCCCTGGATGCGCACCGTGCTGGGGCTGCTGGCATTGCTGGCGCTGGCCTGGCTGGCCGGCGTGCTGGTGCGCAGCGTGCTGACACGCGTGCTGCGCGGCATCACCGTGCGCACGGCATGGCGCTGGGACGATGCGCTGTACCGGCGTCGCAGCTTCCTGTGGCTGGCGCGGATCGTGCCGGCGCTGATCGTGAAGTACGGCATCAAGGCGATACCGGGGGTATCTGCCGACGTCGAGCAGGTGGTCTCCGGCCTCATGCTGTCGTTGATCGCGCTGTTCGTCGTGATGGCCATCAACGCGTCGCTGTCGGCGCTGGAGGATCTGTATGCGGTGACTCCCCGCGGGCGCGAGCACTCGATCAAGGGCTACGTGCAGTTGGGCAAGATCATCGTCTGGATGATCGGCGTCATCGTCATCATTGCCAGCCTTGTCGGCAGTTCGCCGTTGTCGCTGCTGGCCGGCCTGGGGGCGGTCTCGGCGGTGCTGCTGTTGATCTTCAAGGACACCATTTTATCGGTGGTGGCCAGTGTGCAACTGGCTTCCAACGACATGCTGCGCGTGGGCGACTGGATATCCATGCCCACGGATGACGTCGACGGTTTCGTGATCGACGTCGCGCTGCACACCGTCAAGGTGCAGAACTGGGACAAGACCGTCAGCACCGTTCCCACCTGGCACCTCATCTCACAGTCCTATCGCAACTGGCGCGGCATGTACGAAAGCGGTGGCCGGCGTATCCGGCGGGCGATCAACATCGATGTCAACAGCGTGCGTTTCCTGGATGGGGGCGAGGTCGGCCATCTGCGTCGGTTCCAGCTCCTGACGGGCTACTTCGAGCGCAAGGAGCAGGAGGTCGGCGAGTGGAACGACGCGCTGGGCGCGCCTGGGCGGCTGCGGGTCAACCAGCGGCGCCTGAGCAATCTGGGCAGTTTCCGGGCCTACATGCAGGCTTACATCGATGCCCATCCGCAGATCAACCACGACATGTTGTGCGCCGTGCGCCAGCTTGATCCCGGCGCCGAAGGCATTCCGCTGCAGATCTACGCGTATACGGCGGTCACCGATTTCGGCCCGCACGAAAACGTGCAGTCGGACATTTTCGATCATCTGATTGCGATCCTGCCGGAGTTCGGCCTGCGCCTGTTCCAGCAGCCCACGGGGCACGACATGCAGGTCGGATTGGCCGCTGCACGCGCCCATGAAGCAGGATCGGCGTCACGCATCGCCTCGGAACGTTGATGGCGCGCGTCTATCTGAGCCTGGGTTCCAACGTCCGGCCGCGTCGGCATCTGCGCGCGGCGCTCGCGGCCTTGCGCGAGCGCTTTGGCGCGCTGGTCGTGTCGCCGGCCTACCGTAGCGAAGCGGTGGGTTTCAAGGGCGCCGAATTCGTCAACCTCGCGGTGGGGCTGGACACTGAGCTGGCGCCTGCGGCCTTGAACGACTGGCTGCACGCGCTGGAGGATCGGCACGGCCGGCGCCGCGACGTACCGCGCTATGCCGACCGCACGCTGGACATCGACATCGTGTTCTACGACGACTTGGTACTGGACGGTCCCGGTAACCTGCAGATTCCGCGCAACGAGCTGCAGTACGCGTTCGTGCTGCGGCCGATGGCGGATATCGCGCCTGGCTTGCGCCACCCGCTGAGCGGCCAGAGCATGGCCGAGTTGTGGCAGACGTTTCCGGATCAGACGGAGCCATTTCGGGTCGAGCCGCCGTTCGGGTAGGCGGGCTGCACTTACACCCGTCCGCAACGGGTGCTAGAAAGGGCGCATTCGCGCTGCGCGATGACAAGGGGAACAGGCATGGCCGGCAAATTTGCACGCAGCTGGGCGTTGATGAAGGCGAGCGCCGCGGTGTTGCGCTCGGACAAGTCATTGCTGATCTTTCCGTTGCTTTCCGGGATCTGCACCTTGCTGGTGGCGGCGAGCTTCCTGATTCCGGTCGGGGTCATGGCGATCGGCGGTGCACATGCCGGGCAGGATTTCCACGAGCGCATGTCGGTGGGCGCGTACCTGCTGCTGTTCGGTTTTTACCTGGTGCAGTACTTCGTGATCATCTTCTTCCAGACCGCCCTGACCGGCGTGGCGCTGATGCACCTGCGCGGCGAGCCGACCAGTGTCGGCGCCGGGCTTGCGCTGGCCCGGGCGAAGTTGCCGCAGATCTTCGGTTACGCGCTGATCGCTGCCACGGTGGGTCTGATATTGCGGATGATCCAGGAGCGTCTTGGCCTGCTGGGCCGCTTCGTGATCGGCCTGATCGGCCTGGCCTGGACGGTGGCGACTTTCCTGGTGGTGCCGGTGCTGGCCAGCAAGGATGTCGGCCCGGTCGATGCGGTCAGGCACAGCGTGGAACTGCTCAAGCGCAGTTGGGGCGAGAACCTGATCGGCAATGGCGGCATCGGCATCGTGTTCGGTTTGCTGCTGCTGTTGACGATGCTCGTTGGCGGCGCGCTGGTGGTCGGTGCGCTGATGTTGCAGTCGGTGGTTGCCATCGTCCTGGCGGCGCTGATCGTGGTCACCGGCCTGGTCCTGCTGGGACTGATCCAGTCCTCGTTGCAGGGCATTTACGCGGCCGCCTTGTACCGTTACGCCGAAACGGGCGAGGCCAGCGTGGGTTTCGATCAGGCGCTGTTGCAGCAGGCGTTCGCGCCGAGGAAAAAGTAGCCGCACGCTCCTCCATTCCCTATTCCCTATTCCCTATTCCCCCTCTACACCGACAAGCTGCGCCCACCATCCACCCGGATGATCTGTCCGGTGACGAACGGCGCATCGCGCAACAGCCACAGCACGGCGCTGGCCACGTCGTCCGGCGCACCGGCACGGTGCAGCGGCGTGCGTTCCAGCATGGTCCGGCGGTCGTCGTGGGATTTGCCCTCGCCTGGCCACAACACGGCGCCGGGGGCCACTCCGTTGACCCGCACCTCGGGTCCCAGATCCAGCGCCAGCGAGCGGGTCATCGCCGCCAGCGCGGCCTTGGCCATGCAGTACAGCGGGTGGTCAGCCAGTGGCCGTTCGGCGTAGATATCGATCAGGTTGACGATGCTGCCGCGCGCGTCGCGCAAGGCCGGCACGGCCGCCTGGCTCAGGAAGAACGGCCCCTGCGCGTTGGCGGCGAACAACTCGTCCCATTGCCGTGGCGTGGCGGCGTCGATGGGCGTGGGAAAGAACGTTGAAGCGTTGTTGACCAGGGCATCGAGACGGCCGTAGTGCGCGAGCAGGCGCTCGACCAGGTCGGGCAGGGCGGCCGTGTCCGCCAGATCGGCCGACAACAACAAGGTGCTGCCGGGACGCTGCGAATCCAGTTCGCCGGCCAGCGCGCGCGCTTCGTCCGCGGAGCGGCGATAGTGCAGCGCCAAGTCGAACCCGGCCGCGTGCAGCGTGCGCGCGATCACGGCACCCACGCGGCGGGCACCGCCGGTGATCAGCGCAACGGGTCGCTCATGGTGTGGCGTCATCGAAGGCCTCCTGCGGCGGTTCCGCGACCAGCTTGCCGCAAAGGCTGACGTGCGTCACCCGGCGTGCCCGGACTTCGGTCCGGTGGCTGCCGTCGCGGCAGACTCCCGGTCCGACCCGAGCTCGCTGCGCGATGCCGTTGTCATCGTCTCGTCGCCAATCCCCTCCATCACGATCTCGCCTTCGAACATCGCGATGGCGGTGCTGGCCACTTGTCCGGTGTCGTAATAAGCGTACGCCCCCACGCCAAGCGCACCAACGACTGGCAGCCAGCGCGCAGCACCCTTGCTCAGGGTGCGCTGGGTCACTTTGATGCCGACCTGCTTCGCCACGCGTTCAGCCACGCCCCACGACATGCGGCGGAACACCAGCCGGTCGCCGACGCGAATGACGAGGTCCCGAAACGCCTGCGCCGCGGTGTGGCGAAACAGGCACCACATCATCTGTTCGCGACCCAGGGTGGCGTGACGGCCATAGGCGGCGGCGATATCGCTGACCATCTGCGCCTGGATCTTCCAGATCGCGATCAGCTCCGGCAGCAGGGTCAGCCAGCCGAGCGGTCCCGGCGGCAGCGCCAGCGAGCCGGCGGTGACGGCTGCGCGCCGGGCCGCACGGTTGGCCAACCGGCGTGCCTCGCTGGTCGGGTCGCCGCTGCCGTGGATCCGACTGCCCGGCACCTCGCTGATGAAATCGAGAATCGCCGTGGCGATCCGTCCGTGCTCGGCCGGCGCGATGACGGCGGGAATCTGCTGGCTGGGGGACTTGGTCATGCGTGCCTCCATCAGGCGTTTAGGAGGCTGGGCCGCAGAAACCGTCCGGGCTGCAAAGTCGCCTGCTTGGTTCACTATCCGCCGATTCTTGGCCCATAGAACGACTATGGGCCGGCGAATCGTCGAAAAACTGCCCCGGCGCAGGCACCTTTTCGCCTCGAACGTTTCTGTGGCCCAGCCTCCTAGGGCGCCGAACACTGCGTGGTGTCATCGCAGTCTAGGTGGCCTTGCGTGACGCCAGGCCAAATGCTGCGCGTCGCCGCTGCGCGGTATCCGGATTCAGGCATGCATGACTTATGGCAGTTGGCGTAATTTCCTGCATAGATATGTTATAACATAACGTTTATTCCCCT
>DASRUB010000225.1:0-2515 GCA_035655635.1 Rhodanobacter sp. | reverse complement strand
GGAGCGGGGCGGACGGCATGACGCGAGAGCGAGCGGCGCCGGCGGCGATCATCACGGCCGGCACACTGCTGACCGGTGTGTTGCTGGTGCAGGCTCTCCCGCGACTGCCTTCGCCATGGTGGGCGCTTCTGATCGGGCTCGCTGCGCTCGGTCTGGCCTGGCGCTACCCGCGCTGGCGCTGGCTGGCCTGCGTGCTGTTCGGGGTGGGCTGGGCGCTCTGGCGTGGCGCGTGGGCGATGGATGCGCGGCTGCCGCGCGCGCTGGAAGGGCGCGATATCACGGTGGTCGGCACCCTGGTCGGCCTTCCGCTTGCGCGCACCGATGCCAGCCGCTTCACCCTGCGGGTGGAGCGCGCGATGCTGGATGGTGAGCCGCTGGATCTGCATGGACGGATCACGGTGTCGTGGTACGACGACGCACCACCGCTGCAACCGTGTACCCGCTGGCATCTGCTGCTGCGCCTGAAGCGGCCGCGCGGCCTGCTCGATCCTGGCGCGGCCGACAGTGAGCGATCGGCGCTGGAGCGCGGTATCACGGCGACAGGTTACGTGCGCGACGACGACGGCAACACGGCGTTGGCGGCGCCATCCTGGTGCGTCGATGGCGCGCGCGCCGCGATCGCCGCCGGCATCATGGCGCGAGTGCACGATCGGCACGACGCCGCCTTGCTGCGGGCGTTCGCGGTAGGCGACACGCGCGGCCTGAGCCAGGACGATTGGGCGGTGGCGCGGGCGAACGGGGTATCGCACCTGATCGCGATTTCCGGTTTCCACGTCGGCGTGGCGGCGGTGTTCGGCGTGTGGCTGGCACTGCTGCTCTACGCGTTGTGTCCGCGGCTTGGCCTGTGGTTGCCGCGACCACCAGCGCAGGCCGGTGCGGCCTTGCTGGCCGCTGCCGTCTACAGTGCGCTGGCGGGTTTCGGCCTGCCCACCGTGCGCACCCTGCTGATGATTGCGGTGGTGGCGCTGGCACGCTGCAGTCGTCGTGGCAGCCACGGGGCGCATTCGCTGGCGCTGGCGCTGATCGCGATCCTGCTGGTGGATCCGCTGGCGGTGCTGGCTGCCGGTTTCTGGCTGTCGTTCGTCGGAGTGGCCTTCCTGATCCTGTTCCTGCAATCGCGCGGGCGCGGCTGGCGGGCGTTCGCGCATGAGCTGTCGGCCGGGCAACTGCTGATGACGGTGTCCTTGCTGCCGCTGACCCTGTGGTTCTTCGGGCAGGCCTCGCTGGTGGGGGCCTTGTCCAATCTGGTCGCGGTGCCGGTGGTCAGCTTCGTGATCGTGCCGTGCGCCTTGCTCGGCATGGTGTTGCTGACGGTATGTCCGCCGCTGGCCACACCAGTGTTGTGGCTGGCCGCGCACATCGTGCATGGACAATGGTGGCTGCTTGAGCGGATGGCGGCGTGGCCCGGCGCGCAATGGTATCTGCCGACGGTGCAACCCGTGGCACTGCTGCTGGCGGTGCTTGGCGCATTGTGGATGTTCCTGCCACGTGGGGTACCGCTGCGCTGGCTCGGCGCGTTGTTGTTCCTGCCCTTGTTGCTGCCACCGCGCAGCGTACCGGCCGAGGGTGCCTTCCAGGTCTGGGTGCTGGATGTGGGGCAGGGCTTGTCGGTGCTGCTGCGCACCCGTCGCCACACGCTTGTTTACGACACCGGCGCGCGCTATCCGTCGGGGTTCAACCTGGGCGATGCGGTGGTGCTGCCGGCGATCCACGCGCTGGGCATCACCAGGCTGGACCTGTTGATGATCAGCCATGGCGACAACGATCATGCTGGCGGCGCGGAGGTGGTCGCCGAGGCGTTTCCGCAGGCGCGTCGCATCGCGGGCGAGCCCGCGCGCATGCGTGTGCCGATGGCACAGTGCGTGGCCGGGCAGTCGTGGCAATGGGATGGCGTGCGCTTCCGGGTGCTGAGTCCAGCGCCCGGGGCTGGCGATCGCGACAACGACAGTTCCTGCGTGCTGCTGGTCGAGGGGCACGGTGGGCGTGTGCTGCTGCCCGGGGACATCAGCTCCAGGATGGAACCGGCGGTGGTGGCGGCGCTGGATGCCGGTCCGCCACCGGTGCTGCTGGTGCCGCACCACGGCAGCAAGACATCGTCCAGCGCAGCCTTCATCGCGGCGCTCCAGCCGCCGATGGCCTTGGTATCGACCGGCTGGCGCAACCGTTTCGGCCATCCGCGGCCTGAGGTAGTGGCCCGCTACGCCGACGCCGGGGTGCCGTTGTTCGACACCGCGGTACACGGGGCGCTGGAGGTGGATTTTCCCGCCGATGGACCGCCGCGGCGCCAGCGCGGCTGGCGCTTGCGGCAGCCGCGCTATTGGCGCGAGTGAGCAGCGCCCGATCCCCGGATTGCCACGCCGGCAGCAGTACGCGCGGGTGACGCTGCTATCATGCGCGCTTCCCGAAGCGTGACGCGGCGAGGTCGAAAGGTGCTGGATATTCTGATCGCGGGCGGCTGGGCGATGGTGCCCATCCTGATCTGTTCGGCGGTCGCCCTGGCGATCGTGCTGGAGCG
>DASRUB010000224.1:0-32630 GCA_035655635.1 Rhodanobacter sp. | reverse complement strand
CATCGACGGCGCCATGGGCACGATGTTGCAGGCGCACGAACTGGACGAACAGGGCTTCCGCGGCGAACGCTTCGAACACGGCCATGACGGTCATCCCCATGACCACGCCGGCGAGTGTGACTTGAAGGGCAACAACGACCTGCTTTCATTGACCCGGCCGGAAATCATCCGCGGCGTGCACGATGCCTACCTGGAGGCCGGCGCCGACCTGGTCGAGACCAACACCTTCAATTCCACCCGGATCAGCCAGGCCGATTACAAGCTGCAGCACCTGGCCCACGAACTGAACCTCGAAGGCGCCCGACTGGCACGCGCGGCCTGCGACGCGATGACGGCCAGAACGCCGGATCAGCCGCGCTTCGTGATCGGCGTGCTCGGACCGACCAGCCGCACCGCCTCGCTGTCGCCGGACGTCAACGACCCGGGCTTCCGCAACGTCACCTTCGAGGAGCTGGCGGAGAACTACACCGAATCCGCCAACGGCCTGATCGATGGCGGGGCCGACGTGCTCATGGTCGAGACGATCTTCGACACGCTCAACGCCAAGGCGGCCTTGTTCGCGCTCAGCGAGCTGTTCCACCGGCGTGGCGCGCGCATGCCGCTGATGATCTCCGGCACCATCACCGACCGCTCCGGCCGCACGCTTTCCGGACAGACTGCCGAGGCGTTCTACTACTCGGTGCGCCATGCACGGCCGCTGTCGGTGGGCTTCAATTGCGCGCTCGGTGCCGAAGACCTTCGCCCGCACATCCAGACGCTGGCCGACCTGGCCGATTGTCTGGTCAGCACGCATCCCAATGCAGGCCTGCCCAATGCATTCGCCGAATACGACGAGACCCCCGAACACATGGCCGGCGTGATCGGCGCCTTCGCCCGCGAAGGTCTGCTCAATCTGGTCGGCGGTTGCTGCGGCACCACGCCGGCCCATATCAAGGCCATTGCCGAGGCGGTTCGCAACTTCGCACCGCGTGTGTTGCCCGGCGCCGCGCGGGAGGCCGCATGAACGCCGCTCACCTCAATCCTCTCCCCGTCGGGGAGACGACTGCATGGATGCAGGAGGTAGAGCAATGCAGGGAGCGATTGCCGAGGGCTGGGGTGAGGGGCTGGGCTGGCGAAAAAGCCACACCAAAGCACGCTTCTCTCAACAACGCGGCGAGCACCCGCCCCTCACCTCAATCCTCTCCCCACAGGGGAGAGGAGGCCAACGCAAGAAGCCTGTCCTCATGAATACCCCACGCCATACCCGCCTTTCCGGCCTCGAACCGCTGGTCATCACCTCCGACCTGCTGTTCATCAATATCGGCGAGCGCACCAACGTCACCGGTTCGGCGCAGTTCAAGAAGCTGATCAAGGAGGACCGCTACGACGAGGCGGTGGAAGTCGCGCGCCAGCAAGTCGCCAACGGCGCCCAGGTCCTCGACATCAACATGGACGAGGGCCTGATCGATTCCGAGGCGGCGATGACCCGCTTCGTCAATCTGATCTCCTCCGAACCGGATATCGCCCGCGTGCCGTTCATGATCGACTCGTCCAAGTGGACGGTGATCGAGGCCGGACTGCGCTGCCTGCAGGGCAAGGGCATCGTCAATTCGATCTCAATGAAAGAGGGTGAGGCGGAGTTCCTCGAACATGCACGCAAGGTGCGCCAGTACGGCGCCGCCGCCGTGGTGATGGCGTTCGACGAGGAAGGTCAGGCGGGCACGGTCGAACGCAAGGTGTCCATCTGCGAACGAGCGTACAAGCTGCTCACCGAAACGCTGGACTTTCCGCCCGAAGACATCATCTTCGATCTCAACATCTTCGCCATCGCCACCGGCATCGAGGAGCACAACGACTACGCCGTCGCCTTCATCGAGGCCACCCGCGAACTGAAGCGGCGTTTGCCGGACTGCCACATTTCCGGCGGCGTCTCCAACGTGTCGTTCTCGTTCCGCGGCAACAACATCGTGCGCGAGGCGATCCACTCGGTGTTCCTGTACCACGCGATCAAGGCCGGCATGGACATGGGCATCGTCAACGCCGGTGCACTGACGATCATGGACGACATCGACCCGCCGCTGCGCGAGCGCGTCGAGGACGTGGTGCTGAACCGCCGCGAGGACGCGACCGAACGCCTGCTGGAGATTGCCGACAACTACAAGGGCAAACGCGGCGAAGCGGTGGTCGAAACGCTGGCCTGGCGCGAGAAGCACGTACGCGAACGGCTCAGCCACGCCCTGGTGCACGGCATCGACCAATACGTGGTCGAGGACACCGAAGAAGCACGCCAGCTTTCGACCCGGCCGCTGGACGTGATCGAAGGCCCGCTGATGGACGGCATGAACGTGGTCGGTGACCTGTTCGGCGCTGGCAAGATGTTCCTGCCGCAAGTGGTGAAATCGGCCCGCGTGATGAAGAAGGCGGTGGCCTACCTGCTGCCCTACATCGAGGCGGAAAAACTGCGTACCGGCGACACCGCCAAGAACAACGGCAAGATCGTGATGGCCACGGTCAAGGGCGACGTGCACGACATCGGCAAGAACATCGTGGCAGTCGTGCTCCGCTGCAACAATTTCGAGGTCATCGATCTGGGCGTGATGGTGCCGGCGCAAAAGATCCTGGAGACGGCCATCAACGAGAAGGCCGACATGATCGGCCTGTCCGGCCTGATCACCCCGTCGCTGGAGGAAATGGGCAATGTGGCCAAGGAGATGCAGCGGCGGGACTTCCACATCCCGCTGCTGATCGGCGGCGCCACCACCTCGCGCGCGCACACCGCGCTGAAAATCGAGCCGCACTACAAGGCCGGCACGGTGTGGGTCAAGGACGCCTCGCGCGCCGTCGGCGTGGCGCAATCACTGGTCAGCAAGGATCTGGTCAAGAACTTTCTCGACAAGGTCCGGCTCGAATACGCCGACGTGCGCGAGCGTCATCGCAACCGTGGCCCCGGCAAGAAACTGGTGTCACTGGAGCACGCCCGTGCCCGCCGCTACAGCTGCGACTGGGCCGCCTACGAGCCGCCACAGCCCAGGCAGCCCGGGGTCACCGTATTCGATGATTACGACTTGTCCGTGATCCGTCGCTACATCGACTGGACCCCGTTCTTCCAGGCCTGGGAGCTCGCCGGTCACTACCCGGCCATCCTCACCGACGCCGTGGTGGGCCCGCAGGCCAGCGAACTGTTCGCCGACGCCCAGGCAATGCTGGACAAGATCATCGCCGAGAAGTGGCTGACCGCGCGCGCGGTGATCGGCCTGTGGCCGGCCGCCAACGTCGGCGACGACGTCGAGGTCTACGAACACCCATCCCTTCTCCCGCAAGCGGGGAGCACGCCGACTTTCCTTCCCCCGCAAGCGGGGAGCACGCCGACTTTCCTTCCCCCGCAAGCGGGGGAAGGTGCCCGAAGGGCGGAAGGGGGCAAGCCCCTGGCTACCCTGCGCAGCCTGCGCCAGCAGGCCGACAAGCCGCCCGAACGCCCCAACCTTTGTCTGGCCGACTTCATCGCGCCGAAGGAATTCGACAAGCCCGACTGGATCGGCGGCTTTGCCGTCACCGCCGGGCTGGGTATCGAGCAACATCTCCAGCACTTCCTGGCCGACTACGACGACTATTCCTCGATCATCCTCAAGGCACTGGCCGATCGGCTCGCCGAGGCCTTCGCCGAGCACATGCATGAACGCGTGCGCAAGGAGTTCTGGGGTTTTGCGCCGGACGAGGCGCTGGACAACGATGCACTCGTCGCCGAGAAATACCGCGGCATCCGCCCGGCGCCTGGCTACCCGGCCTGCCCCGAGCACACCGAGAAAGCCACCCTGTTCGAACTGCTTGATGTCACCCGCAACACCGGCATAGAACTGACCGAAGGTTTCTCGATGTACCCCGCCGCGGCGGTGTCCGGCTGGTACTACTCGCACCCGGACAGCCAGTATTTCGTGGTCGGTCGACTGGGCAAGGAACAGGTGGCGGACTACGCCAGACGCAAAGGTTGGACCCTGGCCGAAGCCGAACGCTGGCTCTCATCCAATCTCGACTACGAGCCGGAATAGCCACGTATCACCTGTAGGGCGGGCACTGCCCGCCGCTCGCGGCTGTCGCATGAGGCAAGAGCCGGCGGGCGGTGCCCGCCCTACAAAAGCCGTCACACCGTGGCGTCGCCAGTCACGCTGTTCTTCTGATGGCGCAGATGCACGATCAGGTTGTAGACCGACACGAATACCGGGAAGAAATTCGACAGGATGCCGACCGAGTCGTTCTTGCCGAACACGAAGTAGGCCAGCAACAAAAGACTGCCGCAAACTGACAGCCACCAGAATGCCAGCGGCATCACCACGCGCTTGTATTTGCGCGTGTAATACAACTGCACGAACCAGCGACTGGTGAACATCAAGGTGCCGGCAAAGCCCACGATCTTCCAGGGCGTCAACTCGAACTGCTGCAGCGCATGGAGGATGTGGAGGAGATGACTGTTGAGAAAATCCATGGCGGCATGCTTCGGGGGCGATAAAGCGCAAGTCTAGCAAGCACGCCCCGCCCCCAGACCGTCCCCCAGGACAGCTCATCAAGACAGCCATTGACCCACTGTGTGTCTGGCCCTAAAATCACGCGCTCACCACGGCGGGCGGTTAGCTCAGCGGTAGAGCACTGCCTTCACACGGCAGTGGTCGCAAGTTCGATCCTTGCACCGCCCACCAATGAAATCAAGCACTTAGGCCATCTTCCGGGGTGGCCTTTGTCGTTGTAAGGACGCTGGTACGGAAATACAAAAGGAAACGCCACCCAGGACAGGGTGGCGTGCTTGCGCTCTTGCATCACGATGGATCAGGAAGGCGCGCGGTGTTGGCACATGCCGTGCTGTTCACGGTCATCATCGTGCAACAGGGGATTCAAGCGTCACAACCGTCATAGTTGACGCCTTCAACCGCCCGGCCGTTGTTGGGCGCCACTCGCCCAAAATGGAAAGATAAGCAAGGCCGTTGCGCTCCAGTCGAAGACTGACGTCGGGATCATAGGGGTAATTCTCCACCCACGGCTCATTGCAGAGCTGGTTCAGCATGCGGCGTTCTTTTCTGTCGAGGAGGACAAGCATATGGTTGCTCCGTGAGCCCCTTTCCTTGGATTGAGCTCACAACCACACTGTTACTGCAGTTGTGCAGGTAACGCGACGGCGTTGTGACAAGGCAATCGTGTTGTTCATCCGCAGCGTGCATGTACCTCGTGCTCACGCCACCATGTTGCCCTCGTTCGTGGCTGCGCCTGTTCGGTGTCAAATGTGACGCGCATACCTTGCACCGGCTCTTGTCCGCGAAACTTCTAAATGTGCGCGAACACGTCTACGCCGCCACCATCGGGTGCGATGAATCCGAATCCACCATCCGTCCACTTCAACAACGTTCCTGTTTCGATCATGTCTCTATCTCCAATAGTCAGATGCGCAGCGGCATGATGCTGGCGCGCACGGGTTCCGAAAGACAGCCATAGCGGCAAGCATCTGCCCCGTGGTCAGGTCCGGTGGTATCCACGTCCTCCACGCGCTTTATGTCGCGCGCCAGGTACGGCACCGTTGCCCAGAAATACTCACACCCTCGGCTGATATACAGGCCGGGCTTGTCAGGCTTGCCAGCGTCCTACAGCAGCCGCTTCATGCGTTGCCATCCATCGACGCGGCCTGCCTTGCGTGCGGGACTGAAGAACACGTGCGCAAGCCGGAACTCGTCGGCAATCGATCCGGCAGCATGCCCACCCTTCGCAAAGATCGCATCATCAGCGACTCCGCGCGCTCGGATGCCCCAGCGCTTGCACATGGTGACAATCTCTTCGCCCAAAACCGGCACGGTCCAACCAAGCCCCGTATTGAGATTCTCTCCATGCACGGTTGTCCAGCATGTTGGAGCCAGGGAACTGCCCCGCCTCGTCAACCATCAGCAGCGTGAAGGAGCGCCCCTGATATTTGCTGTAGTCGGCGGCGCTCTCTAACTGGCCCAGTTCGATGTAGGCCCCGTTGGGGAGCTTCCAGACGTGCTCTGCCTAGTTGAACCGGGCAGCGGTGCCATAGACCGTGCCGAACAGATCGCGCAGCAGCAGCTCGAAGTCAGCAAGCCCCTTGTACGTCCGGCGAATGTAGAGAATGCGAGCCTTGACTCCGTATTGCTCCGCATGCCGCAGTGCAAGCAGTGCCAGGGCATAGGACTTGCCGCCACCACGCCCGCCGCCGAGGAACATATCCAGTTCTTCGGGAACGCTCAGCGTCTGCTGCTGAAACTCGTTGAACTCAATCTGCGTCATGGCTAATCCCCTTGCGCGTCTCAATGACGTGCGCGGTGAACTGATCCATGGGTAGCGCACCCGGCATCTGGAACGTAATGCTTACCTTGTTGGCCGTGTCGGACTGATCGCCCTCGCGGTAACCGTGGCGTGTCTTCAACAGGAACATGGCGGCGACGATATTGCCGCCCGTAGCAGCCACGTACAGCGCGTTGAACAGGTCGTGATGTTCCTTCTACCGCCCACCATCAAAAGCGTAGCGTACGTGTAGCAACGGGCACTTCACACGGCAGTGGTCGCAAGTTCGATCCTTGCACCGCCCACCATCAAAAGCGCAGCGTACGTGTAGCAACGGGCACTTTACACGGCAGTGGTCAGTGGTTCGATCCCACTACCGCCCACCAATGAATACAACGAAGAGGCCACCTTTACGGGTGGCCTCTTCGTTGGAAAGCTGGCAACGTTGCCGGGTTATCAGTCAGCCAGCGCTTGCAGAACGTGTTTGGGGTCCCTGCTGATCGCACGCAGCAGCGCCTTGGCCGGCCCGGTAGGTTCGCGCCGGCCCTGCTCCCAGTTTCGAAGGGTGCCAACCTGTACGTCGACGATGTCGGCGAACTTGGCCTGTGACAGCCCGGTGGCGCGGCGAATCTCCTTGACGGCCAGCGCGTCGATATAGAATTCGCGCGACGGCTGGCGCTCGCCCCGGACAATCTCGTCCATCTGGGTCACGCTTTCCATCAGGTTGGCGAACATGTTGGCGTCCACGGTTATCTCCACTGCTCGATGACTTTCCTGAGTGCCGCTTTTTGCGCCGACGTCAGGTCTTTTTGCATGTTCTTCGATAAGCGAAAAGCAAGGCGATGCGATAGGCAGAAACGAAGTGGTAGTAGATCACTCGCGCGCCCCCGCTCTTGCCGTGACCCTTCGCCGCCATACGGATCTTGCGTAGTCCGTCGGTGTCCTTGATGACGTCGCCAGCCTCCGGGTTCTCGGTCAGATAGCGCTGGAACGCTCCGTAATCGTCATCGCTCAGCAGCTCCTTGATCTGGGCGGTGAAGACCGGAGTCTCAATAAAGATCATGGACGTATCCTACGTCAATGGCGTACGTGCGTCAATGGCGTACGTGAGTTTATAGCGCCAGCCCTGCCATCGCCCTGAAATGAACGCCTGGACGCGCGCGGCCGCTGGCCTGAAGCTACCCGCCAGCCACGACCCGGGGGCGCTCCTCGTCGAGCACGTGTCTGGTCAGAAGTGCAAGAAATGCCTCGCGCTGGCGACGGTAGCTTGGATCTGAGGGGCCGGCCGATGCCGCCACGTGCATCGTCGCGCGCGCGCTGCCCAGTACGACACTGAGTTCCGCATCGTGCAGCGATTCAGCGGGATCGCAACTCTCCTGCGCGTGCCTGGTCCAGAACGACGGCTCGGCCGGCAACGCCATGAATTGTTCTTCCCAGCGCAGTTCAGCGGCAAGCGCGCCCAGCGCGGTCCGTGGCGCGCTGCCGATGCCGGTATGCCGGTGCTGCGCCAGCCACGGCTGGACCGCGTCAAGCGGCATCGGTCGCGCCAGCGCATAGCCCTGGCCAAAATCCGCCCCCAGAATCATGGCCGCCTCGATCAAGCCGCGCGATTCCAGCCCTTCGACCACCACTTCCAGCCGCAGTTCGTGCCCGATGCGGATCAGCTGGCGAATGAAGCGCAGGGTACCCAACGGATCCTGGCGGACCTGGAGCACGATCGCCTGGTCGATCTTGATGCGGTCGAACGGCCACTGCCGCAGACGGATCAACGAGCTGTAACCGGCGCCCAGGTCATCCTCGACCAGACGCACGCCGAGCGCCTGCAGCGCCTGCATGCCCGAATCTTCCAGCAAGGCGCCGTGTTCCGTGCCCATGGGGGATTCCAGGATCTCCAGCAGCACCGCCTGCGCCGGGCAACCGCTGCTCGCGATCGCCGCCGCCGCCGCTTCGGCGTAGCGCGGATCCTCCAGCGCCACCGCGGGTGCGTTCACCGACATGTCCAGCGTATAGCCTGTCTGTCGCAGCAATTCACGGCATGCAACAGCCTGGGCCATGCCCTGGCGAAACAGCATGAGCAGGTCATCGGCGCCCAACGCAGGCAGGAACCGCGCCGGCACGAGCAGGTCACCGTTGTCGTCGCGCAAGCGCGCCAGCGCCTCGAACTCGGTGATCCGGCCATCGGCCAGCCGCATCAACGGCTGGTAGTGCATCTGCAAGGCGTCGGTGGCGATCGTCGCCCGCCAGCGCTCGCGTACGGAGAACGGCAGCAACTCGGTCCCCTGACGCGCAGGCGCCAGGCGTGCGAGCGCCAGGTCGAGTACCGACTTGATCTGCTCCAGGAACGCCTGCTGGTCCTCACTCTGGAAGCCGCCGGCATAGGGGCTGTACAACGACAGCACGACCACCGGGTTGGACGGTGACGGACACAGCGGAATGGCCGCGCTTGAAATCACCCCGAGGCGCAGCGCCACCTCGCGCCAGCCGATCATGGCCGGGTCGCTGCCATAGTGCGCGCAGCGCTGGATCGTCGCCGTGCGCCAGGCGCGCCCGCTGGGTCCGCCACCTTCCGCATGATCGATATCCACGCGTATCGGCAACGCCTGGCCCGTGGTCACCTCGCGCATGTAGACGGTGAAAACGTTGCCCGCCACAGCTTCATAGGTCAGCCGCCCGCATGGATCAGGGCGTCCTGCCGAGCAGGCACTGATTTCCTGGTGCGACTCCAGGATATCCACCACGCCCTGGATGAGCTCGACATAACTCTGCGCCGACCAGGCCAGTGCATTGAGTCGTGCCAGCAAGGCCACGCGCAACCGCTGCAGCGTGCGCATGCTTTCCAGTTCCCACTGGCGTTCCGCTCCGAGGCGCTGCAACACCACCTCCAGTGCGCGTCGATCCGCCTGCATCAGGTGGGTTGAAAGGCTTTCGCGCAACAGCTCGACCGCCTCCAGCAGCCAGACCTCCTCCAGCCCGCAGGCTGCATGGAACAGGCCCGTCCGCAATGCTCGCGCACGATGGCTGACCGGTTCGAGACCTGGCGACGTCAACACCTGCAGATGCCGCAATATATGCCCCTTGAGCGCCTGGAATTCTTCATCCGGAAGCAGGCCCAGGAGCCGGCCGATTCCCTCGTGCCCGAGCAGCGCGGAGCAGTAGCTTTCCACCACGGCTGACAACCGGGACAACCAGGCCTGGCGGTAAACGCCCAGGACGGCGGCGGCCTGTTCGCCATAGGAGGGCACCTCCCCGTCCGATTCCGCTGTCGCCTCCGGCGCACCATCAGGCGCGGCCATGGTCCACCAGCGCGCCCGATGGCGTTTGCGCGATTTCACCTGGTACATCGCCTGATCGGCCCTGCGCAGCAACTGCTCACCGCTGGCGTGGGCATCGCTGGAGTACACGGCGATCCCCAGGCTGGCACCGACCGGAAGTACCTTGCCGTCGATGATCACCGGCTGCAGCAGCGACTCACCCACCCGCTCCAGCAGCTCCTCAAGATCCGCCTCGTGCTCCAGATCATCCAGCACCAGCACGAACTCGTCGCCGCCCAGCCGGGCCACGTAATCGTCGCCACGCAGCACCTGCCGCAGCCGATCCGCCACCGCGACCAGGACTTGGTCGCCCACGGCGTGGCCATGGCGGTCGTTGATCGGTTTCAGGTCGTCCAGGTCCAGCAGGCCCACGGCAAACCGTCTGCCCCGGCGTTGCGCGCGGGTCAGCACGGCATCCAGATGGCGATCGAGCGCGCGACGATTGGGAAGGTCGGTGAGGTCGTCGTGCGACGCCAGGTAGGCTTGCCGCTCCTGCTCCTGCAACAAGCTGTGACGCTGCGCGTGTTGTCGCAACGCGAGCCCGGCAGCGTCGGCAATCTCGTCGAGCAAACGGCACATTTCGTCGTCGAAGGCGTCCACCTCGGTGGTCACCACCACGAACACCCCGGCCGGCACCTGCGGTACGCCGGCCGTGTCGTCCGGCAAGGCAAACAGGGGCCAACACCCGATGGCACCGGCGTGCTCCAGCAAGCCCTTGCGCCAAAGGCCTTCCACGCGCTCCGCATTGCCGGGCCGCAGCTTCACCACGGGCTTTCTCTGCATGAAAGCCTGCGTCGGCAGCATCACCATCGGCCCATCCTCGTGTCGTGGTGGCAATGACAGGCCACGCATGAAGCCAGCGATCGGGCCGACCAGCGCCGCCCGGCGCAGCATGCCGTCCGTGCCGTCAGCGGTCAGGACGTCGACGGCCGCGGCACCGGCGATGTCGGCCAGGGCACGCGCCAGGGTGCGATAGACCGCCTCCGGATCGGGCTGTTCGAGCAGCGCCCGCTGGATTGCGCGCTGCGCGTCGCGGTAACGGCCCATGCGCGTGCTGCGTTCCAGCAGCACCTGGTGATCCCAAAACCGGCCAAGCTCGTCGACCAGGCGTTGCGCCCAGTCCAGCAACTCATCACCCAGCGCCGGTCCATCCTCGCGGGAATAGGTGGCCAACACCAGTTGACCGCCGTCATGCGTGCGCGTCGCCGCCACGATGCAGGCACCAAAACCGTGCCGGCGAGCGGCATCGCGCCAGGGCGCAAACTCCGCCGCATCGACCGGCGTGGCGCGCGCGTGCCCCTCACGCAACACGATTCCCACCGGGCCACGTCCTTCCGGTTCGTGCTCATCGACGCTCAGCCGTAGCGTCGATGCGTAGGCTTCCGCCGGTCCCGCCGCGGCCAGCACGTCGACTCCCGGGACCTGCGGCTCGCACCGCCCGATCCACACCAGGGGCAGATCCATGGTGGCCGCAAGGATGCGGCTGACATCGAGCAGGACCCGTCGACGATCATCGGCGGGGGCGGTACGCAACAAGCTCAGGGTCTCCGCCACGCTTCGATAAAAGCGTTCGCGCAGTTCGCCCGAGACTCGTTGCGGACTCAACATCGCCTTCCCCGCCTCTCCTCGCAAATCGTGGAGCACCGGCAGCCGCCAGTCATTCACTCGATCACCATGCGAGTCGCCCGTGAGCCCGCATCGGCAACCGGGGCGAGTCAATCGATCAGGCCGGACTCGAACGCGCCACTGACCTGCAGCCTACCTGAAATTGCCGCCGTCCATTGCCGGTGCAGGGGTGCCGTGATCCATTCGGCACAGGCCTCATCACCCGGCATCCGTTGGCCAGCGTCCCTGGTTTTGCTCCTCGACGAAGGCGCGCTCAACCAGCAGGGAGAAAAACCGATCACGCTGTTGGCCGTAGCCAGGATCGAACGGCCCATTCGCGGCCGCTTCGAGCATGACCTGGTGACTGGCGCGCAAAACGACAGATGCATGAGCCAACCCGCGCAGAGGTTCCCCGCCCATGCCGGCGTGCACATGCCTGTCACGCGACCAGGGTTCGTCGAACAGCTCGACGAAACGCTCCTCCCAACGCAGCGCGCCCGCGAGCGCACCGAGCGCGCTGTGCGGAACTGCGTTCTGTTCGCGTGACGTGAACCCGGCCAGCCAGTCCGACAATGTCTCCGGCGGCATCGGGTGGGCGAGCGCAAAGCCCTGGCCGAAATCGGCGCCGAGAATCGATACCGCCTCGACCATGCCGAGCGACTCCAGCCCCTCAACGACGACCTCCATCGACAAATCATGGCCGACCCGGATCAGCCGGCGGACCAGGCGCAGCGTGCCCAACGGGTCCCGCCGGACCTGCGCGATGATCGCCTGGTCGATCTTGATCCGATCGAATGGCGACTGGCTCAGGCGTGCCACCAGGCTGCGGCTGAGCGCCGCGTCGTCTTCAAGCAGTTCCGGGTCCAGTGACTTGAGCGACTGCACGCCGGTCTCGGCCAGCAGCGCCCAGCAACCCGTTCCGTTGGCCGGTTCGAATGCCTCGAACCGCAGCGAGCCCACCGGGCAACCGCTGGCCTGCAGAATCGTCTCGACCGTGCGCGCATAACGGGCATCGCGCAGTGCTGCCACCGGCACGTTGACCGACATGCCGAGCACCAGCCCGGTGCGCGCCAGCGACTGCCGCAACGCGACGGCCTGGATCACGCCATCGCGAAACAGCCGCATCAGTCCGGCGGCGCCCAGCGCCGGCATGAAGTTGGCAGGCAGCTGCAGTCCACCGGGGCCGTCGAGCAGGCGCGCCAGCGCCTCGAACCCGGCCACCGCGCCGTCAGCCAGTCTGATCATCGGCTGGTAGTGCATGCGCAGTGCACCGTCGCCAAGCAGGTTGCGCCAGCGCTTGCGCACGAACGCCGGCAGCAACGCGGCAAGCTGGCGCCGGGGCGCCATCCGCATCAGCGCCAGTTCCAGCACCATTTTGATCTGGGCAATGAACGATTGCTGGCTCTCGCTGCGGAACCCCCCGGCATACGGGCTATACAATGCGAGCATCGCCACCGACTGGCGCGGCGGCAGGCACAGCGCGACGGCCACGTGCGAAACGATGCCATGGCGCAAGGCGGTATCGCGCCATCCCGCGGTGGTCGGGTCACTGCCGTAGTGGGCGCAGCGCTCGATGCCGCCAGTCCGCCACGCGCGCCGCAACGGCTCGTCGTCATCGGTGCTTTCGCGATCCAGCCGGATCGGTGGGGCGATGCCCCGGTTGGTGATGCGCAGGTACTCCGCAGGTATCGCGCCAGCTACCAGCTCGTGGATCAGTTCGCCATGGTTATCGGGACGAACCACCGCGCAGGCGACGACCTCCCCGTCGGTTGCCAGCGCATCGACCACACTCTCAAGCAATTGCAGGTAATCGTGGGCCGCCCATGCAGCAGCGTGGATCCGTGTCAGGATCACGTCGCGCCGACGCTGCTGCTCGCGCATGCCGTCCAGCTGCCATTGCTGCTCCATGCCCAGCCGCTGCAGCACGATCGCCAGCGCACTGCGGTTGGCCCGGGCGCCGGCCCCCAGCGTTTCGACGAGGATCCCGCGCAAGTGTTCGGTGGCCTCCGGCAGCCACGCCTCTTCCATGCCGCACGCCGCCTGGCTGGCACCTTTCTTGACCGCCCCGGCACGCTGGGCTTCCAGATCGAGCGCGGGATAGCACAAAGTCTGCAACTGACGCGCGAGATCCGCCTTGATCGCATCCAGCGCCAGCGGCGGAAGGCCCCGCAGCAGCCCCGCAACGCCAGCGTGTCGCCCGAGCGCACTGCAAAAGCGTTTCACTATCTCGGGCAGCTGCGCCTGCCAGGTGTCCGCGCTCAGTCGCAGCAGGTCAGCGGCCGGCGCGCCATGCGGCGCCGGCACGACAGACTCGACCGCGGACTCGATCTCGGCGCCGCCGCCCGGTCGCGCCAGTGCCCACCAGTGGGACCGCCGCTGCTTGCGCGTCTTGACCTGATACATCGCCTGGTCGGCCAGCCGCAGCAAATGCTCGCCATTGGCCTGGCCGTGGGTCGGGTACAACGCCACCCCGAGACTGACGGTGATTTCGATGCTCGACTCGCCGAGCACGATCGGTCGCTGCAACGATTGCCACAATCTCTCCAGCAGGCCAGCCAGATCGTCCTCGCTGGCCAGATCCTCGAACACCAGCACGAATTCGTCGCCACCAACGCGTGCCACCGAATCCTCGGAGCGCAGCGAATCGTGCAGGCGACGCGCAACCTCGACCAGCACGCGGTCGCCCGCTGCATGGCCATGCTGGTCGTTGATCGGCTTGAGGTCGTCCAGATCCAGCATGCCGACCGCGACCAGATGCTGATGTCGCGCCGCCCGCGCGAGCGCGCGCTCGAGGTGGTAGTCCAGCGCGCGGCGATTGGGCAGATCGGTCAGGGCGTCGTGCAGGGCGAGATAGGTCTGGCGCTCCCGCTCCTGCGACAGCAACTGGTGATGGTGGTACTGGCGCAACGCCAAGCCCACGGTGTCGCAGATTTCATCCAGCAACCGGCGCATGTCGGCATCGAACGCATCGACCTCCGCGGCAGCCAGCAGCAGCACGGCCGCGACATGACGATCCGTCGCCGGCTCGCCCGGCACATTGGAGCCGGGCGAGACGGAGAAGATCGGCCAGCAACCGAGCGCGGCCATGCCCACCAGCGGTCGCTCGTGTCCCGCCCGCTCCTGTCCCGCCCGGTCGTGTTCAGCCGTGGACAGATCCGGATGCACGGATGGCCGCAGCCGCACTACGGGCGTCCGCTCCATGCACGCCTGCGTGGGAGCAGGAGTGGGTGAATCGTCGGTATGCGTGGGCGGTTCGGGCAGGAGCTCGATGAGCTCGGCAAGGTGTCCGACGCCGACCGCTCGCCGCAACGTATCGCCTTCAGGCACGTACACAATGACCGCGGTCGCCGCGGCTTCATTGATCAGGGTCTCGGCCAGCGTCAGATAGATCGCCGCAGGCTCGGGGTGGTCGAGCAGTATCCGCTGGATCGTGCGATGCGCATCGCGGTAACGACTCAGGCGCAGGTTCCGCTCAAGCTGTGCCTGGTCGTCCCAGAAACGCGCCAGTTCGTCAGCCAGCCGTTGCGCCCAGTCGAGCAGTTCATCCGTGAGCGTCGGAGCGCCAGCACGCGAATACGCGGCCAGTGCGAGTTGACCGCCGTCGGCCGTTCCGGACGCCGCCACGATCAGCGAATCGAGGCCGGGGCGCCGCGCCGCCTCGCGCCACTCCGCATAGCCGGAAGTGCCGACCGAGGCCAGTTGCGGCCGGCCCTCGCGCAATGCCACGCCCGCCGGGCCACGCCCGCCCGGCTCACGGGGGTCGTCGCTGAGCCGCAGCGTCGCGGCGTACTCTGCCGCGGCACCGGCCGCCACCAGATCGAGCGCGGAGCGGCCCGGCTCGCGTCGGCCGATCCACACCAGCGGCAGATCCATGGTGCTGGCCAGCGTGGTGGCCACTTCGAGCAAGGCCTGCCGGCGATCGTAATCCGCCGCGGGATGCAACAGGGTCAGCGTCTCCGCCACGCTCTGGTAGAAGCGTTCGCGAAGTGCGCCGTACTGTCGTTCCTGCCCCTCCGTCGCCATGCCGAATCCTTCCCCAGAACACCCCATCTGGCAACCCGCGCCTCCAGCCAGTCGCGGCATGGAATCACGCCCGGGCTTCTGGGTGCCGGGACAGGCTGCAGGACCGCCCAAGGCAGGTTCCCGGATCATAGCAAGCAAACTTCGAGCCATCCGGCTGAATTTGCCCCTGGGGATGCCGTGGCGCTGTCAGAACGGGCCTTGCGCGCGTTTCCCCGTCATCCCGACCTATTGGCTGGGGGCGGATTTCAGGCCTTTTGGGTCACAGTTGGATCGGCGGCGCGCGTCACCCGTCGTCACAGGGTCGGGCCGCCCGCTCATCAACTCGCCCCGCTTACGCCAGGGCCGCGTACGCCGCGGCGATGCGCCGTGTCGACATCCCGACTATCCCATCGTCCCAACACCTGAGAGTTTGTGGATAGTGCTCTTGCTTCACCCGCGCAGCGGGGGAAGGTGCCCGAAGGGCGGAAGGGGGCGCTTTCGCCGTGCAAAAGCAGGATCAAGAGCACCCCCATCCGCCTTTGGCACCTTCCCCCGATTCGCAGGGGAAGGAAGGACTGGGTTCGCCGCCAGGAAGTGGTTTTTTTCGCAAGCTCTGAGACGGCTGCTGGCGACAATTGGCCCCCGTCGGAGACAATCCACCCATGAGCAAGAATTTGTCGTGCCCGTCGTGAAACCGTCACGGCCCTCCCCGCCCACCGATCCGGTCACGCCCGATCTGGTCACACCTGATCTGATCAAGCCCGGCCTGATGGCGCTGCACGGCAACCGTCTGGAGGACCTGCGCGACGTACTCGCCGCCTGGCTGGCACGCACGCCGCTGCGGCCGCTGGAAGACGAGGTGATGCTGGTGCAGAGCAACGGCATCGCGCAGTGGCTGAAACTGGCGCTGGCCAGGGCTCCGGACGAAGGCGGCCTGGGCATCAGCGCGGCGATCGACGTGCAACTGCCCGGCCGCTTCCTGTGGACGGCATACCGCGCGGTGCTGGGCAGTGACGCGGTGGCGCCAACCTCGCCATTCGACAAATCCCGCCTGACCTGGCGGTTACTTCGATTGATCCCCGCGCATCGGCACGATGACGGTTTCACGCCGTTGCGCGATTTTCTGCAGGCCGGTCGCCACGACACCGATTGGCTGCGGCAGTACCAGCTCGCCGCGCAGATTGCCGATCTGTTCGACCAGTACCAGGTCTATCGCGCCGACTGGCTCGACGACTGGGAACGCGGTGACGATGTGCTGCGCGATGACCTGCGCGGAACCAGCACCCCGATCGACGCGAACCAGCAGTGGCAGCCACGACTGTGGCGCCTGCTGCTGGCCGACATCGGTGCAGGCGAACGCGAACATCACCGCGCCGCCGTGCATCGCGCCTTCGTCGCCCGCATCGGTGCCCTGGCCGGGCGGCCCGCTGCGCTGCCACGGCGCATCGTGGTGTTCGGCATTTCCTCGCTGCCCCAGCAGACGCTGGAAGCACTGACCGCGATGGCCCGTTTCAGCCAGGTGCTGCTGGTGGTCGCCAACCCGTGCAAATACTACTGGGCCGACATCATCGAGGACCGCGAGTTGTTGAGTGCCGAACACCGGCGCCAGCTCGGCAAGCCCGGGCTGCCTGCACCACCGCGCTTCGAAGACCTGCACCTGCACGCCAACCCGCTGCTGGCAGCCTGGGGCAAACAGGGGCGCGACTACATCCGGTTGCTCGACAGCTTCGACCAGCCTGACCGCTACCGCCAGCAGATCAGCGCGATCGGTCACAGCATCGATCTGTTCCGGGATGTCGAGGGAGACGGCCTGTTGCATCAAGTACAGCAAGCGGTACTGGACCTGCAGCCGCTGCCAGTCACGGCCGCGCAACGACGGCCGTGCCAACCCGACGATCCCACGCTGCGCCTGCACGTGGCCCACAGCCCGCAGCGCGAGGTGGAGATCCTGCACGATCGCCTGCTGGATCTGTTCGAACAGGCCGAGCGCAACGGCAACCCTCTGGCGCCACGCGACGTGATCGTGATGGTGCCGGACATCCAAACCTATGCACCGCACGTGCAGGCGGTGTTCGGTCGGCTGCCGAGCGGCGATCCGCGTCACCTGCCCTACAGCGTGGCGGATCAGTCCGCGCGTGCCAGCGCACCGCTGATCGTGGCGCTGGCCCACCTGCTGGCCTTGCCCGAATCGCGCTTCGCGGTCAGCGACGTGCTCGATCTGCTCGACGTGCCCGCACTGCGCCGGCGTTTCGAACTGGGCGACGAGGGATTGCCCACCCTGCGTCGATGGATCGAAGGTGCCGGCATACGCTGGGGTCTGCACAGCGCGCAAAAGGCCAGCCTCGAGCTGCCGGCGCTGGAGCAGAACAGTTGGCGCTTCGGTCTGCGCCGCATGTTGCTTGGCTACGCCGTGGGCGATGGCGAAACCCTGGATGGCATCGCACCGTATCCCGAAATCGGCGGCCTGGAGGCGGTCTACCTCGGCCCGCTGAGCGCCCTGCTCCAGCAGCTGGAGAAATACTGGCAATTGCTTGGCACGCCGGCCACGCCGGGGATCTGGGCCGAGCGCCTGCACGCACTGCTCGATGACTTCTTCGACAACGATGACAGCGAGGACGCACTGCGCCTGAGCCGCCTGCACGACGCCCTGGACACCTGGCTGGACGCCTGCAACGAAGCCGCCTTCGAGCAGGCGATCCCGCTCGCGGTAGTGCGCGAACACTGGCTGCAGGCGATCGACGAGAGCCGCCTGTCGCAGCGTTTCTTGGGTGGGGCGGTGAGCTTCGGCACCTTGATGCCGATGCGCGCGATTCCGTTCCGCGTGGTCTGTCTGCTGGGCATGAATGACGGCGACTACCCGCGCCGGCAGACGCCACCCGACTTCGACCTGATGGCGCAGGCCGGTCACAGCCGTCCGGGCGACCGCTCGCGCCGCGAGGATGATCGCTACCTGTTTCTCGAGGCGCTGCTGTCGGCACGCGATGCCCTGCACATCAGCTGGGTCGGCCGCAGCGTGCGCGACAACAGCGAGCTGCCGCCGTCGGTGCTGGTTGGCCAGTTGCGCGACTACCTCGCCGCCGGCTGGCATCGCGCGGATGAGCCGGCCGACGCGCAGGGTGCCGGCAGGCACCTGCTGGAGGCACTGACCACCGAGTATCCGCTGCAACCCTTCAGCCAGCGCTACTTCGAAGCCGATCACGACCCGCGCGTGTTCACCTACGCCAGCGAGTGGCAACAGGCGCACCGCATCCAGGCCGTCAGCTCGGGCACGAGTGCACTGCAACCCTGGCAGCCGGACACGGCACTGAGCCTGGGCCAACTCCAGCGCTTCCTGGCCAGGCCGGTCGCGTATTTCTTCAACCAGCGGTTGAAGGTGTATTTCACCGATGCCGATGACGACGCGCTCGATGACGAGCCATTCGGCCTCGACCCCCTGCAACGCCACGACGCCACCCGTCGCGTGCTGCTGGCCGCCGTGAATGGCGACCCCGGCCTCGCCCTGGAGCACGTGGTGGCCACTGCCGTGCGCCGACTCGGCGACGAAGGCGCACTACCTCCAGGCGGCTTCGGCATGGCACTGCAGGAGAGCATCGGCGAGCAGGCGCGCGAACTGGCCACGCGGTGGCAGGCCGCGTGCCGGCAGTGGCAGCCGCACGCGGAAAAATTCGAGTTGCGCCATGCGCGCGGCGATCTGCTGCTGGAAGACTGGCTCACCGACCTGCGCCGCAACCCACACGGTCAATACCGCCGACTGGAACTGGTCAACGGCGCGCTGCTCGACAACAGTGGCGTGCTGCGCATGGACAAACTGACCAGCGCCTGGGCCACCCACCTGCTGGCCAACGCCTGCGGCGTGGCGATGCAGACGCAGCTCATCGGTGTCGATGCACAACCGGGCTTCTCCGCGTTGCCGCGCGAGCAGGCCGGCGTCCTGCTCGACGGTCTGCTCGACGCACTGCGCCAGGGCATGCACGCGCCATTGCCGATGGCACGGAAAACCGCCTTCGCCTGGTTCAAGGCGCTGGACAGCAACAAGGACTCGGTCAAATCCGCCACGCTCTGCTACGAGGGCAGCGATTTCGGTCCCGTCGGCGAGCGCGACCAGGACCCCTGCCTCGCTCGCGCCTGGCCGACCTTCGCCGCCATGCAGGCTGCCGGCTTCGAAGAGTGGCTGCCGCTCTACGCTCCGCTGTCGGTGTACCTGATGCCGGCGGAGAACGCCGGATGACCCGCGTCGCCACCTTGCAACCGCTGACCGTACCGTTGCAAGGCGTGCGCCTGATCGAGGCCAGCGCCGGCACCGGCAAGACCTGGACTATCGCCGCGCTGTACCTGCGTCTGGTGCTGGGCCACTACGAGCATGGCACGCCGCTGCTGCCACCACAGATCCTGGTGCTTACGTTCACCAAGGCCGCCACCGCGGAATTGCGCGAACGCATCCGCGTACGGCTGACGGAAGCCGCCGAGGCCTTTCGCGGGCAGCGCGCGCCCGACGACTATCTGGGTTCCCTGATCGACCAGTATCCCGGCGACGAAGCCCGCGCCGTCGCCGCGCGCCAGTTGGAGCTGGCCGCGCAATGGATGGACGAAGCCGCCGTACACACCATTCACGGCTGGAGCCAGCGCATGCTGGGCCAGCACGCCTTCGACAGTGGCCAGCCGTTCGAACAGACCGTGAGCAGCGACGAAAGCGAACTGCTGGGCGAGGCGGTACGCGATTACTGGCGCCAGCATTTTTTCGCACTCGAGCACCGCCAGGCACAGCAGATCAGCGACGCGTGGCCCGACCCCTCGGCACTGCAGAAAGCCGTGACGCCGCTGCTGCGGCAAGCGCCGGAACAACTGCGCGTGGACGGCCAGCCGTTGCCGCGGATCGATGACATCGCCGACCTGCTGGTGCAACACCTCGCGCCGAGGCGCGAAGCAGAGCTCGCGGCCCGGCAAAGCTGGCAACAGCACGCCGCCATCCTGGCCGGGATGCTGCATGAAGCGCTGCAGGAAAAAACACTTCATGCCGGGTCGTATACCGTCGACAAGCTGCATGGCGACCTGGCCGAACTCGATGCCTGGTGCGCCGGCGGAACCTTGCCGGACAGCAAGGTCATCGAGCGCGCCAGCCAGGGCAAACTCAACAAGGCCACCAAAAAGAATGGCGTGACGCCGACCCATGCGAGCTTCGCGCTGATGGAGCGGCTGTTCCAGGCGCTGGCCGACACGCCACCATTGAAACCCAGGCTGCTGGTCCATGCGCTGCCGTGGATCGCGGCGCGGCTGGAAGCGGCCAAGCAGCGGCTGGCGCAGATGGGCTACGACGACATGCTCGAGCGGCTCGATCATGCGCTGCACGGTGTCAGTGGCGAGCGCCTGGCCCAGACCATCGCCACCCAGTACCCGGTGGCACTGATCGACGAATTCCAGGATACCGACCCACTGCAATGGCGCATCTTCCAGCGCATCCATGCCGATCGCCCGGACACCGGCTTGCTGCTGATCGGCGACCCCAAACAGGCGATCTACGGTTTTCGCGGCGCCGATATCCATACCTACCTGCGCGCACGCCAGTGTGCCGAGGTTCCGACCTGGACGCTGGACACCAACTACCGCTCGACCAAGGCCCTGGTGGGTGCGGTGAACCATGTCTTCGAACATGCCGAGCAGCACCCCGAGGGCGCATTCGCGTTCGGCAAGGGCGCCAACGCGCTGCCGTTCCTGTCGGTGCGTGCCCAGGGGCGCCGCGAACGCCTGCTGCTGGACGGTGAACCGCTGCCCGCCCTGCAACTGGCGCGCCTGGCCGAGGCCGGACCGATCAGCAAGGGCAGTTATCACGCGCAGATGGCCGGGCACGCCGCCGCCTGGCTGGTCAGGCTTCTGGATGCGGCGCAGCGCAACGCCTGCGGCTTCGCCGACGACAGCTGCGCCGACGACAGCCGGCGCTGGCGACCACTCACCTCCGGCGATATCGCCATTCTGGTGCGCAACGGCACCGAGGCGGCATGCGTGCGCCACGCGCTGCAATCGCGCGGACTGGCCAGCGTCTACCTGTCCGACCGCGACTCGGTGTATGCCTCGCCCGAGGCGAGCGACCTGCTGTTGTGGCTGCGCGCCTGCGCCGAACCGGGTTCTGGCCGCGCGCTGCGTGCCGCCCTGGCGACCGCCACACTCGGCCAGGACTACCCCACGCTGGATCGCCTGAATCGCGATGAAGCGTATTGGGAGCCGATCAGCGAACGTTTCCGCCAGTTGCACGAACGCTGGCTGAAACACGGCGTACTGACGATGCTGCACGACCTGCTGCATCAGTTCGACCTGCCCGCGCAACTGCTCGCGCGTGATCACGGCGAACGCGCGCTGACCAACCTGCTGCACCTGGCCGAGCTGCTGCAGCAGGCCGCGGCCACGCTCGACGGCGAACACGCGTTGCTGCGCCACCTCGCCAGCCAGATCGCGCAAGCGCATGAGGCGGCGTCCGAACCTGCCGACGAGAAGATCGTGCGACTGGAAAGCGAAGCGGCGCTGATCCAGGTGATCACCATCCACAAGTCCAAGGGCCTGGAATATCCACTGGTCGTGCTGCCCTTCGTCTGCGCGATGCGCGAGACGAAGCTCGGCGACCGCTTCGTGCTGCACGACGACGACGGCAACGCGACGCTCGATCTGCACGCCTCCGAAAGCGCCCGCGAACTCGCTGACCGCGAACGTCTTCAGGAAGACCTGCGGCTGTTCTACGTGGCCATCACCCGCGCCCGGCACGCCTGCTGGCTGGGCATCGCCGACCTGAAAGACGGCCAGAAGAAGTCTTCCGGCTTGCACAAATCCGCCTTCGGCTACGTGCTCCATGGTGACCAGCCGATGGCCGACGGTCAGCTCGCCGCGCAGCTTGACGCGCTTGCCGATGGCCATCCAGACGTCCATATCGTCGCGCTGCCACCCGAACCGGCCTCGGATCGTCATCGGCCAGCTCCCGCCGGGCCAGGCCGGGACAAGTCACCCACGCAACCGGCGCGCAGCTATCACGGCGCACCCATCGAGCCGTGGTGGATCGCCAGCTACAGCGCCTTGCGCGTGGCCCGGGACGCCGATGCCGCGCGGCCCGTGGCACCGGAAACCGCCCGGCAGGATGTGCTGACCGAAGGCCTGACCCGAGACGCTGCCGATACCGCGGCTACCGCGGCCACCGCGACCGGTATCCACGGCTTCCCGCGCGGCGCCGAACCGGGCACTTTCCTGCACGAACTGCTGGAGTGGTCGGCCGACGCAGGCTTTGCCGCGACCGCCGAGGCACCCCAGGCGTTGCAACACCTGATCGCGCGGCGCTGCCAACGTCGCGGCTGGGAAGACTTCGCCGCAACGCTGTCGCACTGGCTGCCCGCGTTCCTGCGCACACCGCTGGCGCTGCCCGAGGGTGGCCAGGTCAGCCTGACCGGCGTCAATGCGTATCGGGCCGAACTGGAGTTCTGGTTCGAAGCCAGGCAGGTCGATACGCTGGCGCTGGATCGGCTGGTCAGCGCGCAGACATTGGGCGCGCGGCCGCGACCGGCGCTGCTCGCCGACCAACTCAACGGCATGCTCAAGGGCTTCATCGATCTGGTGGTCGAGCACGCCGGTCGTTTCTATGTCGTCGACTACAAATCCAACTGGCTGGGGATCGACCAGCGCGCGTACACCATCGACGCCATGGATGCCTCGGTGCGCCACAGTCGCTACGACCTGCAGTACGCGATTTACACCCTCGCCCTGCATCGCCAGTTGCGTGCGCGCCTGCCTGACTACGACTACGACAGACACATCGGCGGTGCACTCTACCTCTATCTGCGCGGGGTGGATGACGCGGGCCACGGCGTGCACCGGGAACGCCTGCCCTTCGCACTGATCGACGCGATGGATCGCCTGTTCGCCCACGGAGAAACCCGCCATGCCGCATGAGGCCACGCTCGACGCGCTGCAGCGGGACAAGGAACAGCATCGCCTGCGCGCGCTGGACGTGGCCCTGGCACGTTTCCTGGCCGAACGCGACGCGACGGCACCCGCAACGTTGTTGTGGCTGACCGCGGTACTCAGCCGCCAGCTTGCCGACGGCCACCTGTGCCTGGACCTCGACGCGCTCGACGCGCTCGCCGACGAGCAGGATTGGCCCGTGCACTGGCGCAAACAGTGGCGCGCGCTGGGCGACCCGCGCCACCTGCTGGCCTCGCCGCTGGTCGCTGACGGCCGCGACGGGCTGCCCGTCGACGCACCGCTGGTGCTCGATGGGCCGCGGCTGTACCTGCGCCGTTACTGGAACCACGAACGACACGTGGCCAGTGCCATTCGCCAGCGCCTCGCACAATGCTGGCCGGTGCCAGACACGCTGGCGACCGAACTGGCGCGGTTGTTCCCTTCCCTCGCGCAGCCATCGGCTCCGGACTGGCCGAAGGTCGCCTGCGCGCTGGCCGCGCGCAGCAGCTTCACCGTCATCACCGGCGGTCCCGGCACCGGCAAAACCACCACCGTCGTGCGATTGCTCGGCCTGCTGCAAACCCTGCATCTGCGCGATCACGAACGACCCTTGCGCATCCGCCTGGCAGCACCCACCGGCAAGGCTGCCGCCCGACTGAACGCGTCCATTGCCGCGCAACTGGCCCAGCTCGATGTGACCGAGGCCACCCGCGCCGCCATTCCCGGCCAGGTCGACACCTTGCACCGCCTGCTCGGCGCGCGGCCCGACACCCGCCGCTTCCGGCACGACGCGAGCCATCCGTTGCATCTGGACGTACTGGTCATCGACGAAGCGTCGATGATCGATCTGGAAATGATGTCCGCCGTGCTCGCGGCGTTGCCGGCGACCGCACGATTGATCCTGCTCGGCGACAAGGACCAGCTATCGTCGGTGGAAGCCGGGGCGGCGCTGGGCGATCTGTGCCAGCGCGCCGAGGCGGGCCACTACAGCACCGATACCGCCGAGTGGCTGTCGCATACCACCGGCGACGACATCCGACATTTCGTGTATCCCGATGCGCGGCCGCTGGATCAACAGGTGGCGATGCTGCGACACAGCCACCGCTTCGACGAATCAAGCGGCATCGGCCAGCTTGCGCGCGCCGTCAACACCGGCGCAGTCGATCGCGTGCTGGCCCTGTTGGCCACGGCGTCAGCCGATCGCTCAGTCGATCTCTGCTGGCATGCGTCCGCCAGCACCGCGCAACTGGCCGAGCTGGCCATCAACGGCGGCGGCCACTTCAGCGGCGGGCCATCGCCGGATGCTCCGCGCGGTTACCGCCACTACCTCGACTGCCTGCGCCAACAGCGTCCCGACACGGCCGCTGGCAGCGAGGCCCACGACGACTGGGCCCGCCAGGTGTTGCGGGCCTTCAACCGCTTTCAGTTGCTGTGCGCCTTGCGCCAAGGGCCTTTTGGCGTGGACGGGCTCAACCCGTTGATCGCCGAAGCGCTGCACGCCAGCGGGCTGATCGAAAGCAGCAGCGGCTGGTACGAAGGCCGCCCGGTCATGATCACCCGCAACGACTACAGCCTCGGCCTGGCCAACGGCGACGTCGGCATCTGCCTGCGCTCGCCCGACGCCAGCGGCCACGCCCGCCTGACCGTGGCTTTTCTGGCCAACGCCGAAGCCGGCGCGGGCGACGGCACGCGCGTGCGCCACGTCCTGCCATCGCGCCTGGGTGAGGTCGCCACCAGCTATGCGATGACCGTACACAAATCGCAGGGTTCGGAATTCGAACACACGGCGCTGGTGTTGCCCCCGGCGATGAACCCGGTGCTCACCCGTGAGCTGCTCTACACCGGCATCACCCGTGCGCGCCGCTGGTTCAGCCTGCTAGGCAACGAGGCGGTCATTACCCAGGCCGTTGCCCGACGCACACGGCGTTATTCCGGGCTGGCCGAACGCCTGGCTGGCGGTGGGTAAGTATCCTGCGAATCCACCTGCGGTCCCCGTATCTCCGCCACTGGGAGCGCGGGCGTCCCGCCCGCCATGCCGGCGAGACGCCGGCGCTCCGTATGCTGCCCTTGCAGGGTGAGTGGGGCGCGATGTGTTGTCGTCATGGCGCATTCCATCGCCGATTCCAGGGCCGGTTGTTCGAGGTTCCCTGTGTTGCGAGTACGCGCAAACCGGTAGATCGCCTTACGGCGAGCAGGTCGTCGCCGCCTTGTTGCTGACGCTGCCCGAGCCATTCACGTCCAGTTCGACCCCGGGCACCTTGCTGCTGATGGTGCCGGCGCCAGTGCCGGCACCGCGGTAGCAGGTGGCGAACTGCAAGGCGGTGATCGGGCTGAGCTGGCCTTGCCTGCCGAACGTGACGATGGTGCCGGTGTTCGCCTCGATCGACACGTTGTTCTGCGCATCCGTGCTGCGCAGCAGGATTGAACTGGTGGCATAGGCCATGTTCGCCGAGGCTGTCCCGGCCGGATAGGTGTAGACCATCCAGCCCTGGTCGTAGATCTTGCTGCCTGCGGCGCAGCCCGAGGTCTTGTTGCCGGGACACATCGAGACCAGCTGACCGCGTGTGATCGCCTCGCTGCGGGCGTAGCTGATGCTGGCCAGCAAGGCGTTGCTGGCCGAACTCACCTGGTTGCGATGGATCACGTCGCGAAAGCTGGGCACCGCGATCGCCAACAGGATCGCCATCACGGTAATCGTGATCATCAACTCCAGCAGGCTGAAGCCGCGCGAACGCACGGGCACGCAGGTCATGGCACTCACCAGCAGCTGCCGTTGCTGTTGGATGCGGCGGACGCCGGGCCGGGAGACTTCATCCCGGTGTTGTCGATCGTCAACGGTCCACATACGTCCTGGGTTTGCCCGCCCACGCCGGTCGCGGTGGCGACGAACGCCGCCGAAGCGTTGCCTGCGGGGTCCGCCGACACGGCCATTCCCACCGAGTAATAACCCTTCTCCGACATTGCGGGGTTGCTGAAGCCGATGTCAGTCAGGCCGCCATAAGCATTCGCGGTGGCGTAATAGCGCTCCTGCGCACTGGCGATGCGCAGCAGCAGTTCCTGGCCGTCCACCCGGCGCGCGCGGAACGCGTAGCGTCCGTACGCGGGGATCGCGATGGCGGCGAGGATGGCGATGATCACCAGCACGATCATCAGCTCGATCAGGGTGAAGCCGCGTAGCTGGCGCACAAGTCTTTTCATAGAGTGGGTCTCATTGATCATTCATCAGCACTCGCCACGAGCGGCGACGCGCGATGGGAATATCGAACGCTATCGGCGGCGCGCTGCTCGAAGGTGCGGGCGTCCCTCCGGGCGCATAAGCGCGTCCACCGGCCAGCGCCGACACCACGGTCAGGCTGCCGCTGGTGCGCGCATCGTTGATGCGTGCGCCAGCGATGGGCGCGCCACCCAGTTCGGAGACTCCCCCGGGGCCGCCCGTGTTGGCATTCAAGGCCAAAATCGCGCCTACCGTCGATGGATTGCAGGCGTCACTGCCCTGGGCACCAGTAATCAGTGACTCGAAGATAACCGTGCTGCTGGCGAAAATGGCCGCCGGATTGACGACTACGCGCTCGCCCCTGTTGTTCTGGACGCCGCTGTCCGTCGTGTACAGGTTGACGAACCACCCCCCGCTGCCGGATGACACTCTGTTGATGGCCGCCGCCGACGCCGAGCAGTCCTCGCTCGCCCCGCCGGTGATGCAACGCAGGGTAGAGCCCGCATTTGGCTCTCCCGTGGGCACCACGGTTTCATGCAGGTACTGCTGCGTCAGGTCGGCCTGGGTGTAGGTGGTGCTGGACCTGTCGCGCACCGCATAGATCGTCTGCACATTGTTGCTGGAGTTGTCGCCCACCCCGAGGTACTTGCCCGTGCCGAACACCACCAGGAAGCGGTTGCTGTCCGGATCGGGGAACAGGCGCGGCATCGTGGTGATTGGCTGCACGCCCTGGTTGCCGCTGGCGTCGACGGCGCCCTTGTACACCAGGGTCACCGCCCAGTAGGCCGGCCCCCTAGGGTCGGACAAGTCGAAGCGCCACAGGTTGCCCTGCACATCGCCGGCGAATGCCACGTCGTCCACCTGGTCGCCGTTGTAATCACCCAGCACCGGCTTGGCCAGTCCAAAGCTGATGACGCCCAGGTTGGTTGGCGTCTTCAACTCGGCAATCATCTTGCCGGTCTGCGCATCGAGCACGAACAAGGCGCTGTACGGCTTGCCGCCAGCATCCTTGGGCGCCTGCGCGGCAATCGCATTGCAGCTGGCCGTGTCCCCGGTCGGCGCATCGGGCGTGCTGCAGTCCGGGAAATAGCCATTGGGCACCAGCACCACCCACTCGCCATTGGCCAGTCGTCCGATGTTGGGCTGCGAAACCGTGTAGCCCAGATCGGTTGCCCTGCACGTCTCGTAGTTCGTCACGCAGCTCGATGCGGCCGCCATGTCGGCATCGAATTCCCACAATACGTCGGTCGGCGCAAACGCGCCCGGATCGGTGACGTCCAGCGCGTACACGCCGCGGCCGCCAAGACCCACGCCACCCGTGAGGATGGTGTGCCAATTCTTGTCGCTGAAGAACACATCACGCGTCACCGGCGTCGAATCCACGGTCGGGCGGAACTTGAAATCGGAGGCGTTGGTGAGGTTGCCGAGGTTGGCATACACCGCGCGCGGCACGAATGCCCATGCCTCCTGGCCTTGCTTGGCGCCGACCGCAAACGTGTAGGCCGAACAGTTGCCGTCGCTGTCGACCGTGCCGGTGCACTGGGGCACCGGCGCATTGAACGCGTGCAGCATGCCGTCGTTGGCACCCACGTACACCGTCCCCGCCCGCGTGGCCTGGGCCTGCACGAAACCGGTGTAGGCCTGCGCCGTCGTGGCAGCCTCGGGCGGCGCTATCCCACCCAAGGTCGGCCAGCTTTCGCGGTAATTGCCGGTGGCGCCACCCACGTACACCGGATCCGAATGCAGGATCGCGCCCAGGATGCTGGTTCGCGAGCGATACGGCGCGGCTTCAAAGCTGTTGTCACCCAGCAGGTAGTTGATGCGGTGATCCAGCGTGTCATTGGTCCCTGACAGCGCAGGTGTCTGCAGCCCCGTGCTCTCGGACGTATCCAGCGAAGTCTTGTTTGCGGCATTCAGCTGGAATGCGCTGAACGTGCCGGAACTCGAGTACGCCGCGGTGTACACCGAACGGGTAGCGTAGCTGGTCGGCGAGTGGTACATGGAATCCAGCAAGGCGTCCGCCTTCCACAATATCTGGCCGACGGTGCCATCGGTCTTCAGCGCCACCGCCTGGAACTGGCCGCTCCAATCGCCGGTCTGGTAGCCGCTGCGGAACGCGGTCGCGCCCAGCGCCAGCACGCTGGCATTGACCGCCACCGTCCTCGGAGCCACGTTGCGCGCACCAATGTCACTGATGGCCTTGGAGAAGGCGAGCGCGAGATCGGCCGGATTGTTGACGTTGAAAAAATCGCCGTGGCCGTTGACCGCCGCGTGGGCGAGGTCGGCGATGTTATTGAGGCTGTCCGAAGCCGGCGTCGGCCAACTGAAACCGCTGATCGCGGAGCCACCGGTTGCCCAACTGAGGACCTGCGAAACGGTGGTGCCAGTCGGCGTGATGCCGACGGGCGCAAAGCCCAGGCCGATCGTGTAGGTCGTCATGTGCTGCCAGGACGCCGGATCGGCCTTGCTTGCCGACACGTCGTTGGCGAACGACGTATTCAGATCGCGTTCCCAATAATACGTCGCCACGTCGGCCAGCGACGGCTCACTGACACCGCCGACTGCGCCTCCCGAAAACGGCGCTGCAGCCGTGTACTGGGTGATGTTGCCGACAGGCACCGTATTCACCGGGCCGTCGACGCTGGCGGCATTGGCCATCCCGGCCACGGTGGGAGCGTCCCCGTTCCAGAAGCCGTCCGTGGTCAGGATCGTGTAGGAGGAACGGCACGTGAATTGCGCCGTGCTGCCGGTGGTCCAGCCCGGGTCGCCCGGCATCGCTGTCCACGGCTGGGCCGTTTGGTAGTACTGCCCCACCGCATCCAGTGCCTTGCGCAACGGCGTGCCCTTGTTACCCGAGATGTTCGCCAGCCAGGTCCAGAACTTTGCTTTCTGGGTGCCACTGGTGCCGTCGCCAAACGGCTGTACCACTGCAAGCTTGTTGTTGGCGTTGCCGCCGAGGCCGTCGGCCGTGCTGTCATTGAACGCAAATGGCGTCGCGGTCGTCGGGATGTTGCTGGTGCCGTTGCCGTTGATCGAAGAAAAGCCGAAACGATATTTCGGATCCACCGAGCTGAACGCCATCATCAGGCCGGTCTTGGACATCAGCAAGCGGGTGCGGTAGTAGGAGAACCAGTTGGCGACGTTCTGCCCCGCTGTTACACCGGAGGGCGCAGCCGTGCCGGAGGTGTCGGTTTCATCCACGCAATTGTTCATGTGGAAGCCATTCCAGATGTTGGTGCCCGTGCCGGGATAGAGCTTGGCGCACCAGCCACCCGCAGGCGCACTCGCGTCATTTGGAACCACGAAGTGTGCATTCGCTGCCACTGGATTGCCCACTACGTAGGTGAATGCCCTGACGTAGATGCGGGTGCTGGTGCCGGTGGTCATGCACTCAGGCGGTGCACTGGGGGGTCCAGGGGGGCTGCCGGTGAACGAGCCACCACTCGGGCACGTCCACTTGTAGTTCGGCGTCGGTGGCGTGGGCGGCGTCGGCGGCGTCGGCGGAATAAGCCCGATCGGCGGATAGTTGCAGAAATTGCCTGCATCCGGACCGGTCGTACCTGCAGGGCACGTCAGGCCCCCATCAATTGCTGAATAGGGAAAATCAGTGCGAGTGCCCTCAACGTATACGTAATGGTGGCATTTCATGACGCCGCCACCGCTATTGTAAGCGGCTCCATCGCCTGCATTGCACGACCACGCGCGGGTGGCCGCCACGTGATTGCGGATGCATTGATTGGAATTACCCGGATCGACGTGATAGTTGGCGATGCAGCCGCCACCGGGACTGCCGGGACTGCCGGGGCTGCCGGGTGTGCCGCCGCCCCAGACGGCCGGCCCCTTGTCCACGCCGGCTGTCGTGTTGAACAGGGTGGTGGGCAAGTTTTCGGTGTCGTTGATTATCTGACTTGGGTCGTTGCCCTGGCTCTGAAAGCCCGAACCTCCAACAATGTTCGTTGTAGGTGTCGGAGTAGCGGCAAAGCCATCCGTGAACGCTGAAGTGAGCCCCGGGGAATTTGGGTACCACGTGCCATCCGACTGCCAGACCGTGCCGGCGGCGGTGGCCTTCGGCGGCGGGGTGTAGGTGGTCAACGGGTTGTAGTACACGGCATTGACGCCCGAGTTTCTGGTTCCGTACACAGTGCTGTTCGAGAGATATTCCCAGTCCGGCATGAAATTCCAGGCCATCGATCCGGAGTCGTCCAGCATCAACACCAGGTTGGGTGGCACCGACTGCAGATCTTCCGGCGGCGTGGCGCTGAGTTCGGTGCAGCCGTTGTGGTTGCCTTCGGTGCACGGCAGCGGCGGCGCGGCGGCGAACGCGCGCGAGCTCTGCAACATCACGAACGGTGTCGTGACGCCGGCAAACAGGAGCAGAGCCAGCACCGTGCCAGCCCACCGGGTAGCAAGAATGTTCCGAGCTATGTTGAACATGATGGATTCCCGCCTGTTCCTTGCCATTTTTGAGGTCCGCCCCTTCGATGACCCAGGGTGAACGGTTTGCTTTCTATATCAGCGTCTTCGACCGGTGGGGACGAGACGCTGGTTGCAGCGTTTTGCATTCACACCTTCGAAGACCGATGAACGACCGGCGAACGGGTGAACTTGTCAATGCGATCTCGGGATGTCAAAAGTGCTCTCCAATACGCTGATCGTGTTCTTGTCGCCGCCGGTGGCGCGCGCGGTAATGCGATACACATCGAAGTTCACTGTCCCCACCCCGCCGCTGGTGGCCCCGGACTCGGCCGCGCCACCGGCGCCGAGCTGGCCCAGATACTCGACCATGTAGCGCGGGTTGTCGGCAAGCTTGCCGTATGTGGTAGTCGTAAAGTCGACGCTGCCGGTCCGACCACGATATTCGGCACTCCCGGTGGTCACCCAGCCCGGTCTGGTCCGGAAATTCACCACATCGGGGATGGGGTTGAGCGGGTCATAGATGTAGCACCCCACGAACGAACCGGTGCCACAGCCCAGGCTCGTGCCGACATTGGCCGCGCTGCTCCACAGTTTCCATTCGGCGCCGCGCAGCGCGGTTTGCGCGCTCATGTGCGCGCGCTGTGCGTTGAGCAGGCCGCCGGCCATGCGTTCCTGCAGCAAGGTACGATTGGACGCGGCCACCGCCAGGATCGTCAGCAACAGCAGGAAGATCAAGGCGATGACCAGCACCGCACCGCGCTGCGCGGCGCCTGCAGCACCGTGGCATGAAATGGACCTGTGCGCACTCGACATCAAAGCTGCTCCCTCGACGTTGACCGGCCAGCCATCCTGGACGCGACCATTCATGGGTTGAAATTGCGTATGGCGAACAGCGCGGTGAACTGACGCCGCAACAACGGGTCGGGAAAGCCCTGGTCAACTGGTTTGTAGAAATGGCCGCCGGGAGGCAGCAGGCCGGGATTTTGATCGGGCGTGTAGGCGTACAACAAGTCGCTGGGGGCAAGGGTGTACAGCGGTACCTGGCCATCCATCAGGATGCTCACCTCGATGCTCTTGATCCCGCGCCAGAGACAGCCCGCGGTCGTCAGAAAACCAGGTTCCTGCGGGGGGCAATTGGTGGAGGCATCGACCTGCGTCGCGGTGAGGAACGAGGTATTGCCATTGCCGTCCTGCACGCCATAGCGGAAATCCAGACGTTCCACGCCGCGTACCAGTTCGTCCTCGCTGCCGTCGTGGTTTGGATTTCCCGCGCCGCCGTTGACCCGGCGCATCAATGCGCCAGTGAATGGCGCGTTGCCGTCATTGTTCACGCTGACGACCTTGAGGTAGTAGGTGACGGTGCGGAAGTCCCGATTGACATCAAACAGTCTTGGCGCAGCCTGCGGGCTCGGCACCATGGGCGCAGCCGAGGCGAAGTTCGTCCCGCCGGCCAGGGTCAGGACTCCGCCGGACGACACCGTGCCAAGCGCAAAGATCTGCGCATTCGAGCAATCGGCCAGCATGGCGAGATCGCCGCTGTTGAACCTCGTCGTCGGTGGTTCGCCCGTCAGCGGAATCAGGTTGACGCTGGTGAGGACGTTGACACCGCCGACGGGGGTGGTGACAAGCTGACTGCCACCGGGCTGAATGGACCAGCCTGACTCGGTATCGACATAGCGCACGGTAAGGACATCGGCGCCTTTCACGCGTTTGTTGAGGGTGATGCCCATTGCCGGCAAGCCCGCCGTGGTCGGGTCGGCCGGACTGCAAATCGAGAGCGTGCAATCGTAGCCACGCATGTACAGAAATGCCGGCATCGTGTACGTGGAGGTGGGCGCGGCCGGGTAAGGAGAAGACCCCCATCCGGTGGTGACATCGGCCAGGGCACT
>DASRUB010000223.1:0-2808 GCA_035655635.1 Rhodanobacter sp. | reverse complement strand
CTGCAACAGGCTGAGTCTGGCAATGGCCAATTCCTTCTCCGTCGCGGTCTGCGCGGCGGCGGCCTGCTCGCCGCGGCGGCGCGTCGCCACGCCCTGCGTGACGGCACGCGCGATCGCCTGGATGTTTTCCAGGTTGACGCCATCATCGACCTGCAACCAGTCGCTCCACGGTGCACTCTGCGGTTCGCAGACCAGGCTGAAACTGCTGCTTCCATCGCCGCGATTGACCGTCGCCAGGATCCGGTTGCGCTGACTGACAATCCAGCGCATCGGGTTGTAGCGGCCCAGTTGGACCAAATCGTAGGGATCGGCGTAGCGCGCCGTGGCGCGGATCTGCAGATGGTTGCGCGCGCTGTCGACGTGATCGACGCCAGGCAGCTCGCGGATCGCCGCGTCCAGCAGGTCGAATGCCTCCTCGGCCTCGAACGGCACTTCGATCTGCCGACGCTGCCGACTGGCCAGCGCCGCGGAAGTCAGCTTGCCGGCGATCATGCGCACCCGTACCAGATGCGAATGGGCGCGGATCACCACGAAAATGATCACGACCAGCCCCAGCAACTGCACCAGGCTACCCAGCCCCGACCAGATCCAGTCGACCAGCAGGAAGGCCACCAGCACCAGCAGGTACCAGGCGACGATGAGTCGGAGATAGAACAGCAGGCTTCTGAACACGGCAACGGTTCCGTTGAATGGAGATCGCCATCGAGAGTAGTGGCGACGACGCCGAAAATCGCGCGGCGTGCGACGAAACCCCGTCTGCACCGATGAAATCCGATTTCAGGGTCGCGGGCCAGTTCTCCGGTACCTTGGCATCAACCCGGATCGAGTTGCATCGGCTGGGTGATCAAGCCGCCGGCGCTGATCTGCAACGGCCCGTTGGACACAAACCCGAGACGCCGGTACACCGGTATCGCCATGACCGACGAGTTCAAGGTGAAATGCCGCGTGCCGGCGCGGCGTATCGCGTCGCGCATGATCCGCCGCCACAGCTGGCGGGCGATGCCGCGTCGCTGCATGCGAGTGCTGACGAAGAACTGGAACAGGTGCGAGTCGTCGCGCATCGCGGCCACGCCGACCACCCGGCCGTCTTCCTGGCAGGCCAGGTGAAAGCGCTGGCCGGCGGCGATCTTGCCGCGAATCACCCGCGCGCCCATGCCGGCCAGCAACCATGGCGCCGCGCTTGAGGGTAGCTCCGGCAGGATCCAGCGCCGCGTCACCCGTCGCGCCAGCTTGCCAATGGCGAGCGCGTCCGCTGGCCGGGCCAGGCGATAGTGGGCGCGTGGCGGCGGGCTCATGGGTCCGAACGAAATACCAGACTGCAGCAGGTTACCGCGCCCTCGGCCTTCTGCAGTTCCGAGACATCGACCGCGGTCACCCTGAACCCGGCGTCCAGCAGCCGCTGTCGCGTGCGCGGGAAGCTGGTCGGCATGATCAACGCATCGCCGACGCGAAGCACATTGGCCGCGTGCGGCTCGGCCGGATCGACCTCGATCACGCGAAAGTTCGCGAAGCGCTCACGATCCACCCAGGCAGGCTGCAGCAGCACGCAGTCATCAGACAGCGCGGTGACCGCGGACTTCAGATGCAGGCATCCGCGCGTGAGCACGCCCTCCACGGCATAGCCATAAGGGATCAGCAGTTCGCGCAATTGCGCGATGCCGTCCGGATTGCTGCGCGCTGACTGGCCGACGTGAAGCGTGCGGCCCATGCGCAGCACGTCGCCACCATCCAGCGTGGCTGGCGCCTCGATCACGAGCAGCGGCCGGTGGTGACGCAGCAGATCAGCCACGCTGGCCACTTCGGGGCGTCGCGACGGCGCGCCCGGCCGGGTCAGCACGGCGACCTCGTCCAGCACGATCGCCACATCCTCGACAAACACCGAATCGGGCAAGTCGTTCTGCTCCGGCAGGGTCTGCACGTCGCAGCCGACGGACTGCAGTACGCGCAGGTAGTCGCGGTGCTGCGTGCGCGCCTGCGCCACGTCGATGGGTTCGCGTGGAATGTACGACAACTCGCAGCGGCCAACCGAGGGGCTGACGGCGCGGGTAACTGCGTTCCACATGGGTAATTCCTGATGACCTGGCGACGCGCTCATGATGGAGGATGGCGGACATGCCACGCCTCCAGCGCACGCTGATAGCGCTCGAGTGCGTCCTCGTACACATCGTACACACAACGCACGCAGCCCTCGCCGCAGCAATCCGCAGCGTCCGGCTCCGGCGGGCGCCGCGGTGCGGGGTCAGCCGGGTCATTGTCCCGCGGCACGGGCTCATTGGGGTTCACGACATGACTTCCGGCGCTACTGCACGGGGTGGCACGCAGGCTGCCCCGTGATCAATGGTGCCGGCAGCAGCCACAAAGCTCAAGTTTGCACGTGCCGCGACGCACCGCGCCCAACCCCGGCCGCCGCTATTTCGCGGGTTTGCGGAAGCGGTAGACGAACTGGTCGGTGTGGCCGCGTATCGACTTGTCGAACACCGTGGCGGTATGCGGATCAGCCGGGTTGCGCAACACGTTGCTCTCGCCATCGAAGACGAAACCGGCCGCCTCCACCTCGCGCTTGACCACGGCCGGATCGATCCGATGCAGGGTATTGGTGTCCGCAATGCCGGAACCGGCGGGCGCCACGTGGTCGATCACCACGAACAGGCCGCCGGGCTTGAGCGCGTCATAGACCTGCTTGTCGAATTTGGCCATGTCGACCGGGCCCATGAACGGATCGTGGTAGTCGTGGTAGTTCTGTGAGGTGAACACCAGATCCACCGGCACCGGCACGCTCAACTGCGCCGCCGGCTGCTGCAGCAGGCT
>DASRUB010000222.1:0-7504 GCA_035655635.1 Rhodanobacter sp. | reverse complement strand
TCTCCCGCCGGCGACCTTGGGAGTCCCCTTGCGGGTGAGAAGGTGGCGCGAAGCGACGGATGAGGGTTCGGCCGTAGCGTGATTTGGCCATCTGAGCATGTGCTGCATGCGCTTCGCCCCGAACCCTCACCCCAACCCCTCTCCCGATGGGAGAGGGGCTTTGCACGGCTGAACTTCAGCGCTAATGAGAGGAGATGGCAATCCTGCCATCTTGTCCCCGCTTCGCAGGGGAAGGAAAACTGGGCTTGCGATCCGGCTCGCCGGGCAACAAGGCGACTGGACTACAAGCGACCAGGTCGTCGACCTGCTGGACGCCGCCCGAGGCGCGGTTATGATAGCGAACCCGAACCACCACACCCGGCGCAACCCATCGTTCACTTGCGCCCGGCTCAACGAGGAAATCCCATGGCACGCGGAATCAACAAAGTCATCCTGGTCGGCAACCTGGGCGCGGATCCAGAAATGCGCAGCACCGGCGGCGGCGTCTCCATCTGCACCTTCACCCTGGCCACCAGCGAATCGTGGACCGACAAGCAGTCCGGCGAAAAGCAGGAGCGCACCGAGTGGCACCGCATCAAGATTTTCGGTCGGCTGGGCGAAATCGCCCACGAGTACCTGAAGAAAGGGCGCCAGGTCTACATCGAGGGTTCCATCCGCACCGACAAATTCACCGGCAAGGACGGCGTGGAGAAGTACTTCACCGACATCATCGCCAACGAGATGCAGATGCTCGGCAGCAACGAGGGCGGCGGTGGCGGTGGTGGTCAGCGCGAACGCCCGCAGAGCAGTGGCGGCCAGCGCCAGGGCGGCGGCAATTACGGCAACCAGTCGCGCGGCAACGACGACCAGGGCCAGTCGCGGCAGTCGCCGGCCCCCGCCGACAGCGGTTTTGCGGATGACGAGATTCCGTTCTAACGCCTATTTGCGCAGCATCAACGTGTTGATGGAAAGCCCGCCTTGCGCGGGCTTTTCCGTTGGTGCAGTAGGCCAGATGCCCGCGACCGGAGCGCCGGCGTCTCGCCGGCATGCTCTGGCGGGCGGGCGAGGGCATGGATGCCCGAGTTGAGGCAACGCAGGAGCGGTTGCCCGACGCCCGCGCTCCCAGTGGCAGGTAGTGGGAGCGCACAGGCTGATTCGCCGACCGGCCAGGCAAAGTCCGACAGGCTGCTAAAGTCACCATTCCGGCTTCCTTGGCTGGTGGATGTTCGGATCAGCGCGTAGCGGCGGCACAGGGGTGTTCATGGACGCAGGACTCAAATTGAGCGAGCGCGACATCTGCACGAAGTTCATCGTGCCCGCGCTGAAGGATGCCGGCTGGGACATCCAGCGTCAGGTGCGCGAGGAAGTCAGCTTCACCAAGGGCCGGGTCATCGTGCGCGGCAAGTTGCACAGTCGCGGCAACGTGCGGCGTGCCGACTTCATCCTGTACCACCAGGCCAACCTGCAGCTGGCGGTGATCGAGGCGAAGGACGCCGAGCACAGCGTCGGCGCCGGCATGCAGCAGGCGCTGGACTATGCCGAATCGCTCGACGTGCCCTTCGTCTTCTCCAGCAATGGCAGCGGTTTCCTGTTCCACGATCGCAGCGGCACCGGCGCGCAGGTGGAAACCGAGCTGGCGCTGGATGCGTTTCCCTCGCCAGCCGAGCTGTGGCAGCGCTTTTGTCAGTGGAAAGGGCTGGATGCCGACGCGGAGAAGAAGGTCGAGGCGCCGTATTACGACGATGGTTCCGGCCGGCTGCCGCGCTATTACCAGGTCAACGCGATCAACCGCAGCATCGAGGCGGTGGCGCGCGGGCAGCAGCGCATCCTGCTGGTGATGGCCACCGGTACCGGCAAGACCTATACCGCGTTCCAGATCATCTGGCGGCTGTGGAAGTCGCGCCAGAAGAAACGCATCCTGTTCCTCGCCGACCGCAACATCCTGGTCGACCAGACCCGCAACAACGACTTCAAGCCGTTCGGCGCGGCGATGACCAAGATCAGCAAGTGCCAGATCGACACTTCCTACGAAATCTACCTCTCGCTCTATCAGGCGGTCACCGGCAACGAGGAAGAGAAGAACATCTACAAGCAGTTCACGCCGGACTTCTTCGACCTGGTGGTGATCGACGAGTGCCACCGCGGCAGTGCCGCCGACGACTCCGCCTGGCGCGAGATCCTCGACTACTTCAGCAGTGCCACCCACATCGGCCTCACCGCCACGCCGAAGGAAACGCGCGAGGTTTCCAGCACGCATTATTTTGGCGAACCGATCTACACCTACAGCCTCAAGCAAGGCATCGAGGACGGCTTCCTCGCCCCGTACAAGGTCGTGCGCATCGACTTCGACCGCGACCTGCAGGGCTGGCGTCCGCCCAAGGGCATGACCGACAAGCACGGCCAGCCGATCGAGGACCGCATCTACAACCAGCGCGACATGGATCGCGCTCTGGTGCTCGAAGCGCGCACCCAGCTGGTGGCGCAGAAGATCACCGAATTCCTGGTGGCCACCGATCCGTACCAGAAGACCATCGTGTTCTGCGACGACATCGACCACGCCGAGCGCATGCGCCAGGCCCTGGTCAACCTCAACCCGGAGCGCGTGCGCGAGAGCCGCAAGTACGTCATGCGCATCACCGGCGACGAGAACGAGGGCAAGGCCGAGCTGGACAACTTCATCAACCCCGAGGAGCGCTACCCGGTCATCGCCACCACCAGCAAGCTGATGACCACCGGCGTCGATGCGCAGACCTGCAAGCTGATCGTGCTCGACCAGCACATCAAGTCGATGACCGAGTTCAAGCAGATCATCGGCCGCGGCACGCGCATCAACGAGGACTACGACAAGTACTGGTTCACCATCATGGATTTCAAGAAGGCCACCGAGCTGTTCGCCGATCCGGCCTTCGATGGCGAACCGGTGCAGGTCTACCAGCCCGGTCCCGGCGACTCCCCGGTGCCGCCCGAGCAACCCGCCGATGCGGGTGAACAGGAAGGCCCCGAGACGCCGAACGAGGCCGATCCGCCGTTCCCCGACACCGGCGGCGTGAAGGACCCGCGCCCGCGCTACGTGGTCAACAACGTCACCGTGACGGTGATCGCCGAGCGCGTGCAGTACTACGGCGCGGACGGCAAGCTCGTCACCGAATCCCTGCGCGACTACACGCGCAACCAGGTGCGGCTGCAGTTCGCCTCGCTGGATGCGTTCCTGCGCCGCTGGAGCGATGCCGAACAGAAGAAGGCCATCATCGAGGAACTGGCCGAGCAGGGCGTGCTGTGGGACGCGCTGGCCGACGAGGTGCAAAAGAAACTCGGCAGGCAGCTCGACCCGTTCGACCTGATCTGCCACGTCGCCTTCGACCAGCCGCCGCTGTCGCGCCGTGAGCGCGCCGAGCAGGTGCGCAAGCGCAACTATTTCGCCAAATACCAGGGCGCCGCCCGCCAGGTGCTGGAAGGCCTGCTCGACAAATACGCCGACACCGGCATCGAGCCCATCGAAGACATCAAGATCCTGCAGCTCGACCCGTTCCGCGGCATCGGCGCGCCGATGGAGCTGGTCGAGGCCTTCGGCGGTCGCCACGGTTACGACCAGGCCGTGCATGAATTGGAAGACCAGCTCTACGGCTAGTCAGGGAAAAACTCGACCGACCTCGACAACCGTCATTCGAAGTTTCCCTGTTGCGTTATCATTGTCCCGTGTTTCAGGACAAGGGACGAGACCGTCCGATCAATCATGAAAAGTCAAGACATCCTTCTACTGCTGAAACTGGTCAGCCTGGAACAGCAACAAGCTGCTGCCGTCCCCGCCAGCCGTGCCGCGCAAGGCATTCCGGACGATTGGCGTGGATGGGCGGCCGATGCCCTCGGCGGGCAGGCGGAAAAGCCGGTGATCACGGGTGACGACGCGTACTCGGTGCGGGCGCTGGAAGAATCCACCGGCATCAGCAAATCCGAGGTCAGCGGTGCGCTGCGGCGCTGTACCCAGGTCGGCCTGGCCAAGGCCGAACGTGGCACCGGCTACCCGCGCGCCAATACCCGTGCGTTGCTCGGCTTCATCCTGCATGGCCTCAAGTACGTCTTCCCCGCGCAGCCGGGGCCGCTGGTGCGTGGCATTCCCACCGCCCATGCCGCGCCGGTGCTGGCCGGTCGCCTGCTGTCGGCGGGCGATCAGGCGTGGGTGTGGGAAGACGCCCTCGGCAGCGTCCGGGGCCAGCGGATCGAACCGTTGTACAAGTCAGTGCCGCGTGCCGTGCGCCGTGATGCGCAGCTCTACGCCATGCTCGCGCTGGTGGACGCCATCCGGCTGGGGCAGGAGCGCGAGTCCGCGCTGGCCGGAAAACTGCTGCAGCAGTACCTGCGCGAAACGCCATGACGGCTGGCAGCGGCAACTGGAAGATCCAGGAGATCATGTTGCAGCAAGTGGCCGATGCGCTCGGGCCGCAACTGCTGCGCGAAGTGGCCTTTGTCGGCGGCTGCACCACCGGGCTGTTGATCACCGACGCCTTCACCCGCGAGGCGGTGCGTTTCACCGATGACGTGGATGTGATCGTGCACGTGCTGGGGCCGGGCAACTGGCACGCCCTGCAGCGGACGCTGAGCCGGAAAGGGTTCCGCGCCTCGCCCGAGGACGAGGTGATCTGCCGTACGCGACTGCGTGGCGATGGCGGCATCGATCTGATCGTCGACTTCATGCCCGACGACCCCGCCATCCTGGGCTTCAGCAACCGCTGGTATGCGGACGCCCTGCAATACGCCGGCGACCATGTCCTGCCGGGCGGCAGCGTGATCCGGGTGGTGAGTCCGCCGTATTTCCTGGGCACCAAGCTGGAAGCCTTTCGCGGTCGCGGCAACAACGATCCGCTGGCCAGCCGCGACATCGAGGACATCCTCAACGTGGTCGATGGCCGTCCCGCGCTGGGCGAGGAGATTGGGCGTGCGCCCGAGGGGCTGCGCCGCGACATCGCCGCCCACCTCATCGACCTGCTGCGCCACCGCGATTTCGAATACGCCGTGCAGGCCGCCGCACGCAACAACCGCCAGCGCGAGGAGCTGATCTTCCAGCGTCTGGAAATCATCGCAGCATTCACCGGGTAAGCCAGATGTCCATCAGCGGCACCATCAAATCCATCCAGGACATCATGCGCAAGGACGTCGGCGTCGATGGCGATGCGCAGCGCATCGGGCAGCTGGTGTGGATGTTGTTCCTCAAGATCTTCGACGACCGCGAGCAGGAGTGGGAACTGCTCGACAGCAAGTACCGTTCGCCGCTGCCGGACTTCTGCCGCTGGCGCAGCTGGGCGGCCGATCCAGAGGGCATGACCGGCGACGAGCTGAAAAACTTCATCGACAGCCACCTGTTTCCGCAGCTGCAGAGCCTGGGCGACTACAGCAAGGCGCCGGCCGCCTTCGTCATCCGCGGCGTGTTCGAGGACGCCTACAACTACATGAAGTCCGGCCAGCTGATCCGCCAGGTGATCAACAAGATCCAGGGCGGCGTGGACTTCAACCGGGCGCAGGAGCGCCACGCCTTCGGCGACATGTACGAACAGCTGCTGCGCGACCTGCAGGGCGCCGGCAATGCCGGTGAGTTCTACACGCCGCGTCCGGTCACCGAATTCATGGTGCGCATGGTCGATCCCAAGCTGGCCGAGAAGACGCTGGACCCGGCCTGCGGTACCGGCGGTTTCCTCACCTGCACCATCGAGCACAAGCGCCGGCTCTACGTGAAAACGCCCGCCGACGAGCGCGTGTTGCAGGCAAGCATCCACGGCGTCGAGAAGAAGCCGCTGCCGCATCTGCTGGCCACCACCAACATGATCCTGCACGGCATCGAGGTGCCCAGCCAGATCAGGCACGACAATACGCTCAGCCGTTCGCTGATCAGCTGGGGTCCGAAGGAGCGGGTCGACTGCATCGTCGCCAATCCGCCGTTCGGCGGCATGGAAGAGGACGGCATCGAAAACAATTTCCCCGCCGCCTTCCGCACCCGCGAAACCGCCGACCTGTTCCTGGTGCTGATCATGCACCTGCTCAAAAGCGGCGGCCGCGCCGCGGTGGTGCTGCCCGACGGCTTCCTGTTCGGCGAAGGCATCAAGAGCCGCATCAAGGAGAAGCTGCTCACCGAATGCAACCTGCACACCATCGTGCGGCTGCCCAACGGCGTGTTCAATCCGTACACCGGCATCAAGACCAACCTGCTGTTCTTCAGCAAAGGCACGCCCACGCGCGAGGTGTGGTTCTACGAGCACCCGTACCCGGCCGGCGTGAAGAACTACTCGCGCACCCGCCCCATGCGCATCGAGGAGTTCGAGGCGGAGCAGGCATGGTGGGGCAGCGAGTCCGACGGCTTCGCCGCGCGCGTGCAGAACGCCTTCGCCTGGAAGGTCAGCGTCGAAGAGCTGCAGGCGCGAAACTGGAACCTCGACTGCAAGAACCCGCACGTCGGCGAGCAGATCGTCCGTGATCCGGACCAGTTGCTGCGCCAGTACGACGCCATGCAGGGCGAAATCGCCGGCTTGTGCGAGCAGCTCAAGGCGGTGCTCGCCGGGGCGTTCGAGCACACGCGCGCGGTCGTGATCGAACATCTGCCGCTGCTGGCGGTGGCACCGCATGGCGTCAGGAAGTTGCGCGAGTTGATCCTTGAACTGGCGGTGCGCGGCAAACTGGTGGCGCAGGATGCGGGCGATGAGCCGGCTGGTGAATTGCTGAAGCGGATTGCGGCGGAGAAGGCTCGCTTGGTAGCGGCAGGGAAGATCAAGCAATTTAAGCCGCTGGCGGAGATTGGTAAACAGGAAATTGCCTTCGAGATACCAGTTGGCTGGCGTTGGGCTCGACTCGCCGACCTTGTAAATGTGTTGAACGGCAGGGCGTACAAGAAGGAGGAACTGCTGGATACAGGCACGCCGGTTCTTCGGGTCGGTAACCTGTTCACGTCGAACCATTGGTACTACTCGGACCTCGCTCTTGAAGAGGACAAGTACTGCAATCATGGTGACTTGTTGTTTGCGTGGTCTGCATCGTTTGGCCCTTTCATCTGGGATGGAGCTCGCACGATTTACCACTACCACATCTGGAAGCTGGATCTTTACGCTGCCGATTGCTTGGAAAAGCGGTACCTGTACAAATTTCTGCTGAAGCAGACTCAAGAAATCAAGGCCGCCGGACACGGAGTCTCCATGATTCATATGACCAAGGAGAAGATGGAAAAGCTAGCTGTTCCTGTTCCTCCCCTCGCCGAGCAACACCGCATCGTTGCCAAGGTCGACCAGCTAATGGCCATCTGCGACGGTCTCCAATTGCGTCTAGCTGATGTCCAGCATCTCAATGAACAGCTGGCTGATGCCCTGGTCGAGCAGGCGATCGCCTGATGGCCTACAACCGCCCCTGGAAGTCCTTCGACGAGCAGTTGGATCTGCTCAAGTCCCGCGGCTTGGAGGTAACGGATGAAGCGGCAGCCCGGCGCTGTCTGGAACGCATCGGCTACTACCGCCTGAGTGCCTACTGGTATCCGTTTCGGGTGTTCGAG
>DASRUB010000221.1:0-12529 GCA_035655635.1 Rhodanobacter sp. | reverse complement strand
CTTGCGTGTTGCGCGCCTCGAGGCGGTCGGCAATCGCCATCAGTCTGGTCAACGCCTGCCGAACCGCCTCGACATCATCGGTGCGAGAAATATCCATGGCCACATCCTTGCTGGTCTATCGACTGAATCCCTGCTGCGTCGGTTGCATGGTTTGCTGCGCAGTCTGCTGCTGCGCCTGCCACTGCATGTCCCATATTCCGTTCAGGTTGTCGGCCTGCTGCTGAAACTGCCGGCCGTCCGGCGTGCACAGATACGCTTGCGCCGTCTCGTGTTGCGCCTTGTCCCAGACGGCGTTGTCCGGGTTCTGCGAAGCCAGGTACATGCGGTCGATCCACTGGTCGAGTTCGCTTTTGGATGCTTCGCGCGGTGGTACCAGCGCGCCCGGCACCGGGCCGTTCGTCATGGCTTGCCGCTCGAACTGCCGGTTCAGGGTTTCATCGCGCGGTTCGGCATTGTAGGCATCGGGCACGTGCCCGATCGCGTGCCTGGACACCTCCAGCTCGTTGTAGCCGCCGGGCTCAAGCCGGTTGATTTTCGGGGCGATGCGGTACAGCAAAGTGCTCTCTTGCGAGTGGTGGATCACGTTGAGGCGTGGGTCGTCGGGTTCCGGGGTTTTGACCAGGATGGGTACATCACTCAAACCGTTGATGTAATCGATCGCGACGTTGCCAGTGCGAATCGACACGCCGTCGCGGTGGTAGCCGCCACCGACGTCCGAATGTGCGCCCGGTACGTAAACCCCGGCGAACCGCCCGTCCGGCGTGATGCCCGGGTCGATGATGCGATCGGACTTGAACCAGCTGCGATGCTCGTCCAGTGCGATGAACTGGATGCCGGAGATCACCGACGGCGGCAGCCGGCGGTCCTCATGCATCGCGCTGCCGGTGCCCACAGGATCAAACATCACCACTGCTTGCGCCATCTGGTGTGGCCCCACCAGTGCAGGTTTGGTGTATTCGACGTACTTGATCTGGTGGTGTGAGTCGTAGGTGTAGTGGGCGCCTGAGGCATCCTGGATGCCACGCTCGTCCAAGAGACGAGCGAATAATGCGACCTCTTCGCCGCCGCGGCTGAATCCGATGCTGGCTGCACGGATCTGCGCATCGGGGTCATCATGGCGCCATTGCTTGGCTTGTTCGATAAACAGCTTGTACATCTGTTCGGCGCGCTCATCCACCGTGTAGCCAAACATCCCATCCAGCAAATGAGCGAGCGGCGCATGTTGCTGGGTGCCGGGACCTTCCACATAGTCGCCGCCAATTTTCGGATTCCCGGCCAATTTCAAGGCTTCTATCTGATCCGAAATGAGGGCCACATTGGTTTCGTGCCCGGAATCATGGAACTTGTCATTGCCGGTCCCGTCGAATGTGGCGATATACAACCGCTCGTGCGGATTGCTTGCGTGCAGCAGTACCGGCTCCAGGAACGGCAAGAGTTCCTGACGGTCGTCTACATATACAGTCAGATGCGAAGCAGCCGGGCCATATGACACCCCGTCGTCGCTGTCCCGCTGGCTCATGGCTGCGTTCCCTGCTCAGTAAGTGTGGGTCCAGGCCCGGATGACGTCGGCTCGGTAGTCGCTGTCCTTGTTTCCGGGGGTCTGTTCGGTCTTGGTCGCAATGAAAGCCTTCATGTAGACATTGACCGTGCGGTCGTTGACTTCCAGAAGGATGCTCGGATCGTCGCCCCACGACCGATCCGGAATCTCGGCATCAGGCGCCCGATACAGCACGCGCTGGTCCTTGAAAATTGCGCTGATATCGACTTTTGCCTCGTGCTCCACGCCATCCAGCGAAGTCCAGCGAACTTCCGCCGGCGGAGGGAAATTCGGGATCCATGAGCGCGTAGCCATGGTCCATTTGTCCCGATAGTCATTGGATGGAGGCGGCCCAGATTGCTTGTCCCCAAACAGCCGCGTGAAGTCGTGATCGTAATAGATCACCTGACAGCGAATGGTGTTGTAACAATGCACCGCGAATCCATGGTGGTAGAACCGCAGCGGAAACATGGATGATTCCGATGGGTGTTCGTTGGCACTATCAGACTGGGTCGACATGGCGGTGTGGCATCCTGTCATCAGCAGAAGAATGGTGGCGGCTGAGAGGACCGCGCGAAAGACGGGGCTTTGGTTATACATCAGACGCTCCTGACCGGATCTGGTGATGGTGTCGACTGCATGAGGGCAAGCAGACGTGCCCACTTAGGTGCTGCGCCGATGTGAAGCCAGACGGGGAAAGCAACGATATCCGGGCACGGCAGGATCCTTCCTGAGGCGAGTTGCATGGATGATTTATACCGGCTTTCGATCTGGCGCGATGTCGGCGTAGGCCTCAATCCGGCAGGCAAGAACAGCGACGTTCGCCGTCCACACCTCTTGATCCTGCTTTTGCACGGCAAAAAGCGCCCCTTGCCGCCCTTCGGGCGCCCTCCCCTCTGCGCGGTGACAAGATGGCAGGATTGCCATCTTGAGCAGCAACGCTGCCCGAAGGGCTAATGCCATGGACGGCATCAGTTCAAGGACGAGCAATTATTCACAGCGCTCTCAGCGCTGCGAATGTCCCGAGTCATCATGCTCGCGATGGGTCAGCAGACCCGGCCGGATCAGATCGATGAAGGCACGCGCCTCGGCACTGAGGAACTTGCCCTTGCGCATCACCACGCCGTAGCTGCGCTGGGGAAAGAACTGTTTCATGTTGCGCACGGCCAGGCGCGCGTGGTCGGCTTCGGTGATGCAGATGCCGGTGACGATCGAGATGCCCATGCCCATCGCCACGTATTCCTTGATTACATCCCAGCCACCGACCTCGATCGCCACGTGGTACGGCACCTGGCGCTGCTGGAACACCAGGTCGACCAGACGGTAGGTGGACAGGCGTTGCGGCGGCAGGATCAGGCCGTACGGTGAAATATCCTCCAACGTGATCTTGTCCTGCGCCGCCAGCGGATGATCGGGCGGCATGATCAGCATCGGGTCGTAATGTTGCACGGGTGCCCACGCGATGTCGTGTGGTACGTCCAGCATCGAGCCGACCGCGAAGTCGGCCTCGTCGGCGCGCAACAGGGCCATGCCGTCCTTGCCGGTGACGTTGGCCAGTTGCAGCTTCACCGCCGGAAAGCGTTCGCGGTAGCGGCGCACCAGTTCGGGCAGCAGGTACTGGATGGTCGAGGTGCCGGCGGCGATCACCAGCCGGCCGGCCTGCAGGCCTTGCACGCGTGCCTGGAAATCCCGGTCCAGCGTTCCCCAGCCCTCGACCAGGGGACGAGCCAGCTCGTACAAAACCTCCCCGGCGTCGGTGAGATTGATGCGGCGGCGGCGGCGGTCCATCAGGACCACGCCCAGCTCCCGCTCCAGTGCCTGCAACTGCAGGCTGATCGTAGGCTGGGACAGGTACAACGCCTCGGCAGCGCGAGTGAGCGTGCCCAATTTCACCACGCTGACGAACGCACGCAGTTGCTTGTGGCGGTTGCCCTTGTAATAGAAACGACCCCCTGTTTCATCGGAGCGCTCCCCGGAGACACGCTTTTTTGCTGCGCCGCGGCGCGGTTTTTTCGGCTTGTTCAGCGCACCTGGCGGCGTTTTCATTGAATGTTTTCAGCTATTTGGGCGATACATTGGATTTGCTCATAATGATGATTGAAACATTCACTTTGTCAAACATATGATTTCTATCCTAGTTTCGAGTCATCGCCGACACGGAGCGAGTGCATGGCAGTCCCGCAGGAAAAACTCGATATCGGCACCGCCGAGATCCACGCCGACCCGGCCGGTTACGAAAGCATCCTGACCCCCGCCGCACTGGGCTTCCTGGCGCGGTTGCACCGCCGCTTCGACGCCATCCGCCGACAACTGTTGCAGACCCGGCGCGAGCGCCAGGCGGATTACGATGCCGGCGGCCTGCCGGATTTTCGCGCCGACACCCAGTCGATCCGCGAATCGGACTGGAGCGTGGCACCGATCCCGGCTGCATTGCGCGATCGCCGCGTCGAAATCACCGGCCCGGTCGAGCGCAAGATGATCATCAACGCGCTGAACTCCGGCGCGAAAGTGTTCATGGCCGACTTCGAGGACTCCTCGGCACCCACCTTCGCCAATCAGCTCGACGGCCAGGTGAATCTGCACGACGCAGTGAGCGGAACAATCGAATTCCGTTCGCCCGAAGGGAAGAGCTATCGCGTCAACGACAACCCGGCCGTGCTGGTGGTGCGTCCGCGCGGCTGGCACCTGCACGACAAGTTCTTCAGCGTGGACGGCGAACCGGTGGCCGGCGCACTGGTCGATTTCGGCCTGTTCGTGTTCCACAACGCCCGCACACTGCACCGTCGCGACCTCGGCCCGTACTTCTACCTGCCGAAACTTGAGGCGATGGAGGAAGCCGCGCTGTGGGACGCCGTGATGGCCGCGGCAGAGGACGAGCTGCAGCTGCCGGTCGGCACGATGAAGGCCACCGTGCTGATCGAGACGCTGCCAGCGGCGTTCCAGATGCACGAGATCCTGCACGCGCTGCGCCGCCGCAGCGTCGGCCTCAACTGCGGCCGCTGGGATTACATCTTCTCGTACCTGAAAACCCTGCGCGGCCACCGTGATTGCCTGCTGCCGGAACGCGGTCAGGTGCAGATGACCGCGCCGTTCCTGAAGGCCTATTCCGAACTGTTGATCCAGACCTGCCATCGGCGCGGAGCGTTCGCGATGGGCGGCATGGCTGCGCAGATCCCGATCAAGGGCGACGCGGCGGCGAACGAGGCGGCGCTGGCCAAGGTGCGTGCCGACAAGCTGCGCGAGGTGCAGGCCGGCCACGATGGCACATGGGTCGCGCATCCTGCATTGGTGGCGGTCGCGCAGGAAATTTTCGACGAATACATGCCGACACCGAATCAGCTAGGCGTGCTGCGCAAGGACGTGCAGGTGAACCGTGAACAATTGCTCGCCGCGCCGAATGGCACGATCACCCGCGCCGGGTTCGACAACAACGTCGAGGTCTGTCTGCGCTATACCGCCGCGTGGCTGGACGGCCTCGGCTGCGTGCCGATCCACCACCTGATGGAGGACGCCGCCACTGCCGAGATCGCGCGCGCGCAATTGTGGCAATGGCTGCATCACGCCGATGTGCCGGCCGGCGGGAAGCCGGCCGGGCCCGATCTGCAATTCCCCGACCATGCACCGATCGACTTCGCGTTGTTCGACCACGCGGTCGCCACGCACACCCATCGCCTGCGCGACAGCCAGCACCCCGGCGCCGTGCGCGCCGGCGCTGCCGCAGCTCTGCTTACGGCGATGACACACGCCGACCAACTTGGCGACTTCCTCACCCTGCCCGCCTACGAACAACTTTGACGACATCTTCCTTCTCCCCCCGGGAGAAGGTGCCCGAAGGGCGGATGAGGGTGCGGGCAAGGTGCGATATCGCGCTCCGCCCGAACCCTCACCCCAACCCCTCTCCCAAGGGGAGAGGGGCTCAAAAAACCACGGAGCCACGCCATGAAAACCACTCTGCCCACCGCCGAACAGATCACGCTGGACTGGAACAACAACCCGCGCTGGACCGGCGTCCAGCGCAACTACGCCGCCGAGGACGTGGTGCGCCTGCGCGGCACCATGCACGTGGAGCATTCGCTGGCCCGTCACGGCGCCGAGCGGTTGTGGAAATCGCTGCACAAGGAAGACTTCGTCAATGCGCTCGGCGCGCTCACCGGCAACCAGGCGATGCAACAGGTCAAGGCCGGTCTGCAGGCGATCTACTTGAGCGGCTGGCAGGTCGCCGCCGATGCGAACGTGGCCGGCGAAATGTATCCCGACCAGTCGCTGTACCCGGCCAACTCGGTGCCGCTGGTGGTCAAGCGGATCAACAACACGCTGTTGCGCGCCGACCAGTTGCACCATGCCGAAGGCAACCACGACATCGACTGGCTGGTGCCGATCGTGGCCGACGCCGAGGCCGGTTTCGGCGGCGTGCTGAACGCGTTCGAGCTGATGAAGGCGATGATCGAGGCCGGCGCTGCGGGCGTGCATTTCGAGGATCAGCTGGCCGCGGTGAAGAAGTGCGGCCACATGGGCGGCAAGGTGCTGGTGCCCACGCGCGAGGCGGTCGACAAGTTGAACGCCGCACGCCTGGCCGCCGATGTCGCCGGCGTGCCGACCTTGCTGGTGGCACGCACCGATGCCGATGCCGCCGACCTGCTCACCTCGGACATCGACGATAACGACAAGGAATTCATCACCGGTGAGCGCACCGTCGAAGGCTTCTATCGTGTGCGTCCCGGTCTCGATCAGGCGATCAGTCGTGGCCTGGCCTACGCGCCGTACGCCGACCTGATCTGGTGCGAGACCAGCAAGCCGAACCTCGACGACGCGCGCCGCTTTGCCGAGGCGATCCACGCGAAATTCCCGTGCAAGATGCTGGCCTACAACTGCTCGCCCAGCTTCAACTGGAAGAAGAACCTGGACGACGCCACCATCGCCCGTTTCCAGAAGGAGCTAGGCGCGATGGGCTACAAGTTCCAGTTCATCACCCTGGCCGGCTTCCACAGCCTGAATTACGGCATGTTCGACCTGGCCCACGGCTACGCCCGCCGCCAGATGAGTGCTTTCGTCGAGTTGCAGGAGAAGGAATTTGCCGCCGCCGACCGCGGCTTCACCGCGGTGAAGCACCAGCGCGAAGTCGGCACCGGTTACTTCGACGCCGTCACCCAGGCGATCCAGCAGGGCCACTCATCGACCACGGCGCTGAAAGGCTCGACCGAGGAAGCGCAGTTCAAGCAGGCCTCAGCGGCGTAACCGTAGGAGCCCGCTCGCGGGCGATGCTCCTCTCACGGGACTCGGAACTCGGAACTCGGAACTCGGAACTCGGGATTCGGGAGAGCATCGCCCGCGAGCGGGCTCCTTCCGTCTTGTCATTCGGCGTTGGGTTCGGGCGGAGGTACCAGCGCGATCACCGTCCAACCCGGCTTCGGCTCCAGCTCGCGTTTGGTCGAGGCCACCCGCAGGGCGCCCTTCTCTTCCACGCCGAACATCAGCACCGTGTTGGAGCCGTATTGCTCGATGAAGTGCGGCCAGTCGAACGTGCTGCTGAGCTTGGTCGACTTGATCCGCCAGCCCTCGTGCATCATCTCGGCGAAGCGGCCGTGGGTCATTTCCTCGTCGAACAGCGGGGGCGCCAGCACGCTGCCGGACAGCGCCGCGCGATCGGTGTTTTCCTGCGGGGTCAGGTTGCGCAGCCGGTACACTTTTTCGCGGCCGAATTCCTGCCGGTAATGCACGCAGGCCAGCGAGTTGCGCTCGCGGTGGGTGGACACCGCCAGCAAGCGACCGATGCCAGTGAGATCCAGATGGCGCTCGGCATGTGGCGAGGCCGGGTTGCCGAAAAACGTGCTCAGGCCTTCCATGCGGGCCTGGCGGATGCCATCCCAGTCGTCATCGGCCAGCACCACATGAAAACCCGCCTCGCCGAGTACCTTGCCAATCGCGCGCGCCACCTCGTCGGAACCAAATACCAGTACGCCGCGTGGCTCCGGTTCGGCCACCTTCAGCCAGATCGCCAGCGGTCTCGCCGTGGCACTCTGCAATACCACCGTACCGATGATCAGGGTGAACACCAGCGGCACCAACGCCTCGGCCCCGGGCACCCCGAGCGCATCCAGCCGCAGCGCGAACAGCGCCGACACCGATGCGGCCACGATGCCGCGCGGCGCCACCCAACTGATCAGCGCACGCTCGCGCCAGCTCAGGGTGCTGCCGAAGCTTGAAATCGCCACGGTCACCGGCCGCACCACCAGTTGCGCGATCACGAACAGCGCGATGCCCGCGCCGAGCATGCCCTCCGGCAACGGCCAATGCAGCCGCGCGGCCAGCAGGATGAACAGCAGCGACACCAGCACGGTGGTGAGGCTTTCCTTGAAATCGAGGATGTCGTCGATATGCACGCCGCGCATGTTGCCCAGCGCGATGCCCATGATCGTCACCGCCAGCAGCCCCGACTCGTGGGTCAACGTGTTGGAAGTGCTGAAAGCCATCAGCACCGCCGCCAGCACCGCATAATTCTGCAGGTACTCGGGAATCAGCTGCCGACGCAGGAAGAACGCCATCAGCCACGCGGCCAGCGCGCCAATCACTACGCCGCAGCCAATGGTGGCCGCGAAGATGCCGATGGTGTGTCCTTCCTGGCGCGACACGATCGCCTCGTAGATCAGCACGGCGAACAGCGCACCCAGCGGATCGATCACGATGCCTTCCCAGCGCAGCGTGTTGGCGATGCGCGCGTTCGGTCGCAGCGTGCGCAACATCGGCGCGATCACGGTCGGCCCGGTCACGCAGGCCAGCGCGCCGAACAGCAGCGCGATCGGCCACGCCAGTCCGGCCACGATGTGCGCGGCCAGCGCCAGCAGCAGCAACGAGGCCACCGCGCCGTAACTGACCAGCCCGCGTACCGCCTTGCCGATGCCGGGCAACTCGTGGAAGCGCAACGTCAGGCTACCTTCGAACAGGATCAGGGCAACCGCCAGTGACACCATCGGAAACAGCAGGTCGCCCAGCAGCCTGTCGGGGTTCAGCACACCAGTGGCCGGACCAAGCACGATGCCGGCCAGCAGCAGGAAAAGGATGGCCGGCAACTTCACCCGCCACGCCAGCCACTGCGCCAAAAAGCCGATCATCAACATACCGGCGAGCATCAGGCCAAGCTCGATAGTCATTGCAGTCCCTGGGAAGATCCGGGCGCTATCGAAACACGCGACGCCATGAAAAGCGAGGAGTGAGTCGAGAGGAGTGAGAAGTTGGAGAAGAGCCAAAGCGTGCCACGACGCGCCTTCTCTCACTTCTCACTCCTCTCCACTCACTCATGCCTTCAGACGCGCCGGTACTGCAGCGCCTCGGCCAGATGCTCGCGTTCGAGCAGGGCAGCACCACCATCGAGGTCGGCGATCGTGCGGGCCACTCGCAACACCCGATGGTAGGCCCGGGCAGACAGGCCGAGGCGCTCCAGCGCGCCCTCGAACCAGCGTCGTTCGGCCGCGCCCAGCGCACAATCGCGCTCCAACTCGCGCGTGCTGATCTCGGCGTTGGCCCGGCCGGCGCGCATCAACGACTGCCGACGTGCGTTGAGCACCCGCTTGCGAACCGTGGCGGAATCCTCGTCGCGCTCATTGCGGGGCGTGCCCAACTCGGCCAGCGGAACCGGTGGCACCTGCACACAGAGATCGATGCGATCCAGCAGCGGGCCGGAAATACGCGAGCGGTAGCGCTGCACCTGGTCCGGCGTGCACTGGCAGCGCGGATCGCCGGCATAGCCGCACGGACAGGGATTCATCGCCGCCACCAGCTGGAACTGGGCGGGGAACGTCGACTGCCGAGCCGCCCGCGAAATCATGATGTGGCCCGATTCCATCGGCTCGCGCAAGACTTCCAGCACGTGCCGGCTGAACTCGGGCAGCTCGTCCAGGAACAGCACGCCGTTGTGCGCCAGCGAGATCTCGCCCGGGCGTGGGTAGGACCCGCCGCCGACCAGGGCCACCGCCGACGCCGTGTGATGCGGCGCGCGGAACGGTCGACGCCGCCAGCGCGCCAGATCGGTAGCCTGGCCGGAGACCGACAACACCGCGCACGTCTCCAGCGCTTCCGATTCAGACAGCGGCGCAAGGATGCCAGGCAGGCGCTCGGCCAGCATGGTCTTGCCGGTACCCGGCGGTCCGATCAGCAGCAAGTGATGACCACCCACCGCAGCGATCTCCAGTGCGCGCCGCGCCTGCGCCTGGCCGCGCACATCGGCCAGGTCGGGGCCGTCATGGGCACCACCGTCGCTGGGAATGCCGACTGGCGCGGACAGTTCGTGGGCGCCACGCAACCACCCGCAAACTTCCGCCAGCGTCTCGGCAACGCGCACATCCACATCCGGCACCAGCGCGGCTTCAGCGGCGTTCTCGCGCGGCACTACCACGCGCCGGCCGCGCGCCCGCGCCCGCAGCAAGGCCGGCAACACGCCGGAAATCCTGCGCAGCGATCCGGTCAACGCCAGTTCGCCGAGGAATTCGCAATCATCCAGCTTGTCGCGCGGCACCTGGCCACTGGCGGCGAGGATGCCCAAGGCGATCGCCAGGTCGAAGCGGCCGCCATCCTTGGGCAGCTCGGCCGGAGCCAGGTTCACCGTGACCCGGCGATTGGGGTATTCGAACGCGGTGTTCTGGATCGCCACGCGTACGCGATCGCGCGCCTCGCGCACTGCAGCCTCGGGCAGGCCGACGATATGCGTTGACGGCAAACCACCGGAAAGGTGCACCTCAACCATGACCTGCGGGGCAGCGATACCTTCCTGGGCGCGGCTGAGCGTGACCGCAAGACTCATCGGGTGAAAGGTCGCCGATGTCGACAAGGGTCGCTGATTGCAGCCAACATCACGCGACTCCGCCTGTCAGTGCCCAATAAATCAGGGCTCAATAAATAACCGCCTCCGATCGTTCTCGGGGTGAGGGTGACGGATCGGAGGCGGCTCCCGGGAGGTGGCTACGGTTGGTCACTGCGGGCAGCGACGATGGCCTCGAGTTCGGCCACGCGGCGTTCCAGTTCGTCGACCTTGGCGCGGGTGCGGGAAAGCACCCCTGCCTGGACGTCGAATTCTTCGCGGGTGACCAGGTCGAGGCGGCGCAATCCCTGCGCCAGAACATCTCGGAAGTTGGCGCGCAAATCCTGCTGCACCTGTGCCAGTCCTGGCGGTACCAACGACACAAGCCGCAGGGCAATCTGATCGATATCCTGCTTGTCCATCATGGACAACGCCTCGCACTCGTCGGGATAGATACTAGATGAATGGAAAATAATGCTGCCATCGGTACGCTCCGCCAGTGTTTGTAGGGATTGTCCTACACCGGCGTCAATCAGGCGACAACGCCGCGCCGTTAGGAGCGTGGGCCGCAGAAACGTTCGAGGCGAAAAGTTGCTTGCGCCGGGGCAGTTTTTCGACGATTCGCCGGCCCATAGTCGTTCTATGGGCCAAGAATCGGCGGATAGTGAACCAAGCAGGCGACTTTGCAGCCCGGACGTTTTCTGCGGCCCACGCTTCTAGGGCAGTACACTGGCGCGGTGCCGTCGTGCCGACGCTCGCCGAATCGAGGAAAGTTTCATGAAGCTGATCGTGGCGATCATCAAGCCGTTCAAGCTGGACGATGTGCGCGAGGCGCTCGCCGAAGTCGGCGTGCAGGGCGTCACGGTCACCGAGGTAAAGGGTTTCGGTCGCCAGAAGGGCCATACCGAGTTGTATCGCGGCGCCGAATACGTGGTCGACTTCCTGCCCAAGATCAAGCTGGAGGTGGCCGTGGCCGACGACCAGCTCGACCGCGTGCTGGAAGCGATCCAGGCCTCCGCCCGCACCGGCAAGATCGGTGACGGCAAGATCTTCGTCAGCACGCTGGAACAGGTGATCCGCATCCGCACCGGCGAGCTGGATCACGACGCGCTGTAATTACCGCCTGCAAACTTTCCCCGCCCCCCGGCGATCCGTGCCGGCGTTGGTTGCTCGCGACTTATGCACCAGCCTAACAGAATGGTTGGGTTGACCCCTGCAAACCCACGATATGTTGTGGGCATCGGTGTCCATGCCCAACCAGGCGCAGGCCACGACCGCGGCGTTTTGTTCACTGGGGAACCCGGAGTATGGCGAGGCCTGCCAATGGCACCACGAGGTGTCGCGATGGAACGTTACCGGAATCTCGACGGCCACTCCGGCGTTACCGCCTACGAATGCGGTGACGGCTTCATCCGCATCCGTTTCGTCAATGGCGATAGCTACGAATACACGGACAAGGCCACCGGCCGCGAGCACATCGCGAACATGCAGAAACTCGCTCAAGCCGGCCTGGGTCTTGCCACCTATGTCAGCCGCTTCGTGCACGACGCCTATGCGCGCAAGCTTTGAATCCATGGAACCACCCTGTCCGCCCAGCCCGCCCGCAATGCCAACGTTCCCGATCCAGGTTTCGAACGGCGTTCTCTCCGGCGGCGTGGCCATGTCGGAGCAGCGCATGCGCCAGTGCCTCGAATACTGCGCCGACCAGCGCTTCGCCCAGCATGGCGGCACTTGACTACAGTTGTAGTCATGGCGTAGCTTGACTACATCTGTAGTCATACGAGACCGCCATGCGCAAAGCCACGATCGGCGACCAGGAACTGGCGCTACTGCAACACATCGACGACAGCGGTGCCGCCTCGGTGGGCGAGGTGGCGGCGAGTTTCGGCGAACCGCGCGGGCTGGCCCGTTCCACCGTGCTCACGATGATGGAGCGGCTGCGCGGAAAGGACTATCTCAAGCGTCGGCAGCTCAAGGGCATGTTCCGCTACAGCATCGCCACCGGTCCCGGTGAAGCGATGCGCAGCGCGGTGGGCAGCTTCGTCGAGAAGACGCTCAGCGGTTCGGTGTCGCCGTTCGTGGCGTGGATGTCCGAGCACGCCGAGGTGTCGGACGATGAGCTGGTCGAACTCGAGGCGCTGGTCGCGCAACTGCAGTCCCGGCGGAAGGAGGGGTGAGATGAACGGCCTCAGCCATGTTGC
>DASRUB010000220.1:0-5641 GCA_035655635.1 Rhodanobacter sp. | reverse complement strand
CTGTTCTGCATCGCCATCCTCACTTCGGGAAGCGCGTTCGCTTCCGGCGGCCCACTGGGCATCGACCATCGCATCCACTACGACAACAGCGGCATCTGGAAGCGCTCGAACCAGACCACGCTGATGTATGGCACGGTCCTCACCGTACTGGGTGGCGCGCTGGCCTTCGGTGACCAGGACAAACTCGGCGATACGTTCTGGCGATCGGTGGATGCCCTCGCCGTGACCAGCGTCGCCACGGAGGGGTTGAAGCTGACCTTCCAGCGCGAACGCCCCTCACAGACCAGCGACCCCAACCGCTTCTTTGCCGGCACCCACGCCCAAAGCTTTCCCAGTGGCGAGGTGGCCGCGATCTCGGCGGCGGTCACGCCGTTCATGGTGAATTACGGACAGGACCACCCGGCGGTCTACGCGCTGGCCTTGCTGCCAGTCTACGATGCGGTCGCCCGGGTGAAGACGCGGGGTCACTGGCAAAGCGATGTCCTGATCGGCGCGGCGATCGGTACCGGAGTGGGCCTGTGGGCCTCCCATCGAAACTCTCCCCTGATCATCGGCTGGCTTCCGGGCGGTTTCCAGGTCGGCTTCGTCCATCATTTCAAGTGATGCGAGGCCAACGCCCCGTCACTGAGCATCCGCATCGGCACCCGCGGGGCGGTCTTGCGCCACGCACGCTGGCGGCCGTGTCGACAGATCAGTGCACACCATGCGATTCGCTGGCCGGAATCTCGAAAGCGACGCGCAGACCTCTTCCGTCTGTGCCTGCTTCTGCGTAGATGTGACCGCTGTGCAGCTGGATGATGCTGCGGCAGATGGCGAGACCCAGCCCGCTGCCACGATCCTCGCTAGCGCCCTGGTTGAAGCGCACGAAGCGATCGAAGGCACGCTCGCACTGTTCCCTGCTGAGGCCCGGGCCTTCGTCCTCGATGCTGACCCGCCAGTAACGTGGCACAAATTCCGATCGCAGCGTGATCAGCCCTCCGTGCGGCGAGGCTCGCAGCGCATTGCTGAGGATGTTGAGCACCACCTGCCGCAGCGCGCGTTCCTCGAACGCCACGTGGCCTTGGCCGTGATATGTGCATTGCAGGCGGCGGCCTTGGTGCTCGGCAAGCGCGCAGGCATCCTGCTCTACGTTCCGCATGAACGGGTGCGGATCCTGCATCAACAAATTCATGCGGATACCCTGCGCCTCGGCACGCGATAGAAACAGCAGTTCATCCACCATATGGTTGACCCGGGCCAGCTCCTCCAGCTGGATCAGCACGGCATCCTCCTGCACCGGGCTCAAGCTGCCATCGATGAGCAGTTTTTCGGCATGAAGCCGCACCAGCGACAGTGGCGTTTTCAGTTCGTGGGAAACCTCGGCGCTGAACTGACGCACTTGGTCGAACGAGGATTCGAGACGGTCGAACATCTGGTTCAGCAGTCGGGCGAGTTCGGACATCTCGTCATCGATCCCAATGACCCGGATGCGCTCCTTCAGGTTGTCCGAACGGATACGGTTGGCCGTTTCGCCGATCAATCGAACCGGTCGGAGCATCAACCGCGAAAGACCGAGCCCGATCGCGGTGCCGGGCAGCATCATGCCCAGCAGCAGCGCCAGGCTGACCTCGGTATAAGCCACCATGGAACGACGTACCTGGCCCATGGATGTACCGATACTGACGTCGAACGGCGGCAGCGTGAACTCCGCGACGCGCACCTCGCCAATGCCGGGGATGGTGCCGCTGAAGAACCGCTTACCCCTCACGTCGGGAAGTGGGTTGTCGGCCAGGTTCTTCGAACGGAACAGGTTGCCATGCTCGCGCGAGTCGATGCTGATGTAGAAAAGCACGGACGCGTTTTCCGTGGTCTGATGGATCCGTTCGTTGATGATCGCGCGATTCAGAGACGGATAGTCCGAGCCGAGACGCGCCTTGATCTGCTGGAATTCCGTGGCATTGAGCAAATCCAGATCATGGATCACGTAATTCTGCAGGAGTTGGTAACCGACGACGAATAGGCAGGCCAGAGTAAGCGTGACGCTCAGCAAAAACCAGAACGTGATTCGCGCACCAATGGATTTCATATCAGCTGGTAACCAATCCCTCGCAGCGTCTTGAACATCGGTTCGCCCGGGTTTGTCTCCAGCTTGGTGCGCAGACGACTCATGTAGACGTCCAGCAAATTGGTGTCGGTCAACCCGGGCCAGATCCGCTCGGAGATGTACGATCGCGTCAGCGTGCGGCCTGCGTTCTGCATGAAGATTTCCAGCAGGGCGAATTCCCGGCTGGTGAGGTCCACGTTCTGCTCCTTCAGCTTGACCGTATGACCGAGCAGATCCAGTCGCACGCAGCGATGGGTGATCACCGTCTGCTTCACCGACGACTGCCGACGCAGCAGTGAGCGGACGTGCGCCAGAAGCTCCTCGAAGCTGAAAGGCTTCGGCAGGTAGTCGTCCGCACCGAGGTCAAGCCCCTTGATACGATCCTCCACCGCGTCCCGTGCGCTGAGGATCAGTACCGGTTCGTTGAAGCCCGCACGACGCCATTCCGACAGTAAGTGCAGACCGTCACCGTCGGGCAGACTGAGATCGAGAATGATCACGTCGTAGTTGTTTTCCGCCAGCTCGTCGCGCGCCTCTCGGCAAGTGCCGACCAGCGAAACGGCGTAAGCACGCTCGCTGAGGCCTTGCCGGAGGAATTCACCCAGACGTTGCTGGTCTTCCACAATCAGGACCCGCATGCTTCACCCCTACCAACGCCCAGTGGCGACGCGATCTTAGGTCAGTCATGCGGAGAATCGGTGACGCACCGCACAACCCATTGGAAGAGGCGCTGCACGCTCCTGCACGACGCCGGCGAGCCTCACCCAAGCGGAAGGCCCAGCCTGAATTTCCATTAAGAATAGCTACAGGTACCCGCAAGGTACGCCTCGTAGGGTGAAGGAACGCTCCGATCGGACGACCGATTCATGTCGCTGTCACGACCACGTTTCAAGGTGAAGCCGGCTCCTTCGCTGCCTATGTAGCGGGTGTGCGATAACTCCGCAAAGCCGCCACCGGAAAAACATTCATGTCTGAAGTCGCATCCGCCAAGATCGCCGCGCGCCTCGACCGGCTGCCGCCATCACGCACGATATGGAAGATCATTCTGTTGATTTCGCTGGGTGGCGTGTTCGAATTCTATGACCTGTTTTCCACCGGATACGTCGCCCCGGGCATGATGAGGTCGGGCCTCTTTACCCCGCAATCACTGGGATTTTTTGCAAGCCTGAACGCGATCAAGGTCGCCGGCTTTGGCACCTTTGTGTTCAGTACCTTTGCCGGCCTGTGGGTGGGCGTGGTGCTTTTCAGCCAGTTGGCCGATCGCTTTGGCCGACGGACAGTGTTTACGTGGTCGCTGATCTGGTATGTGGCCTGCACGACCGTCATGGCGTTTCAGCGTAGCGGCGAAATGCTCAACCTCTGGCGTTTCTTCGCCGGAGTGGGTTTTGCGGTGCAGCTGGTCACCATCGACACCTACGTTTCGGAACTGATCCCGGGCGTGGAGCGCGGTCGCGCGTTCTCCGTCAATCAGTTCATCACTTTTAGCGTCGTGCCGGTAGTGGCGCTGCTGGCTTGGCTATTGGTACCGCTCACCCCGCTCGGCATCGACGGCTGGCGCTGGGTGGTGCTGATCGGTTCGGTTGGCGCGGTGCTGGTGTGGCTGTTAGTGCAGGGGATTCCGGAGAGCCCGCGCTGGCTCGCCCTGCAAGGCCGCGCCGACGAAGCGGATGCGATCATGGTGGCGATCGAGGAGCGGGTGGTCGCGGAGACCGGCGAACCGCTGCCGCTCCCTGCACTGGCGCACGCGGAGGAGATCGGTCGCGGACGCTTCGTGGAAATCTTCTCGCCGCAGTATCGCAATCGCACGCTGATACTTTCGGTTTTCAACATGGCCCAGGTGATTGGCTTCTACGGGTTCGCGGCGTGGGTGCCGACTTTGCTCATCGCACGTGGCATCACCGTCACGCGTAGCCTCGAGTATTCATTCATTATCGCCATTGCCAACCCGATCGGTCCGCTGCTGGGTACCCTCTTCGCCGATCGAGTGGAACGCAAGCGGCAGATCATTTGGGGGTTGGTGGTCATGGGTTTGTCCATGCTGGTGTTTTCGCAGACCAGCAGCACGACGCTGCTGATCGTGCTGGGCGTTCTTTTTACGCTAGCCGCCAATGTAATGTCCTATGCCTACCATAACTATCAGTCCGAGCTTTATCCCACGCGCATCCGCGCCCGCGCCATTGGTTTCGTGTATTCGTGGAGTCGTATTACAGCTGCCTTCGCGGGCCTGGCTATCGGCTACTTCCTGAGCGTCGGAGGCGTGCCCGCAGTGGCAGTCTTCATTGCGATTGCGATGGTGGTTGGCATTGTTGTCATCGGCCTCTTCGGACCAACGACCAGAGGAATTTCGCTCGAAGCGATCAATCGCTGAGGGGAATGGCAGCGGTCTGGGGGATTCTCACAAAGTCAGCTGTCGGTGCTCCACTGCATGCACTTGCGGTCGAGGATCAGCACTACGTTTTCAGCTCCCTTGGTCACCGGCGGCCTGGTTCTCTGGTGGGCCGAGTCGTCACATCCCATAAATGATTCGCACGAAATTGAATGCTGACGAATTCCCTAAACGATAGTTTATTTTATTTTCAGGTTGCTTTTAGGTCAAGCGAGTATCGGTGGCGATAGGTTTCGTGTAGTCGAAGTTCCAGGCGGACCAACTTGTCGTTGTTGGACGACCGGAATCCTTGATTGTAGCGTCCCGTTCGTAACAATTCGCACATACCGTGGAAGGGGTTAAATCATGAAAAGCAAACATGCCGTCGCATCTGCCATGCTGCCGGTTGTGGCGGCATTTTCGTCACGGTCTGTCTTGGCGCAGACGTTTGTGGAGGATCCAGCGTCACTATCAGGTATTTGCGCCCACACCCGGTCATTATCAAAATCCAAACCAGCGGAGCAACCGCAGCGACTCAAGAAAATCGTAGTAAAGAACAGAAGATATACCGTCCCCGGCGTCCAAAACGCCACAACGGCGATGGTACCCTCTCTCGCGGTTGCCGCACGTCGTCCCGTCAACGTACAGCGGCCACTCGCGCGCGCCATATTCATGATCGTGGCGGGGCTCATGGCCACCACCGCCGCTGCGCACGCCGCAGGCCTCACCAGTGATCCCCTGGCCGCCGCGGCCGCGGGCGGGGCGAGCTCTCCGGCTGCCGATCCCGCGCCGCAGCCCGCTGGGGCGGCCTCGGTCGAGCCCCCCGTCAAGCCGCTAAAAGTCAAGCGACTGGAAGCCGTCGTGGTCACCGGTAGCCTGCTCCAGGTGCGCAGCCGCAGCGAAATTTCTTCCAGCCCGCTGGCGACGATCGGCATCGACCAGATCGCCGCCGCCGGCCAGGTCTCGCTCGATACCGCGATCGGCCGGATGCCGCAGTTCGCTGCTGCACAGGGCCAGAGCGAGGTGGGCGACGTGCAGGGCGCCACCGGCTTTCAGGGCGGCCAGTCCTATGCCGACCTGCGCGGCCTCGGCGCCGAGCGCACCTTGGTGCTGCTCGACGGGCAGCGCCTGGTACCGACCAACCCGAACGGCTCGGTCGACCTGAACTTGATTCCCATGGCGCTGCTCGAGGA
>DASRUB010000219.1:0-3911 GCA_035655635.1 Rhodanobacter sp. | reverse complement strand
AGGTAGATGCCGAAGATGGTGGCCATGCCCGGCACGATCACGCCGGCGTAGCTGTTGACCAGACCGGCGTATTTCAGCAGCAGGAACAGCGGCAGCATCGCCACCTGGGCCGGGATCACCAGCGCGCCGATCAGCGCCTGGAACAGCCGCTCGCGCCCGGCGAAACGCAGCTTGGCGAAGGCGTAGCCGGCCATCAGGTTGCAGATCAGCGCGAGCGCGGCGATCGCGCTGGAGACAAAAAGGCTGTTGAGCAGGTAACGGCCCATGCCCGCATGCGCGAACAGCTCGCGGTAGTTGCCCAGCGTGGGGTGAGCCGGCAGCAGCGGCGGCGGCAGCGAACTGGCCGTGCCCGGTGCCATGAACGACACCGACAGCATCCACAGCAGCGGCAGCACGGCGACCACGGCGCAGCCGAGCAGGGTGGCGTTGAGCAGCCAGCGTGCCAGCCGCGGATTCATGCCGGCTCCCGGCGTCGCATCAGGCGCAGCATCACGATCGTGATCGCCAGGATGATGCCGAACAACATGAACGCCACCGCCGAGGCGACGCCAAGGTTCCACCACTTGAAGCCGTCGTCGTACATCAGATACAGCACGCTTACGGTGCTCTGCAGCGGGCCACCCTCGGTCATCACGTAGGGTTCGGCGAACAGCTGGAAATAGCCGGCCACGGTGAGCACCATCACCAGCGCCATGGTGGGTTTCAGCATCGGCAGGGTGATGTGCCAGAACTGCCGCGGCGCGGACGCGCCGTCGATGCGCGCGGCCTCGTACAGCTCCGGCGGGATCGCCTGCAGCCCGGCCAGGAAGATGATCATGTTGTAGCCGAAGTTCTTCCACACCGCGAACGCGATGATCGTGGGCATCGCCCAGTGCGGATCGCCGAGCCAGTCGACCGGGTGGACGCCCAGTTCGGCCAGGCCATAGTTCACCAGCCCGTACTTGGTGTTGAACAGGTAGCGCCAGATCACCGCCACCGCCACCACCGTGGTCACCACCGGTGCGAACAGCACGGCGCGATAGAACGATTTCATGCGTGCCAGCGGGGAATTCAGCAGCAGCGCGGTGCCCAGCGAGGCGCCGATCGACAGCGGTACGCCGACCGCCACGAAGTAGAACGTATTGCCCAGTGCCGACCAGAACAGCGGTCGTTGCAACAGGTCCCAATAATTGTGCAGGCCGACGAAGCGCAGATTGTGGATATCGGCCAGGGCGTACAGGTCGTAGTCGGTCAGGCTCAGCCCCAGCGCGCCGATCACTGGCGCGATGAAGAACACGCCCAGCACCAGCAGCGCCGGGGTCAGGAACAGCCAGGCGGTGCGGGTGCGATTCATCGTCGTTGTCCATGCGCGCGATCGAGCATCCAGCGGCGCTTGGCCAGGATCGCGTCGGCGCGACGGTCGATCTCGGCCGCGGCCTGTTCCACCGTCAGCTGGCCATGCGCGGCCTCGGCGGCGACCAGTTGCATCTCGGTGACGATGCGCTCCCACTCCGGCACCGGCGGCGTGGGCTTGACCCGTTCGAGCTGATCGCGAAACGCCTGCACCGCGGGATCGCGGCGCAAGGCGTCGCCCTGCCAGGCCGAACGGCGCGGCGGCATGTCACCGAGCAGCCGGTAGAACTGCTGTTGCACCTGCGGTCGCGACAGGTATTCGATCAGCAGCCATGCCTGGGCTTTGCGCGGCGAGTGGCGAAAGATCACCAGGCTGGAGCCGCTGGCGATGCCGGCGCCGGGTCCGTGCGGACCCGGCAGCGGCGCGGTCGCCCAGTCATCCTGCTGCGAGGGCGCCAGGCGCTGGCGGAACTCGCCGATGTTCCATGGCCCGGAGAAGTAGAACGCGTACACGCCGCGGCCGAATTCGGTCCATGGATTGGGCACCTCGGTGTTGGCCAGCAACGGCGCTTCATACCGCTTGAAGATGTCGACATAGAACGTCAGCGCCCGCTTGAAACCGGCGCTCTCGAAATTGCCGTAGCGACCGCCGTCGCGCAGCAACGGCTCGCCTTGCTGCAGCGCCAGCGACAGCAACTGCTCGAACTCGTTGGTCGGCAGCAGGATCGCGTAGTGGTTCGGCGCGGCACGCGCCTGCAGCGCGGCCAGCTGCCGCGACCACTCCGTCCAGTCGCGCGGTGGCGCATCGAAGCCGGCCGCCTTGAGCAAATCCTTGCGGTAGAACAGCAGGCGCGTGTCGACATACCACGGAATCCCGTACAGCGCGCCGCCGATGCGGTTGGTGGCCCAGATGCCGGCAAAGTAGTCGGCCGGTTGGACCACGGCTGAGCGATCCACCCAGAGCTGCAGCGGTTCGAGCGTATCCAGTGCCTGCAGTTCGGCGATCCAGGTGTTGCCCAACTGGGCCACGTCTGGCGTGGTGTCGCCGGCGATCGCGGTGAGCAGCTTCTGGTGCGCGGCTTTCCAGGGAAGCTCCTGCACCTCGACATGGATGTCCGGGTGCTCGCGTTCGAACGCCCGCATCAGCGGCGCTACTGCCTCGCCTTCGCGGCCCATCGCCCAGAACGTGAGCACCTGTCGTGAATCATGGTGACGACTGCAGCTGGTCAGCGCGCCTGTCAGCAGAAACGCCAGCAATACGCAACGCCATGCGGCGCCCGCGGGCTGACGGCGCCCTTTCAAGGTAGCGCCACCGCGCGCTCCCGTGGCGTCGTCGTTTGTTCCAGCCAGCCGCCGCGGAATCCGGCCTGCTGCAAGCCCTTGCGAACGTAGGGATTGCGGCGCATCACTTTCCACACCAGGCCACTGCGCCAGTTCTCCAGCATCAGCAGGATCGGCCCCTGGTCGATGCCCAGGTACTCGCTGTCGACCCAGCCGAAACCAGGGACCACGATGCCGGTGCGCAGTGGTGCGCTGGTATCGTGCAGGGTGAGGTTGAACGCGTCGCGGAAGCCGTACTTCGCGTAGATGTACTTGCCGTAGCGGTCTTTCATGTGCAGGAACTCCGGCACCACGATGTCCGGTGCCAAAGCGATCGAGCCCAACGCTGCCGTCGGCGCGATCGTACCGTCATCGACGATTTGGCGCAGGCCCACGCCGCGCGCGGAATAACCGAAATATTGGCGTTTGTGCCCGTCCGCCGCGACGCCGAAATGCCCTGGTCCATTGCTGGCGGTCAGCCCCCACAGGTTCTTGCCGTAGCCGGTCCAGCCGGCCGGGTTGGCGATCGCATAGTTGCGCTGCGACAAGGCGGCGCGGCGACCGTTCTCGAAGTAGCCCGAATCATGCCGCCGCATGAAATCGTCGCGAATGCCGCGAAAATCGATCCAGGCGGCGCTGTATTGATGCCCGAACATCGGCCCGAAGGTAAGGAAGGTTTCCCCGTAAAGGGTGCCCCAGTCACGCTGGTGGGTGCGCGTCCACGCCGCCCACGCGTCCGGCTTCAGCGGGTGCGTGGGTGAACCCAGTGCCAGGATGTAGAGCAGGTTGGCCTCGTTGTAATCCCCGCCCCAGTCGTGCGGGATGAACTTGCCACCTGGCGTCCAGCCCATGCTGACCAACGGCGGTCGCGCCTGCATCCAGGGCCAGTCGACGCGCTTGTAGAGGGTGTCGGCGAGCTGGCGTATCTCCTTTTCCTGCGGCGTGTCGCGATCATAGTAGGACTGCGCGAACAGCACGCCGCCCAGCAGCAAGGTGGTGTCGATGCTGGACAGCTCGGTACCGCGCGCATGGCGCAAGCCGGTCTGCATGTCGAGGAAGTGGTAGAAAAAGCCGCGGTAGCCGGTGGCGTGGTCCTCGCTGGCGTTCTGCGGTGCGTCGACCAGGAAATGCAGGGTGACCAGGGTGCGGTTCACCGCCTGGTCGCGGCTGATCCAGCCGTGTTCAGCGCCGATGCCGTAGGCGGTCAGGCCGAAACCGACGGCCGCGATGCTGGAGAACGACTGGCCCGGCCAGTGGTC
>DASRUB010000218.1:0-3196 GCA_035655635.1 Rhodanobacter sp. | reverse complement strand
CGCTACTGCACAGTGATCGCGGCGTGGAGTTCCTGGCCGGCGACTTCAAGCGCGTGCTGGCCAGCGCGGGCTTGATGCAAAGCGTCAATCGTCCGCATCGCATGACCGACAATGCGCACATGGAATCATGGAATAAGTCGATGAAATCGGACATGTATCACCGCCGGAGTTTCACCACCGAAGGCTCACTACGCAACGCCGTGCGCAGCTACATTGAGTTCTACAACAACACCCGCTTGCACTCCGCCTTGGGCTATCGCTCTCCCATCGAGTTCGAGGCACAATGCGGCTAACCAGTCGGTGTCCACTTTTGCGTAGGAACTCTCCGGCGTTCCGCCGCCGCTTACCGCAGGCGTTGAAGCTGTAGAAAAACCCCTGTTGGGAAAGTTGATCACCAAGTAGGGTAAAAGCGACCTCACAGGACGCTCTACAATCGACGCGCAGCCTGTCGGGAAGGGTCCAAGTACCCCCTGAAATCATGCGAATCCGCGCCAAGGTACTTTTTCTACAGCTACGTTAGGCCGCACACAGAGAGATTCGCAACATGGAAAAGACACAAGCTGACGCGATCGCTCAGGCCATCCTGGAGCCGGACCTTCGCGCTCAAGAGGAACTCCGGAACAAGCGGGCCTTAGAGTCCGCGCAACTTGCGCGCAAACGGCGAGTCGCTTGGCTCACTCTCGCTGGCGCTGGCATCGGGGCTGCAGTCGCTTACTTCAGCGACGTCCACTTTTCCATCGGCGTTATTTGGGGTGGCTTTGCCGGCTCTGCGGTTGGCTGGCTTATCACTATCACTCGGCGGGTTGCGGCCTAACATTTCCGTAAGAGACTTCCGGTCAACCCCGGGCGCATGATGCTTTCGCCCTAGGCTTTCTGACTGCTGCCGGCCATCGTGTTGTCCTGCTTGCTGCGTCGTACATGTCAGTGCTGCACGGGTCCAATGATTGTCAGACTGCATTTCCGTAATCGGTCTTGTTGAGTCGATGCCGCCGACTCGGACCTTTGTATAAACCGCACCCGAAGACCTCGTTCGTTCATCGGACTGTCCGGTGTTTGGGGATCAGCCGAAACACCGTTTGGACGTCCATCTAGTTAGTCAGGTTCTCTCCGGGGTGGTCTGACCTGTTGTCTACCGTATCGCGCTGACGTTGAAGCGAAACTCGGTTTTACGCCGCCCGCACCGTGTGAGTTTGTTGGTGCATCGGATGCTGCAGGCAGGCACAGGGGTCGTAGTCGACGTCGTGTGCCAGCATCGCCCAGATCTGCCGGGCATGTTTGTTGGCGATCGCCACGATCACCTTGCCAAAGGGCATGCGCCCGTCGAGGGTGCGTATCCACAATTGTTCCGGCGTGGCCTTCTCGGTAACCACGGCCTTCGCGCGCTGCAGGCTGCTGCGGGCGCCCTGGATCAGCAACGTGCGCAGGTAGGCATCCCCACGACAGCTGATCTCACCCAGCCGCGCATGCCCGCCGCTGGAGTGTTGGGCGAAACAGGAGTCAGAGTCTGAGGTTTCCCTGCGAATCCTCTGGTTCAATCAACACATTGCGTGTGGATTAAAGGAACAGTGCGATCACGATGCCTCTCCGCCAACACCCCCACCACATCCGCCAGCGACAACCCGCGCGCCCGTAACGCCACGGTGAGATGAAACATCAGGTCCGCCGCCTCATCCAACAATTCCTCATCCCCCTGCACCACCGCCGCCAGCGCGGTCTCTACGCCCTCCTCGCCGACCTTCTGCGCGATGCGGCGAATGCCATCTTCGAACAGCTTGCTGGTGTAGCTGCCTTCGCGCGGCTCGGCGTGACGCTGTGCCACCAGCGCGTTGAGTTCGGCGAGAAAGCCCAGCGGCGGGCGCACGTCGACGCTGTCGCCGAAGCAGCTGGAGGTGCCGGTATGGCAGGTGGGACCGTGCGGATCGGCCTGGATCAGCAAGGTGTCGGCGTCGCAGTCGATGCGGATCGACTTCAACACCAGGACGTGCCCTGAGCTTTCGCCCTTGGTCCACAGGCGCTGTTTGCTGCGACTGTAGAAGGTGACATGGCCGCTGGCTTCGGTTTGCGCCAATGCATCGGCATTCATGTAACCAAGCATCAGCACTTCACCGCTGAGCCAGTGCTGCACGATGGCGGGGAGCAGGCCATCGCCCTTGGCCAAGTCGAGGCGGCTGAAGTCAGTGTTGGAATCGCTCATCACTCGAGTCTCGTCAGAAAACATCAAATTTACCGAATGGCCTCGGACTGACGTCATCCCTGCGGCTCTCAACAGCCGAAGCGCTGGCGCTCTGATCAGTCCGGGATTCCGCAAAACGCACGGCGACGCCCCACTCTCGCAGATAGCGCTTGAGCGCGGGAATGGCGATGGCGCCGGAGTGGAACACACTGGCGGCCAGTGCGCCGTCCACATCCGCATCAACAAAGGCGTGGCGGAAATCTTCGGCGGACCCCGCGCCGCCGGAGGCGACCAACGGCACGTGGCAGATCACGCGAGCGCGCTTGAGCTGGTCCAGATCGTAGCCGCGGCGCACGCCGTCGCTGCCCATGCAGTTGAGCACGATTTCGCCGGCGCCGCGTGCTTGCGCCTCGACGATCCAGTCCAGGGTGCGGCGCGGCAGGCTCCGGGTTTTCGAGGGATCGCCGGTGTATTGACGCACGCGCCATTCTGCGTCGTCGTCGCGCAGCGAGTCGATACCGACCACCACGCACTGCACCCCGAACGCGGCAGCCAGTTCATCGATCAGTTCGGGACGCTCCAGCGCGGGCGAGTTGACTGATATCTTGTCCGCCCCGGCATGCAGCACGGCGCGTGCGTCGTCGACCGAGCGGATGCCGCCGGCGACGCAGAACGGGATGTCGATGACGCGAGCGACTTTCTCCACCCACGCCAGGTCCACGCTGCGTTGTTCGGGGCTGGCGGTAATGTCGTAGAACACCAGCTCGTCGGCGCCCTCGTCGCGATAGCGCAGCGCCAGATCGACGATCTCACCGATCACGACGTGGTCGCGAAAACGCACGCCCTTGACGACCTGGCCGTTGCGCACGTCGAGGCAGGGAATGATGCGGCGGCTCAGCATGCCAGGGCTTCCCCGACGCTGAAGCTTCCTTCCAGCAACGCCCGTCCGAGGATCACGCCCTGTGCGCCGGCGTCGCGTGCCGCGCGAATGTCCTCCAGCGAACGCACGCCACCGGACGCCTG
>DASRUB010000217.1:0-2977 GCA_035655635.1 Rhodanobacter sp. | reverse complement strand
CCCTTGGGTCCCTGGGTTACTTCGAACTTCACCCGCTGACCTTCCTGCAGGCTGCGGAAGCCCTTGCTGGTGATGGCCGAAAAATGGACGAACACGTCCGCTCCCCCGTCCTCAGGCGCGATGAAACCGAAGCCCTTGGCGTCGTTGAACCATTTGACCGTACCGAAACTCATTGCGTGAACCTCTGGATCGATGGAGTGGTGCGCCAGTCTGCGTGCGGCGGTTCCCCCCGGGCTCGCCGCGCTGGCCTGGGGAAAAGTAGCAAGAGGTGAAGGGGCATTGCAATACGAATATGTCGCATGGGTCCACAAACCGCGGCAACTGGCGTCAGGTGCAGCCCAGTTTGGCAAGAATGCGCGGCACCTCGGCGGTGGCGGCGGCCAGGTGCTCGAAGATCTCCTCGATACTGATTTCATCCTCGTCGCCGCAGCCTGCGGCAAAATTCGCCACCAGCGCCAGGCAGGCGTATTCGAGCCCGAGCTCCCGTGCCAGCACCGCTTCGGGCATGCCGGTCATGCCCACCAGATCGCAGCCATCGCGCTTCATGCGGGCGATTTCAGCGCGGGTTTCCAGCCGCGGCCCCTGGGTGGCGCCGTAGCAGCCGCCGTCGATCGCATCCACCCCGGCTGCCCGTGCCGCCGCCAGCAACTGCTGGCGAAGCGCTTCGGTATAGGGTTCGCTGAAGTCGATGTGCTTCACTTCCACGCCGTCGGCATCGCAGTAACTGGTGTGGCGGCCATGGGTGTAGTCGATCAGCTGGTCGGGCACCACGATCACCCGCGGCCCCATGTCATGACGGATGCCACCCACGGCATTGACCCCGATGACGCGACGCACGCCAAGCTGATGCAGCGCCCACACATTGGCGCGGTAGTTGACCCGATGCGGCGGCAACGTATGGCTTTCGCCGTGGCGAGCGAGGAAGGCGATGCGCTTGCCGGCGGCCATGCCAACCACCACGTCGCCGGACGCCGGGCCGTAGGGCGTGTCCACGCTATGGCGCGAGGCGTCTTCCAGGCCGGGGAAGTTGTACAGGCCGCTGCCGCCGATGACGGCCAGATCGATGGGTGGGTGATCAGGATGAGGCATGGCGGTGATCCGTTTGCAAATTGAAGGCGGTGTTGAATCTATCCTTCACCCCCGGCGACTGAAAGGAGTCCCCTTGCGGGTGAGAAGGTGCCCCGAAGGGGCGGATGAGGGTTCGGTCGGAGCCGGATTCCTCGCTCCGCCCGAACCCTCACCCCACCCCTCTCCCGGCGGGAGAGGGGCTTTCCCTATTCCCTATTCCCTATTCCCGTCTCTCAAAGCATAAATTCCGGGCAAATTGCGGCCCTGCTCGTAGTAATCCATGCCGTAGCCGAACACGAAGCGATCGGGCAATTCGATGCCGTTGAAATCGGAGGCGATGCCTTCGATCAGGCGGTCATGTTTCTTGGTGCACAGGCTGGCGATATAGACCTTCTTCGCGCCGCGCCGATAGCAGTCGTCGCGCACTTCCTTCAGCGTATGGCCCTCGTCGAGGATGTCGTCGACCAGCAACACGACGCGGCCTTCCAGCGACACCATCGGCTCGCGCAGCCAACGCAGCTCCTTGCCGGAGGTGGCGCCGCGATAGCGGGTGGCGTGCACGTAGTCGAATTCCAGGTCGGTGCGGATCGCCAGCGCCAGTTGCCCGGCAAAAATCAGCGCGCCGTTCATCACGGTGAGGAAGACCGCCCGCTCGCCATCCAGTGCGGCGTCGATGCGCCGGCCCATCGCATGGATGACGGCTTCCAGTTCGGCGCGCTCGTGCAGCAGGTCCGCCTGCGCCAATGCGTCCGTGAGTTCGTGTGTCGAGGTATTCATGCGACTCCCTGTTCGGCGTTCAGCGCCGTGATGCGCGCGACGAAGCGGTCGCGCTGAGGATTGTTGAGCAGACCGTCCCAGCTGGCCCCGACGGCACCACGCAAGGCCGCCAGCGATTCGGGCCATGCTGCCTCCGCTTGCGCCATGGAAGCCAACGCCTCGTCGACCACTTCCGGAAAGCAGGCCAACACCAGATCGCAGCCGGCATCGAGGTGTGCCCGCACCCGCTCGCCCACCGTGCCGGCCGCACCGGCGGCGGCCATGCTGATGTCGTCGCTGATCACCGCGCCCACGAAACCCAGCCCGTTGCGCAGTATCTGTCCGATCCAGATCTTCGAGTAGCCCGCCGGCTGGCTGTCCACCGCGGGGTAGCTGACGTGGGCCATCATGACGGCCTCGACGTGCGCCTCGATGCACTGCGCGAACGGCAGCAGGTCGTCGCGGCGGATTTCATCCAGGCTGCGCGAATCAGTCGCCGCCACCTTATGGGTATCCCCGGTGACCGAACCATGCCCCGGGAAGTGCTTGAGCACGGCTGCCATGCCGCCCAGATGCATGCCGCGAACATAGGCCTGCGCCAGCTCGCCCGTGATCGCCGGATCGGCGTGGAAGGCGCGCAGGCCGATCGCCGCATTGCCGCGCGCGAGGTCGACCACCGGCGCGAAGCTGAAATCGACGCCGCTGGCGCGAAGTTCGCTGGCCATCACCCACGCGTGTTCCTCGGCGAGCCGGATCGCCTCGTCGGCATCGCGTTCGTACACCTTGCCAATGGCAGCCAACGGCGGCAGGCGCGTAAAGCCCTGGCGGAAGCGCTGCACCGGACCGCCTTCCTGGTCGACGGCAACCAGCAGTTGGTCACCGCCGACGTCGCGGATGGCGGCGCACAGCGCACTCAGCTGTTCGCGCGACTGGTAGTTGCGCGAAAACAGCAGCACGCCGGCGACGGCGCGGGACTTCAACCAGCGTTCTTCGCGTTCGGCCAGTTCCAGGCCGGCCACGCCGATCATCAACATGCGGCATCCTCGGCAGCGCGCTCGGCCGGCGTCCACTGCCGGTACGAGTGTGCGATCAGGTTGACGTTGTAGTAGCGCGTCAGCGTACTCACCTCGCGTCCCAGCCACGACGGACGCGG
>DASRUB010000216.1:0-3394 GCA_035655635.1 Rhodanobacter sp. | reverse complement strand
GCAGAGTGGTCGAAGTCAGGTGGGATGGCGGCGGCGCCGCAGCAGCGACAATGTAACCGTTTTCATCGACTCGCCAATCACGCGCTGCAACATACCCGGCCGCGGTGCTACCTTCGGCAGCTTCGCCATCCCCTTCGCCTTCGCCTGATGAGGTACCTCATGCCCCGCTGCACCACGATACTGCTTGCACTGCTTGCACTGCTGGCATCGGCGACCTGCGCGCCCGCGTTCGCATCGTCCGCCCATGCGCCTGATGTGGATCCGCGCATCGGCACCGGCGGCGATGGCCACACCTTTCCCGGCGCCACGGTGCCGTTCGGCATGATCCAGCTGTCGCCGGACACCGCGATGCCGGATTTCAAGCATGCCTACAAGTGGGCGGCAGGCTATCAGTACGGCGATCCCACCATCATGGGTTTCTCGCACACGCACTTCTCCGGCTCCGGTCATTCGGACCTGGGCGACGTGCTGGTGATGCCGATTGCCGGCGACGTGCGACTCGACCCGGGTGATCCAACCAGGCCGGACAGCGGCTACCGCTCGCGCTTTTCGCACGCCAGCGAAGTGGTGCAGGCGGGCTACTACGCGGTGACGCTGAGCGACTACGGCGTGCGCGCCGAGCTCACCGCGGGGCGGCGGGTGGGCTGGCACCGTTATACCTTTCCGAAAGACCAGCCCGCGCATGTGCTGCTTGACCTGCGCCCGAGCATCTACGACTACCCGGGCAAGGTGCTGTGGGCGAGCCTGCGCGTACGCCCCGATGGCAGCGTCACCGGCTGCCGCACCACGCGCGGCTGGGCGCCGGGCCGCGAACTGTGTTTCGCGATGCGCTTCTCGCAGCCGATGACCTCGCGCGAGCTGGTCAACCGCGAGGCCGACATTGTCTACAAGGGTTTCGCCGGCCCCGGCAACCGACCAGAAGACCGTGACGCGCAGAACGGTCGCGCGCTGGTCGGCGTATTCGACTTCGGCAAGCTGAAACGGCCGCTGGAAGTGAAGGTGGCGATCTCGTCGGTGAGCGAAGCCAATGCGCTGGCCAATCTGGACCAGGACGGCAAGGGCTGGGATTTCGACGCGCGCCATGCCGAGGCGACTGCGGCCTGGAACAAGGCGCTGGCGGTGATCGATGTCGATGGGCCGAAGGCGGCCCGGACCCTGTTCTACACCGCGCTGTACCACGCGATGCTGGCGCCGACCTTGAGCATGGATGTCAACGGCGACTACCGGGGCCCGGATCACGCCGTGCATCGGGCGCAGGGCTTCGATTTCTATTCCAGCTGGTCGCTGTGGGACGTGTACCGCGCGCAACAGCCGTTGATGGTGCTGCTCGATCCGCAGCGCAGCACCGACTTCATCCGGTCGCTGATCGCCGCCGGCCAGGCCAGCCCGTTCGGCATCCTGCCGGTGTGGGCGTACCAGGGCCTGGAAACGTGGTGCATGATCGCTTACCACGCGGTGCCGGTGATTGCCGATGCGTATATCAAGGGTGTGCGCGGCTTCGACGCCGACGCGGCGCTGAAGCTGATGGTCGCCAGCGCCACCTATGGCCCCTACGGCGACCTGGCCGACTACATGAAGCTCGGCTATGTGCCGATCGACCATGAGCCCGAGGCGGCGTCGAAGACGCTGGAATACGCCTACGACGACTGGTCGCTGGCGCAGATGGCCCACGCGATGGGCAAGCGCGACATCGCCGCCACGTTCATGCAGCGGGCGGGCAACTGGCGCAACGCCTGGGATCCGAAAACCGGTTTCATGCGGGCCAGGCTCAGCAATGGGAAGTTCCGCGAACCGTTCGACCCGACTTTCGCCGGCTACGGCAGCGATTTCACCGAGGGCAATGCCTGGCAGTACTCGTGGTACGTGCCGCAGGATGTGCCCGGTCTGATCCGCGCGATGGGCGGCGACGCAAAATTCGTGGCCAAACTCGACCAGCTGTTCGACGCGAAAGTCGATCCGGCGCATTTCAAGAACGTCGAGGACATTACCGGCCTGATCGGCTGGTACGCGCACGGCAACGAGCCCAGCCACCACATCGCCTATCTGTACGACTACGCCGGCGCGCCATGGAAAACCCAGCAGCGGCTGAAGCAGATCATGGACACCCAGTACGCACCGCGGCCCGATGGCCTCAGCGGCAATGACGACCTCGGCCAGATGTCGGCGTGGTACATCTTCACCGCGCTGGGCTTTTATCCGGTGACGCCGGCCAGCGACGTCTATGCGATCGGGCGGCCGTTCGTGCCCAGCGCCACGCTGCATCTGTCCAACGGCCGCAGCTTCACCGTGAGCGCGTCGCCGATGGATGACGCGCATCCGTGGGTCGGCGCGGTCACGCTCAATGGCGTTCCGCTGGATCGGCCGACTATCCGGCACGCCCAGATCCTGGCTGGCGGCGAACTGCATTTCCGCATGCAGTCGACACCGGATAAAAAATGGGGCGCTGACTACGCGGCACCGTCCAAAGTGAACAGTGCGGGCGACGATTGAGGGTCAGCAGCCACTGGGAGCGCGGGCGTCCCGCCCGCTCAAAGCATGCCGGCAAGATGCCGGCGCTCCATTTGCGCGTCCGACTCGCCCACTGGGAGCGCGGGCGTCCCGCCCGCCAGAGCATGCCGGCGAGACGCCGGCGCTCCGGATGCCACAGCCCGACAGGCTGCCACCACCGTGCGCCAGCGTGGCGCGCGGACGTGCCAGCGGACGTGTCAAAATAGGGGAAGCTGACGGGATGGATGTGCAGATGGCCGGAGTCAAATGAAATTCAGCGGCATCATCCGCTGGCGGGTTGCGGGGCTGTTGCTGGCGATGCTGATCATCGTGGGGCTGCCCTACATCGTCACCGGCGAGAATGCGCAATCAACCCAGTTGGCCAGCGCCTGGGTCACCCATTCGACGGCGGTGCGGGCGCTCGCCTTTCGAATTGCCAACACCGTTCACGACAGCGAGGCGGCGACCTATCGGGTGTTTGCCGGCGATGGCGATGCGGCCACCCAGGCGCGTGCGGCCCGGGCCAGCACGAACGTGCCAGACCTGTTGCAGCAGCTCAGATCCCTGACCAGCGACAACCCGGAGCAGCTGATCCTGATTGGCGCCCTGGAGACCAGCGTCAACGGTCGACTCACCCTGATGCGCCAGGCGCTGCTGCAGTTGCGCCAAGGCGATGCGACCGGCGCGCGCGAATCGCTGCGCACGGCAGGCGACCTGTTTCCGGTCAATGACCAGTTGGAGAACCTCGTCCAGAACGAGAATCAGCTGTTGGCGGTACGTGCAAAAGCCGCCTCGGACCGTGCCCGCAGCGGGCAGTTGGTGCTCGCCATCACCGCGCTGGCACAGCTGCTGCTGCTGGCGATCATCGTGGTGGCTTCCGAAAAGCAGATCGGCCGGCGACTGTTGG
>DASRUB010000215.1:0-5315 GCA_035655635.1 Rhodanobacter sp. | reverse complement strand
GCCATCGGCTTCAATCCGGATGCGCGTGATGCTGGCGTTGCCCACCGACATCTCCAGCCACGCCTTCGGGTCGACGCCGAGCGCGCGCACCACCATATTGCGGATCACGTTGCCGTGGCACACCATCAGATCGGTCTGCTCATGGCCCGTGGCGGGCTTGAAGTAGCGGGCAAACAGCCGATCGAATTGCGCCTTGCAGGCGGCCAGATCCGCCGGCTTTTCCTGCGCCGTGATCTTCGTGCGCCAGGTCGGCGGGGTGCATTCGGCCAGATCATCAACTACCTCGAAATGCCGCCCCGGAAAGTCGCCCGCGATGACCGCTGCGGTGTCGCGCGCGCGCTGCACCGGGCTGACGTACATGTCGTCGAAACGGATCGGCAAACCGGCCAGCCGCGCACCCGCCAGATGCGCCTGGGCCACGCCGATCGGCGCCAGGTGCGGCCCCAGTTTCTTGTCTGCATGCGCGTCAGGCAGGTAGTAACCGTGGCGCACCAGCACGATGGTGCGCGCGGCTTGGGCCGCAACCTCGGCGGCATGCAATGGCGCGATCAACAGCAGGCAGCAAAGCAATGGCAGCATTCTTTTCATGGAAGTATCCCAGGACAGGCATGGAGGCGGCAGAGGCCACGGCTGAGCGCGAAGTGCCGCGGCGGATCCTCTCGATCACGCGCCAGCCTCACCGTGTTTGAAGTCTGACGCAAGCGTCCGCCGCAGAGCCGCGAAAATTTGCGGGAAAACGTGCACTATGACCACCATCAGGCGTTGCCCTTGAAGAGCCTGCCGCACGCAAGTCGTCTCGTGGAGGGAGGCTGCATGATCGACGCGGATGTCGTGATCGTAGGCGCCGGCCCGGCCGGGCTGGCCTGCGCGGCAACCCTGTCGCAGCATCGCTTGAGGTCGGTGATCCTCGAAAAGGCCGACACCGTCGGGTCGGTCTGGCGGCGCCACTACGAACGCCTGCACCTGCACACCGATCGCGGCCATTCGGGGCTGCCCGGCCTGCCGATGCCACGCAGCTATCCGCGCTACCCCTCGCGCGCCCAGGTGGTCGCCTATCTGGAAAGCTACGCGGCGCAGTTCGACCTGAGTCCCGTTTTCCACAGCAAGGTCGAGCGCGTACGGCACGAGGGTGGGCGGTGGCGCATCGGCACAGCGACCGCCAGCTACAGCGCTCCGGTAGTCGTGATCGCCACCGGCTGGGCGGACTTTCCGCATGCCCCGCGCTGGCCCGGCCAGCATGACTATCGCGGGCAAGTCATCCACAGCAGCGCCTATCGCAACCCGGCGCCGTATGCCGGCAAGCGCGTACTGGTGGTCGGCTTCGGCAATTCCGGCGGCGAGATCGCGCTCGACCTGGCCGAGGCAAAGGTCGAGGTGACGCTGGCCGTGCGCGGTCCGGTAAACATCCTGCCGCGCGACCTGCTTGGCCTGCCCATCCTCAGTTGGGCCATCCTGCAGCAGTGGCTGCCGCCGCGCGTGGCCGACTGTCTCAACGCACCGTTGCTGCGCCTCGCCGTGGGCTCCACCCGCCACCTGGGTCTGCAGAGGGAACGCAGAGGGCCGCTGACGATGATCGCCGAGGAGGGGCGCATCCCGCTGCTGGATATCGGCACGCTGGCGCGGATCCGCGACGGCTCGATCAAGGTGCGCGGCGGCATCGCGCGCTTCACCGACGATGGCGTGGCGTTTGCCGACAGCACCATCGAGCGGTTCGATGCGGTGATCCTCGCCACCGGTTTTCGCCCTGACCTGCGTATGTTGGTGCCCGATGCGCCAGAGGTGTTCGACGCGCACGGCCTGCCCCTGCTCACCGGCCGCGCCACCTGCGAACCCGGGCTGTACTTCTGCGGCCAACGCGTGGTGCCCACGGGCCAGCTGCGCGAGATCGGCATCGAGGCCACGCGAATCGCGCAACTGGCGAAGGAATACTTGCAACAGTGAGGCGCGCGAGGCCCTGCAACTGCAACGTCAGCGCAGCCCCACGGTGCCGTTCGCCGCTTTGACCAGCTTCGCCGGGTCGTAGCCCACGCCGTCCTTGAACACCAGCGCCACGTTCTCGATGTCCCTGATGTTCTGCGCCGGGTTGCCCTTGACCAGCACCAGGTCGGCGGCCTTGCCCACGTCGATCGAGCCGATCTCCTGGTCCGCGCGCATGAAACGCGCGCCGTTCAAGGTGGCGATCTGGATGGCCTGCACCGGCGTGAAGCCGGCTTCGACCAGCAGCTCCACTTCGCGCTGGTCGCCGTAGCCGGCGATCACGCCGCCGTAACCGGTCGGGTCGAGGCCGGCCAGCAGCGTGCCGCCGGCCTTGACGAAGGCGCGTTCGAAAGCCATCTCCAGCTGGAACGCCTTCGGCCACGGCGAGTCCTTCGTCGCCGCCACGCGCTCGCGCGTCTTCAGGTATTCGGCACGGGTCTGCGGCAGCATGGCGTCGAGCACGCGCGCATCCTGCGGCGCGCGGCCGGGCACGAAGGTCTCGAACACCGGCAGCGTCGACGTCACCGCGACATGCTTCGCCAGCAGATGCCTGATCAGTCCCTGGATCTCCGGACCATCGACGCTCAGCGTCGCCATGTGCGCCACGGCGGCCTTGGTGTCCGGACAGACATCCGGCTGCTTGCCTGCCGTGAACTCGGTGTCCACGAACAGCCCGTGTTCCAGGTCGTCGATGCCCAGGTCCGCCGCCTCGGTGAAACCGATCGAGCACAGGTGGCCGGTTACCTTGATGCCTCGGGCATGCGCCGCCGCGATCGCCGCCGACAGTTCGGCGCGCGTGATGTGCATGTACGCCTTGAACGAGGTCGCACCCTCGTCGATCCAGTAGTTCACCGTATGGCGTGCATCATTCGCATCGACCAGCTCGTGCATCTGCGGCGTAAAGCTGCCCTTGCCTTCCAGATACGGCCCGGTGGAGTGCATCTTCGGTCCGGGAATGAGGCCGGCATCGATCGCCTTCTTCAGCTCCAGATCGGTATACGGCTCGGTGCTGCCGGTGGTGCGGATGGTGGTAACCCCGCCGGCGAGGTACAGCTTGGGAAAGCTCGACGCCTGCTCCGGATAGATCGCCTCCTTCGCCGCCGGATTCACCTTCGGCGCGGGATAGAACATATGGTCATGCATGCCGACCAGGCCGGGGATCAGCGTCTGCCCGTGGCCATCGACCACGGTCGCGCCGGCAGGCAACTTCACGTGGCGTCCCACCGCCGCGATGCGCCCGTCACGCAGCAGCACGGTCTGATTCTCCTTCGCCTCGGTGCCGTGGCCATCGATCACCCGCACGTGGGTGATCGCCAGCAGCGGCTGCGCGTGCACCACGTAAGCCTGCACCTGCGGCGACAACACCGGCATCGCGGCATCGGCCGGCATCGGCAACGTTGCGGCCACGCAAACGGTCGCGAAAGCCAGCGCCGCCCGCGCACCAAGACCACGCGACAAGTAATACATGACAGGCTCCCCAAACAGGATCGACAAGACGGGATCGACGCAAACCCCCGTTCACGCCTGATCGGCAGTTTCACACGATCGACCGGGGGATGGGTGGCCCAGGGACACGGTTTGACCCTGACTGGGCTTGCCCAATCCCATTTAGTCATATATATTGACTATCAACAAAACGGACTGATTACCCGCCATGCCTCGCGCAACACCCTGGTACGAACAAGTCACGACACCCGCCCTGCTGCGCCACGCGCGAACCACCTACGGCGCGGCGATGCGCCAGGCCCTGGTCGCGGCTGGTTACGACGACATCCCGAAGAATGGCCTGTATCTCATCGGCGGCATGGCGTTTCAGGCGGAAGACATGCCGCTGGGAAACCTGGTCAGGGATCTGCGCATTTCCAAACAGGCTGCCGGCCAGCTCGTCGACACCCTGGTCACGCGTGGCTATTTGCAGCGCGCCGCGGACGAACAGGATCGCCGCAAACTGACCGTGACGTTGACCGACCGCGGCCGTGCCGCGGCGGTCGTGCAAACCGACGCGCGGAAAAAAATCGACGCCGAACTGCACGCCCGCGTCCGCGCGGCTGACGTGGACATCGCCCGCAGGACGCTCGCCGCCCTGGTCGAGATCGGTCGCCACCGCGAGGCCGACGACGCCTGATCCGCGGGCTTCACTGGCGGCCCTTCCTGCATCAGGAAGACGGCGTGATGCCATCCAGCTCGGCGATCACATCGGCGTCCAACCGAAGATCCGCCGCCGCCAGGTTCTCGCGCAAATGTGCCGTCGACGAGGTACCGGGAATCAGCAGGATGTTCGGTGCGCGGGCCTTCAATGGCCCAGATGGGCGCCGTCATTCCAGCTCATGGATGCGCTCCTTCAGCTTGCCCTGCCAGACCGGATCCGTCTCGGTAGCAAGCATCTGCTTGAGGATGGCGATCTGCGCGACGTCGAGCGCCTTCTTCGCGGGCGTCTTTATGTCCGGGGTCACACCTACGCCTTCCCAATCGGTGTGGGTGATCGGATTGATCGGACGGCCGGAGGGAACAAACATCATGAAGTGCGCGCCGAGCCGGCGCGGGCTGCCCGCATGGGCGCCACCGCCGGTGGTCTCCCCGACGATGGTGGCGCGCCGGTTGTTTTTCAGTGCATAGGCGAAATCCTCGCAACCGGAAAACGTGTCGCTGCTAGTCAGCAGATAGATCTTGCGTTGCTCACCGTACTTCGTGCCCGGAACGCTGGCCTGGGTCCAGCGCCGCTCGGTACGGTTCTCGTCGCGCCAGTAGACGTCGTTGAGATGCGTGGGTTTGTCATACAGGTAGCTGGCCACCAGCATCACGGATTCCGGGTCACCGCCACCGCAGTGGCGCAGGTCGATGATCAAGCCCTTGGTGTCCGCAAGCAGAGCCATGGCCGCCGCGATCCGTGGCGCGACGCCTTGCGGTCGGCTGAACTTGTGCAGGTCGATGTAGCCAATGTCACCCTGCAGACGGTCGACCCCGCTGAAGCCGAAATTGAAGCGGGCCTCTTCGGCGAGCTCCGCCGCCTTGTCGACGGGCGAGTCGTCCTGATCCGACTTCAGCGGAATCGCGTCTTCGAAGTAGTGCACTTCCAGGTGCTGGTCGTGGCTGTCGCGTTGCAGTGCATCGGTGAGCGTATCAGCGAATTTTTCGGCACTGGTCACGTTGTCGAAATCACCATGCTGCAATTGCGCGCGCAGGCTCTTTCCCATCACTGCGGCCTTGTCCGGAAAGACATAGGCGCGATCGAGATTGGCGATCACGCCGTCGATTACTTCGCTGCGAATGGCCTTGTCCACAGCCATGTCTTTCTGCGGGGGCCCGGATTGCGCATGTCCGGGCATGCCGAACAGCGC
>DASRUB010000214.1:0-3422 GCA_035655635.1 Rhodanobacter sp. | reverse complement strand
AGCCACAACGGACGGGCCGCCCCGTTCGGTCCAAACGATGACCACTTCACTGTCGTTGGGGGTGGTGGTGCACGACACATCGAGCGTGCCGTTTGCCGCCGAGAGCGCGCCATACTTGAGCGAGTTGGTCGCCAACTCGTGAACGACGAAGGCCAGCGTCGTGGCCGCTTCCTCTCCGACGCTCATCTTCGGCATTGAGACGCGGATGCGTCCGCTCAAGGTTCCCATGTCGTCGTAGGGCGCAAGCAGGACTGCGAGCAGGTCACCAAGAAGCGCAGCCTTGTTCTGTTTCTGGCCGGGATTGGGACGGACGAGGTCGTGGGCGCGCCCTAGGGCGATCAGCCGGTGCGCGAAGTCGCGTACCATGTCCGTCACCGTCGTCGCCGAGCGCGATGTGATCTCGGCTAGGACGGCTGCGATGTGCAACAGGTTCTTGACCCGGTGGCTCATCTCGCCTGCAAGCAACTCGTGGGCTTCCTCGGCCTGCTTGCGTTGGGTCACGTCGAGAAAGATTCCGAACATGATCCGGCCGACCATGCCTGCATCGTCGCCGTGACCCCGAGCGGAGATCCACCGGATAATGTCGCCGGCCACGATGCGAAAGTCGATCTCGTAGGCGCCCACAAGGGCGCGCGTCGCTGCGAAACCCGCCCTCACCCTGTCGAGGTCCTCGGGATGGATATTTGCGGACAGGTCTTCGAAGGTGACCGGCCCATTCTTCGGCACCCCCCACATGGTAAACGCCTTGTCGTCCATGGTGATCCTGTCGGTATCAACGTTCCACGACCACAGGGCGACCCCGGCAGCGTCGGCGGCAACTCGCAGGTGTTTTGCGTCCCACACTGGCGGACTCGGCTGTTCAGGTGACTGTAAAATCGCTTGCAATAATGACCCCCTAAGGGGTGTTTTTCGCGTCCAATTCCGACCCCCTATGAGCTGTTGTGCCAGCGTTCTTCCTTTTGGCCTTGATCGGCCTGGAAGGGCTGGCGGGGATGATTGGCGTGGACAAGATCGGCGATATACGGCGGGCCTATTTTGAGCAGCACCGCCCGATCAAAGAGATCGTTCGCACGCTGTCTGTGTCGCGCGCGACGGTGCGCAAGATCATTCGCAGCCATAAGACCGAGCACAAATACGAGCGCGACGTCCAGCCGACGCCCAAGCTTGGTGATTGGCTCGAGGTTCTGACGGCGATCCTGGAGAAGGAGGACGGCCTGCCCCGGCGGGAGCGTCGCTCGACGCAGCGTCTGTTCGAAGAGCTGCGCGGACGCGGCTATGATGGGGCTCACGACAGCGTGCATCGGTTTGTCAAAGCGTGGCGCGACGAACGCGCCCGGGTTCCGGCCCATGCTTATGTGCCGATGAGCTTTGCGCCGGGAGAAGCGTATCAGTTCGACTGGAGCCACGAGACGATCACGCTCCAGGGTCTGCCGCTGACGGTCAAGGCGGCGCACATGAAGCTGTCGCACAGCCGCATGCCGTTCGTGCGGGTCTACTTCCGCGAGACCCAGGAGCTGGTGTTCGACGCCCACGACAAGGCGTTCCAGTTCTATGGCGGTGTCTGCCGCCGCGGTATTTACGACAACATGAAGACGGCGGTGGAAGCGATCTTCGTCGGCAAGGCCCGCCGGTATAATCGCCGCTTCCAGCAGATGTGCTCGCACCATCTGATCGAGCCGGTGGCCTGCACGCCCGCCTCGGGCTGGGAGAAGGGCCAGGTTGAGAACCAGGTCGGCAATCTGCGTGACCAATTTTTCCGGCCCAAGCCACGCGTGAAGAGCCTCGCCGAACTCAATGCGTGGTTGGAAGACCAGTGCATCGCCTATGCCCAGCGTACCAGGCATCCCGAGTTCAAGGAACGCACGATCTGGGAGGTGTTCCAGGAAGAACGCGCCAGCCTGGTGGAGCTGCGCGGTCCCTTCGACGGGTTCGTCGAGAAGGCGGTACGCGCCACTACCACGTGCCTGATCATGGCCGATCACAATCGCTACAGCGTCGACGCGCGCGCCGCGGGACGGATGGTGCTGGTGCGCTCCCATGCCGAACGCATCGTCGTGCTACTGGGCGATGAGGTGGTCGCCGATCACCCACGCCACTTCCGGCGCGACCAGATTATCTACGATCCCTGGCATTATCTGCCGGTGCTGATGAAGAAGCCCGGCGCCTTGCGCAATGGCGCGCCGTTCAAAGACTGGGCTCTGCCGGCCGCCCTGACCCAGGTCCGCGCCAAACTGAAGAGCCACACCGACGGGGACCGTCAGTTCGTCAAGGTCTTGGGCGCGGTGCTCGATCACGGCCTGGGAGCCGTTGATGCCGCTTGCGCCGAAGCGCTGGCGGCAGGCATCGCTAGCGGCGATGTGATCCTGACTGTGCTGGCGCGCCAGCGCCAACCCGCCGCACCGCTCAGCATCACCACGCCCGATGCGCTTCGTCTGAAGATCGAACCCCTGGCCGATTGTGGCCGCTACGACAGCATAAGGAAGATTGCCTGATGGAACGCCACGAGATTCTGGAAGCCATGAGCGAACTGAAGCTCTACGGCATGCGCGCCAGCTTCGATGAGGTTGCCGGCAAGGGGCTTGCCCGGCGTGACGAGATTTATCCGCTCATCGCCAGCCTGATCCGGGCTGAACGCACCCACCGTCAGGCCCGCTCGATCAGCTATCGCATCGCCGGCGCCAAGTTCCCGGTTCTCAAAGATCTCGATGCCTTCGCTTTCGCCGACACGGCCGTCGATGAGGGCCTGGTTCGCGAACTCGCCGCCGGCACCTTCCTGGATGCCAAGCGCAACGCCATCTTCATCGGTGGCACCGGCACCGGCAAAACCCATCTGTGTATTGCCGTGGCCTCAGCGGTCATCCGGGGGCGTGCCAGAGGCCGCTTCTTCAACCTGGTCGATCTGGTCAATCAGCTGGAGCAGGAGAAGGCTGCCGGCCGCAGTGGCCGGCTGGCGGAGAAGTTATTGCGCCACGACCTCATCGTCATCGACGAGCTGGGCTATCTGCCGTTCAGCCAGTCCGGCGGTCAGTTGCTGTTCCACTTGATCAGCAAGCTCTATGAGAACACGTCCCTGCTCATCACCACAAACCTCGCCTTCGCCGATTGGCCCCAGGTGTTCGGCGATGCCAAAATGACCACCGCAATGCTCGACCGGCTCACCCATCATTGCGACATCATCGAGACCGGAAACGAAAGCTGGCGCTTCAAGAACCGGGCCTAAATATCGTCCCGACCCAGCAGCCCACAGCAACCCCCGCGCGCTTCGCTGCGCTACGCCAAGGGGCTCCGCTACGCGCGCGGGTCCCTCTGTGGACTGCTAAGCACTCACCTGAAGGGGGTCGGAATTGGACGCGAAAAGGGGGTCGCAGTTGGACGCGATTTGACAGAAATAGATTACCGTTTTTGCAACGCCGGGACAACCG
>DASRUB010000213.1:0-13151 GCA_035655635.1 Rhodanobacter sp. | reverse complement strand
TCGCGGATCAGGCGGTGGCAACCACGCGCCAGCGGATTATGGATGGAACCGGGCAGGGCGAACACCTCCCGTCCCTGTTCAGCGGCCAATCGAGCCGTGATCAGCGAACCCGAGCGAAGGCCGGCCTCGATCACCAGGGTGCCCAAGGCCAGTCCCGAAATGATCCGATTGCGGCGGGGAAAGTGGTCCGCCCGAGCGGCCGTGCCGGGGGAAAATTCGCTGACCAGCGCGCCGTGCTTGGCGATGCGTCGCGCCAGTTCCTGGTGCTTGCGCGGATACACCCGATCCGGCCCGGTGCCGACCACCGCCAGTGTCTTCGCGCCGGCCTCCAGGGTTGCGCTGTGGGCCGCGCCATCGATCCCGTCGGCCATGCCGCTGATGATCGCGAAACCGGCGCTGGACAGCTCCCGCGCAAACGCCCGCGCATGGGCCTTGCCACCGGCACTGGCTGCACGCGCGCCCACGATCGCCACCTGCGGATACAGCAACAAGCTGGCGTCGCCGACCACGAACAGCGCCGCCGGCGGTTGCGGGATATGCTCCAGCTGGGGCGGAAAATCCGCCTCGGTACAGCGCAGCAGCGCATGACCGGGCTCGCCCAGCCAGGCCAGGTCGTCGGCCAGTCGTGTTTCATCCGGATGGCCCAGCCAGGCCCGCGCAGACTCGTCCAGCGGCGCCGGGTGCGCCCGCAACCGGGCCAGCGCCGCGTGGATGTCACCGCCGGACGCATCCAGCCGCTCGCGCAGACCACCAGGCCCGAGGCCCGGCGTGCGCAGCGCGATCAGCCATGCGCGCAATCCATCCTTGTCGTCCATCTGCATGACGTGCAGTTTACGCAGCGGATAGCAAAGGAAACGGCGCGGTGTGGGCCGCGCCGTCCTGTAGGTAAATGCCGCTGTTGTCGCCGACGCCGGTTACTCCGGCAGGATCAGCCGGCCACCGACATGGACCGGACGCAGGCTGTCCATCACCAGGCCGTAGCTGACCCGGTCGAAGGTACGGAACACCATCACGTGGCCCACGTACTCGTCCGGCAGCGTCACGGTCTTGCCGACGCCGCGGTTCCAGCTGTTGCTGGCCACGTCATCATGGATGGTTTCGCCCGGCTCGGAGATCGAGAACGTAGTGCCGTTGTCGACGCCATCACGCGAACCCACCGACAGCAGCACCACCTGACGCGACCCGGCCGCGTCCAGCGCATCGGCGAAACCGATCACCTTGGCGTCGGCCGGAACCGACTTCGGCGGATGCGGGTAGTAGAAAGCGTCGTAGGGCTTGTCCTCGACCGGCATGATGCGGTCGCCGCTGCGGATTTCCATGGTGGAATCGAGCAGCAGCAAGGTGGACGGGTCGCCGGTACGCAGGGTCTCGGCGGTGCCGATCACGCTGACCTCGACGCCAAGATCGTCGCCCTTGCCATAGTGGCCGTCCTTGCGCGAATCCTCACGCCATGGCGCGTTGACCATCGCCGCGTTGCTGTCCAGGCCATGCGCGACCAGGTCGGCATCGGCGTCGCCCTGATCGAAGCCCCGGAACACGTGGGTGGGGCGCACGATCGCCCAGCGCTGGCCCGGCGCACCTTGCAGGCCGCGCACGTAGATGTTCTGGCCGACCGCGCCACGCAGGCGGTTCTCTTCCAGGCCGACCACGTAAGGAGCGGCGCTGACGGCGTTGGAATCCATCACCCGCATGTCCTTGAGGAACATCTTCAACTGGCTCAGCGGGATCGCCGGCACCGCATCGCCTTCGCGATGCACGCTCGGCTCCAGCCGCAACGTCGGCCCGTTGATGAAGGACAGGTTGAGCACGTCACCCGGGTAGATCAGGTGGGGATTGCGCACCTGCGGGTTGGCCTGCCAGATCTCCGGCCACAGCCAGGGCTTGGCCAGGAATTTGGCGGAGATATCCCACAACGTATCGCCACGGCGGACCGTGTAGCTGTCGGGGTGACTGGCCCGCAGCTGCGCACCCGCCGCGTATACGGTCAGGGTGACCAGCATGCCGGCCAGCAACACGATTGTTTTTCTGATCATTGGCGGGAATCCCCCTTCCCCAGATGCTCGGTCGAGTGTAACCGAATCGTTAACCCGCGCAACAGGCGCAAGTTGGCAAAAATCGTCTGCACTCGTGTGCTTGCCGACGTACAATGATGCACATTCTAGATCGCGTCGGGGTGGCTTTTTACCAAATCGCCCGCAGTTTCGACGCCGAGGTGAGCCATGTCGATCCTTTCCATCCTTGAATTCCCCGATCCACGCCTGCGCACCCGGGCCGAGCCGGTCACCGTGTTCGACGCGAAACTGAAGCAGTTCGTGGCCGACATGTTCGAAACCATGTACACGGCCAACGGGGTCGGCCTGGCCGCCACCCAGGTCGACGTGCACCAGCGCGTGCTGGTGGCTGACATGAGCGAGGGTCGCAACCAGGGATTGGCGCTGATCAATGCGCAGATCCTCGAAAAGAGCGGTTCGCAGGTGTACCAAGAAGGCTGCCTGTCGTTCCCGGGCGTGTATGCCGACGTCACGCGCGCGCTGAGCGTCAAGGTGAAGGCGCAGGATGTCACTGGCATGGAGATCCTGGTCGAGGCCGAAGGCCCGCTCGCGGTCTGCATCCAGCACGAGATGGACCATCTTGAGGGCAAGGTATTCGTCGACTACCTGTCGTCGCTCAAGCGCAGCCTGCTGTTGAAGCGGCTGGACAAGCAGCGCAAGCAGGCAGCCACTGCTTGAACGAATCCGGCTTGAACGATTCCGGCTTGAACGATTCCGCCTTGCCTGGCCGAGTGCTGCGACTGGTCTTTGCCGGCACCCCGGAGTTCTCCGTCCCCTGTTTCGAGGCTTGCCGCGCCAGCGGCGCCGAGGTGGTGGCCGCCTACACCCAGCCCGATCGGCCGGCCGGCCGCGGCCGCAAACTCACGCCCAGCCCGGTCAAGCAGGCCGCGCTGGCCGCCGGCGTGGCCGTCGAGCAACCCCCGTCGCTGAAGTCCGCCGACGCGCAGCAGACGCTGGCCTCCTACCGGCCGGATCTGCTGGTGGTGGTGGCCTACGGTCTGATCCTGCCGCGCAAGGTGCTGGCGATCCCGCGGCTGGGCTGCTGGAACGTGCACGCCAGCCTGCTGCCACGCTGGCGCGGCGCGGCGCCGATCCAGCGCGCGATCTTTGCCGGCGACGAGGAAAGCGGCGTCGATCTGATGCAGATGGAAGCCGGCCTGGATACGGGCCCGGTGCTGCTGCAGCGGCGCACCCCGATTCGTCGCGACGACACCGGTGGCTCGCTGCACGACCGTCTCGCCGCGCTGGGCGCCGAGCTGCTGAACGAAGGCCTGCGCCGCACCCTTGAGGGCGAGTCGCTGCCCGCCACCGCGCAACCGGAAGACGGTGTGACCTACGCACACAAGCTGGACAAGACCGAGGCAACGCTGGATTTCAAGCGCACCGCCATCGAGCTGGAGCAGCAGGTACGCGCGTTCGATCCATGGCCGGTGGCCGAGGGCGCGATTGCCGGCGAGACGCTGCGCATCCGCGCCGCCCACGCGATCGTCCGCGAGCACCACGCCGAGCCCGGCCAGGTGCTGGCCGCCGGCCGCGACGGCATCGAGATTGCCTGCGGCCAGGGCGTGCTGCGCATCACTGCCGTACAGCGTGCCGGCGGCAGGCAGGTGAGCGCCGCCGACTACGTGAATGCGCGGTCCGAGCTGCGCCATCCCCGATGAAACCAGACACCCGCGCACTGGCTGCCAGAGGACTGGCCGAGATTGCCCTGCGCGGCGCCTCGCTGCGCGAGGTGATGGAGCGCTCCGCGCCGAAGCTGGCCGATTCGCGTGACCGCGCCCTGCTGATGGCCCTGCTCAGCGAAGGCGCGCGCTGGTGGCTGCGCTTCGACGCGGCAATTAATGGCTTGCTGGAAAGGCCGCTGCGACACAAGGACCCGGCCGTGCACGCCCTGCTGGTGCTTGGCCTGGTGCAACTGGAGATCCTGGAACTGCAGGACTACGCCGCGGTGGCCGCCACCGTCGAGGCCGTACGCGCGCTCAAGCGCCCGCAACTGGCCGGCCTGGTCAACGCGGTGCTGCGCCGCTGGCAGCGCGAGCGGGAAAGCCTACTGGCCAAGCTCGATGGCCAGCCGCAGACGCGCCACGCCCACCCAGCCTGGCTCGCCGCCGCGCTGCAGCAGGACTGGCCCGGGCAAGCGGACGCCGTGATGCGTGCCGACAACCGGGAGCCGCCGCTGATGCTCAGGGTCAATCGACAGCGCAGCGAACGCGCGATCCTGATCGGGCAATTGCAGGCCGCCGGCCATGCGGCGACGGCGCACCCGTGGCTGGCTGACGCGCTGGTGTTGCCGCACAGCACCGACATCACCCGCATGCCGGGCTTCGACGATGGCTGTTTCGCGGTGCAGGATGGCGCCGCCCAGGTGGCTGCCGACCTCGCCGACCTGCGCGACGGCCTGCGTGTGCTGGATGCCTGCGCCGCCCCCGGCGGCAAGGCCTGCCACCTGCTGGAGCGCGCGCAGATCGACCTGACCGCGCTGGAATTCGAGCCGACACGGGCCGAGCGCATCCGCCAGAACCTGATGCGGCTGCGCCTGAATGCAAAAATCGTGATCGGCGATGCCGGCGCGCCAACGGGCTGGTGGAAAGGCCAGCCCTTCGACCGGATCCTGATCGACGCGCCGTGCTCGGCCAGCGGCGTGCTGCGCCGCCGACCGGATGTGCGCCTGCACCGGCGCGAGAGCGACATCGTCCCGATGCAGGCGCAGCAGCGTCGCATCCTGGCCGCACTATGGCCGCTGCTCGCGCCGGGTGGGCGGCTGATCTACATCACCTGTTCGGTGCTGCGCGCAGAGAACGAAGTCATGGTCGGCGAGCTGCTGACTGCGCACGCCGAGGCACGGGCCGTCGCATTCACGCTGCCGGTAGGCCAGGCGGCATCGGTTGGCTGGCAGATCCTGCCCGGCGATGGCGATCTTGATGGCATGTATTACGCGGTACTGCAGAAGCAGGCCTGATCAGCCGTCGCTGATCACCGATCAACCCTGGGGTCGACGCAGGGCGAACGGCTATGCTTCGCAGCATCGACCACTTTTCGACGGAACCCCGGCGCAACGTGAAATTTTTCGCACCTCTTTCCCGTGCCCGCCCGTGGTGGCTGCGTGATGCTCGCTGGGAACTGCTGTGCTTCGGAGTCTTCGCCCTGCTCGTGCTTGGCCTGGGCATCGGCCTGCGTGATCCGTGGCCGTCGGACGAGCCGCGTTTTGCGCTGGTTGCGCACTGGATGGTCGAACACGGGCAGTGGTTGTTCCCGCATCGCGGGCACGAACTGTACCCGGACAAGCCGCCGGTGTTCATGTGGCTGGAAGCGCTGTCGTATCTGTTGACCCGCAGTTGGCAGGTAGCCTTCCTGCTGCCGTCGCTGCTGGCGGGTCTTGGCGCGCTGGCGCTGGTCTACGACCTGGCGCGGCGGCTGTGGAACCATCGCAGCGCGCTGCTGGCGGCCGCGACCTTGCTGGTCACCATCCACTTCACCTACCAGATGCGCAACGCGCAGATCGACCCGCTGCTGCTGGGCTGGATCACGCTGGCCAATTACGGCCTGTTGCGCCATCTGTTGCTGGGGCCATCCTGGCGCTGGTTCGCGGTGGGCTGCTTCTTTGCCGGCGTGGGCGTGGCAACCAAGGGCGTCGGCGTGCTCGCCCTGCTGATGCTGGTTCCGTATGCGATTGCCCGGCGCGGCGGATGGCGTCACCTGGCCCGGCCCAGCGGCGGTTGGCGTTGGGCGGGTGGCGTGGCCCTGTTCGCGCTGCCGATCCTGGGCTGGCTGGTGCCGATGCTGATCGTCGCGCATGCGGACGGCGACCCGCAACACGCCGAGTACGTGCAGAACATCCTGTTCGGGCAAACCGTGCACCGCTATGCCACGCCGACCGGACACATCCATTCGCCGTTCTATTTCCTGGGCATCATCGCGGTCGACTGGCTGCCCCTGTCACTGCTGCTGCCATGGGTGCTGCCAGCGTGGTGGCGACGGTTGAAGCGACGCGATGCGCGCTTCCTGCTGCCCCTGGGCTGGATAGTTCTGATCGTGTTGTTCTTCTCGATCAGCCCGGGCAAGCGCGATGTCTACATTCTGCCGGCACTGCCGATGGCGGCACTGGCGCTGGCGCCGCTGCTGCCTGGTCTGCTGCGCCGGCGCGGCGTGCGCGTGGCGGTATTCGCACTCACCGTGTTGCTGGGCGCGATACTTGCCCTGGGCGCCGCGCTGGCCTTGCTGCGCCATCCGCCGTGGGCGTTGAAGATCGAGCAGAGCCTGGATCCGCAGATCTGGTGGCTGGGACTTGCCATCGGCGTCGCCGCGCTGGTGATCGCGGCGCTGACCCGGATCCGCCGGGCGCCGCTGGGCTGGCTGCTGTTCGCGGGCATGCTATGGAGTTTGTATGGCCTGTGGGGTTATCCCATGCTCAACGGCGACCGTTCGGCGCGCGATGTGATGCTCCAGGCGCGCGCGATCGCCGGTCCGCAGGCGACCATCGGCCTGCTGGCATGGAAAGAACAGAACCTGCTGATGGCGCAGGGGCCGGTCACCGAGTTCGGCTTCCTGAAACCGTGGCCGCGACAATATGCGGATGCCGTCGCCTGGCTGCGGCAGGATCCGTCGCAGCGCTGGATCTTCAGCCTGGACCAGGCGATGGGCTCATGCGTGGACCGTCACCGCGCCACCTACGTGGGCCACGCCAACCGGCGCGAATGGTGGATGTTCAGGCTGGACGCGGTATTACCGTCCTGTGTTCCGCGCGCAGATGGCGACGACGACGAATGACCAGCGTGCCACCACCATGGAGCGCCACGAGCGCCGCCATATCGAACCAGAACCATGCCATGCGCCAACAACCGCGCAGCGGCGAGCCGTGGACCCGCCCGACCGACCCGATGGAAGACCACCGCGTGCAAGCAACAGCGAAACCCTGGCAAGCGTGGGCACTTTCGATCCTGGTCGCGCTGATGCCGTTGTCGTTCTCGATCAACCTGACAGGCAAGGTGTTGCCGCCGGCGCTGCTGTTCCTTGCCGGCCTCGCCCTGCTGATCGGCTCGGCAGCGTGTCGGCGTGGTGTTCGCGCCGCGTGGCCGCCGATGGCTGCCGCGATGCTGATGGCCGCCTTCGTGATCCTCAATGTGTTGATCCACCGGCTCGGCTGGCGGCCACTGGACCATCCTGCTCACATCCTCTTGTTTCTGGTCGCGGCCGCCTGCTTCAGCCTGCCCTTGCGGATGCGACTGATCTGGGCGGGATTCAGCCTGACGGCCATCACGCTCGGCGCCGTTGGCATCCTGCAATGCCATTTGTTCGGGATCGAGCGCGCGTATGGTCTCAACGGGGGCGCCTCGGCATCGATCGAGCTGGCCACCATCCTGCTGGGACTGTCCGCGGTTGCACTCGTGCAGTGGCTGGCGCCGGCAACCCGTCGATGGGAGCGGGTGCTGCACCTGGTCGCGATGGCGTTCGGCATGTACGGTGCCCTGCTCACCCAGAGCCGTGGTCCGCTGCTGGCTTTCGCGCCGATTTTCGTGCTGCTCGTGCTGCTGCACGGGCGGCGCACCGGGCGGTGGCGCTCAAGCCTGTTGCTGCTCGGCGCGGTGTGCGTGGTCGCCGGAGCAGCCACGTTCAGCATGCGCGGCGAGATGACTTCGCGCTTCAAGGCGATCGCACCGGCGGTGGCGACGTTCGATCATCGCCACGACGCCAAGGGTGCGGTGCGCGAACGCCTGGAAATGTGGCGCACCGCCGCGCGAGCCTTCACCGCCCACCCGCTGATCGGCATCGGCGTCGGCCAGTTCGCCGCGTACACCCACCAGGAGATCGCCGCCGGGCGCAGCAATCCGATCATCAGCCGCTACAACCAGCCGCACAACGAATACCTGGAGGCGGCCGCCACCGGAGGCGTACCCGGTTTGCTGGTCTTGCTGGCGGTGTTCCTCGTACCGCTGCACTTTTTCATCGGCCATGCGCTGGACCCGGATGACGAGATCGCGCTGGCCGCCGCGGTCGGATTGGCGCTGATCGGCCTGTACATGCTGTGCGCCCTGACGGACGCCGTATTTTACCGGGTGATGACGCAGTCGTTCTACTTCTTCATGGTACTCGGATTGGCGGTGCGGATCGGCCGATTGAAGCGATTGAGAGCCCCCTGAGCCAGCGCCTTTCGCCGACTTCTGACCAGACCAGACGAACACTCGTCGCGCCTGCACTCGTCGGGCATGACCGATGCGCCGACAGCGCCGGCTTTCCGCAGGGGTTGGCAGCAGGGACTTCCTCAGGTCGCGACCGCGACAGACTTTTTCGAACTCTCGGGCACGGCCTTCTGCGCCACCGCAACGCTGTTGCAAGGCACTGGCGGTCGTACCGACGCAGGCGATGGGACCATGCGTAGATCCACTGCCGCGCTGGCGAACTCGACCATGTATTGCTCGACACCGCGCCCGCACCGGACCAGTCGGCCATGCTTGGCTTGTTCCAGGATGCGATCGTTGGGATTGTCGATCAGTTGCTTGCGCGTGCGGTGGTACAGATGCACGGACAGCCCGCCCAGGCGCAGGTCGCGCCGCAGCAGTCCCGCATGGAAGGCGCGCACCGCCAATTCGGTGTCTTCGCGACCCCAGCCGGTCATCGCCTCGTTGAAGCCGTTGAGGCGCACCAGATCCTCGCGCCAGAACGCCATGTTGCAGCTCTTGATACCGCGTTGCCGCTTGCTGGGCCGGGCAAACAAGCCAGCCAGCAGTGGCATGCGCAAGGTATGCCGCCGTCGATCGATGCCGCGCTGGAAGAAATCCGGGAATGAGGGATCGCGCCCGAGCATGCCCTGCATGGACCGGGCGTCGGTCAACACGCGCGAGCCCTGGACGAAGCAGCCGCGCCGCGCAAACGCCCGGTGATCGGCAACGAAGTGCCGCTCGACCACCATGTCGCCATCAAGCAGGATGATGTAGTCACCCTGGGCGGCGGCGATCGCGCGGTTGCGCGCGCGACTCATCCGCGCACCGTCATCCGGCTGCCACAGATGCACCAGCCGCACCGGGTAATCCCGCGCCAGGCGCAGCAGCAACTCCCGTGTGGCCGGTTGCGAGCCGTCATCCGTGACGATGACTTCGTGCGGCAGTTCCGTCTGCTTAGCGAGCGACCTCAGCACCAGCTCCAGTGCCTCGGGCCAGTTGTAGGTGATCACGGCGACGCTGATGCGCATGGATTGACCCCTCAGAGCTTGCTAGCGTTTCATCGAGTCTGCAGTTGACGCGACATCCCGCCGCGGGCGAGCAAGTCCCGTGCCCACTCCCATTCGTCATGCCATCCGTGCCATGCAACATCACCAGACGGACGCGGCACTCTGCGAGGCCGCGGTCCAAGGTGATTTCACTCGGCATCCTGCACCGCTCCACGCCAGCGGGACCCCGCCATCGGCGGCATCGACATACCGTGTCGGAATTCATGGTCCCTGCGACGCTGCCGTCCTCGCGGATGGTTATCGTCGGTTGTCGCTGGCAATTCCCCCGCCCAACGACCCCATCATATCGAATATCAGGGGGATGCGGCGACCGCCACAGGTCGCGCTTGCATGCCCCCGGCAGGAAGACCGGACCGGCAACGAGTGACTCGCTCGCCTGGGCTAGAATCCGGCGATGCCCCCCATCCCATTGACCCTCGCCGTCATCACCCACAACGAGGCCCAGACAATTGCACGCTGCCTGGACAGCGTGCCGTTTGCCGCCGAAAAGCTGGTGGTTGATTCGGGTAGCGACGACGACACCGTGGCCATCGCGCAGGCGCATGGCGCGCGCGTGGTCCACCAGGACTGGCTCGGCTTCGGTGCGCAACGCAATTTTGCCAGCAGCCAGTGCCGCCATGAGTGGATCCTGGTGCTGGATGCCGACGAATACCTTTCACCTGAACTGGTCGCGGAATTACAGCAACGCCTGCCCGAACTGATGGCCAGCAACGCACCGGCCGCCTGGCTGCGCCGCAGCACGATCTACATGGGCGGGCCCATGCGCTGGTACCGCCCGGCCGTGGGCGAGCAGTTGGCGCGGCTGTATCACCGCCAGCGCGCGCGCTGGAGCGATGCGCGCGTGCATGAATCGCTACGCTTCGACGGCGCCGCGCCCACGTTGCGCGCACCGTTCAACCACGCCAACAATCCCACCCTGGCGCACAAGCAGCTCAAGGTGCTGCGCTACGCCGAACTGAAATGCCGCGACTGGCTGGATCGAGGCAAGCCGGTACGGATGTGGCAGGCGCCGTTCGTGTATACGCTGGCGTTCATCAAGGACTATGTGTTCCGGCTTGCCTTCCTCGATGGCTGGCGCGGCTTCATGATCGCGCAGACTGCGGCCAGCTACGCGCTGTACAAACGCATGCGCTATTACGAGATGGTGCACAATCCGCCGTCGGTCGCGAACGCGGCCGATCAACTGCAAAAGCATCACCTGGAACCCCGCTCCAATCAAATAAAGCGCTTCCTGCCTTCGCCTCCTCTCCCCCCGGGAGAGGATTGAGGAGAGGGAGCGCGGCCTGCCCGGCTCGAACCAAATAACGCGCTTCTTGCGCTCGCCTCCTCTCCCCCCGGGAGAGGATTGAGGAGAGGGTGCCCCGCTCCAATGAAATAACGCGCTCTTCGCCTTCGCCTCCTCTCCCCCCGGGAGAGGACTGAGGAGAGGGTGCCCGGCGCGCCCGGCTCGAACCAAATAACGCGCCTCTTGCCCGGCAGGCTCCTGGCAGCCTTTCGGCCTTTGATTGGCCGCTCTGCGAATCCGCCTGTGCGGTCCACTGTCCGCCACTGGGAGCGCGGCGTCCCGCCCGCCCAGAGCATGCCGGCGAGACGCCTGCGCTCCATATGTCTGCTCTTGCTGGGAAGAGGGTTGCGATGTGTTGTCGTCCTGGCGCATTCCATCGCCGATTCCTGGTCCTTTGAATGACTTGCAAATCGTCAACAATCTGGCATCGCGAATCCTCGACGCGACCACCAACGTCCGACAACCTGCTAGCGCAGAAACTCCGCGGCGCCCTGCTCCAGCAGCGCAGCCGCGACCTGCTGCCCAAGCGCGCCAGCCTGGTCGAGCGGGGCGCTCGCTTCGGCGTGCAGCAGGCGCCCGCTGGCGGCGTCGCCGACCAGTCCGCGCAGGTGCAGTTCATGCTCGCCGAGTACGCACCAGGCGCCGACCGGCACGGTGCAGCTGCCACCCAAAGCCCGATTCATCGCACGCTCGGCGCTGACCGTGAGCCGCGTATCGGTGTCGTCGAGTGCGGCGAGCAGCGCCAGTATCGACGGACGCCCGTCGCGTGCTTCGATCGCAATCGCTGCCTGGCCGGGTGCCGGAAGCCATTCCGGCGCGGCCAGGCGCGCGCGAATGCGGGCTGCCAGGCCCAGCCGCTCCAGCCCGGCGCAGGCCAGCACGATGGCATCGTAATCGCCGGCATCGAGCTTGGCCAGGCGGGTGCCGACGTTGCCGCGCAGATCGAGCACCTGCAGATCCGGTCGCCGCGCGCGCAGCTGGGCCTGGCGACGCAATGACGACGTGCCCACCCGCGCGGCATGCGGCAGCGAGGCCAGATCCGCGTGATGGTTGCTGACGAACGCATCGGCGGCGTCGGCTCGGGGCAGGATCGCCGCCAGGGTGAAGCCCGGCTCCAGTTCGACCGGCACGTCCTTCAGCGAATGCACTGCCAGTTCGGCGCGGCCTTCCTGCATCGCCACCTCCAGTTCCTTCAGGAACAAGCCCTTGCCGCCGATCGTGGCCAGCGGCTGGTCGAGGACTTCGTCGCCGCGGGTGCTCAGCGGCACCAGCTCCACGTTCAATCCGGGATGGGCAGCCCGCAGCAGCGCCGCGACGTGCTCGGCCTGCCACAGCGCCAGCGCGCTTTTGCGGGTGGCGATGCGCAAGGTGGAAGGGTTCATTGGAGCTCCAGGGCAATCGGCAAGGTCGTATTGTCACGCAGTGGCCGGTTCGCTGCAGCGCGGCGTATGCGCGCGGTGGCTGTCCCCGCCGCTGAGCACCGGCTACGATGTCGGCAAACCTTTCGGAGTTCATCATGCAAAGCGGTAATCCTGCCCTCAACAAGAACACGTTCCTCGACGCCGCCAGCGGCGCGGTGGTGTCGCACGGCGATCAGGTGATGACGCTCAACGGCACGGTCAACAAGACTGGCCTGCTGCTGGTGCTGGCGGTGGTCGGCGCGGCCTTCAGCTGGAGCCAGTTCCACGGTCCGGCAAGTCTGCCGGCGATGGGCCCGCTGATGATCGGCGGTGCCATCGGCGGCCTGATCCTGGCCCTGATCACCATCTTCAAGAAGACCTGGGCACCGGTCACCGCGCCGTTGTACGCGTTGATCGAAGGCGTGTTCATTGGCGCACTCTCGGCAATTTTCGAAATGCGTTATCCCGGCATCGTGATGCAGGCGGTCGGGCTCACCTTCGGCGTGATGGCGGCGCTGCTGATTGCCTACCGCAGCGGGCTGATCCGCGCCACCGAGAAGTTCAAGCTTGGCGTGGTTGCCGCCACCGGCGGCGTGTTCCTGCTGTACATGGCCAACATGGTGATGGGCTTCTTCGGTCACTCGATGGGTTTCATCAATGGCGGCAGCGGCATCGGCATCGCCTTCAGCGTGGTGGTGGTAGTGATCGCCGCGCTCAACCTGATCCTCGATTTCGACATGATCGAGCAGGGCGTCAACGCCCGCGCGCCGAAGTACATGGAGTGGTACGGCGCCTTCGCGCTGGTGGTCACCCTGGTCTGGCTGTACCTGGAGCTGCTGCGCTTGCTGTCGAAACTGCAGTCGCGCAACTGAGGCAACACCGCGATACACCTTCCCGCCGTAGGAGCCCGCTGACGGGCGATGCGCTTGCTCTGATGTCTGTTGGAGACTCAAGACAAGGGCATCGCCCGCCAGCGGGCTCCTACGCGCAAGGGCGTATTCGGCCACCCGGGGATTTCGATCAGGCCGCCGTCAACGATGCCTCGTCGCCCGGCTGGCCAGCGTGGTGGTCGGTCGCCAGCAGCAGATAGAATGCGGGCACCACGAACAGGGTGAACACGGTACCGATGGCCAGGCCGGTGGAGATCACCAGGCCCATGTTGAAGCGGCCGGCGGCGCCCGCGCCGGCGG
>DASRUB010000212.1:0-2203 GCA_035655635.1 Rhodanobacter sp. | reverse complement strand
GCCACCGGAAAACTGGCTGCGGAGGCAGGCATGTTGCAGCAGGTCGCGCGGGTGCTCGGGGTGTCCATGCGCTTGCAGATAGTCGGGCGCGGCGGCGGTGACCAGTCGCTGGGTGCGCGGGCCGATCGGGACGGCGATCATGTCTTGCGCCAGGCGCTCGTCGTAGCGGATGCCGGCGTCGCAGCCGGCAGCCAGCAGATCGACGAAGCTGTCTTCGACGATCACTTCCAGCCGGATCTCGGGGTAGCGCTTGAGGAACGGCGTGATGATCGGCGGCAGCACGGTGCGCGCCACGTTGGATGGCACGTTGAGTCGCAGCGTGCCGGCGGGGCGGTCGCGGAAATGATTGACCACGTCGAGCGAGGCTTGCACTTCGGCGAGCGCTGGGGTCAGCCGTTCGGCCAGGCGTTGCCCCGCCTCGGTGGCCGACACGCTGCGGGTGGTGCGATGAAGCAGGCGCACGCCCAGTCGCGTCTCCAGTCGTTTTACCGCTTCGCTCAACTGGGAGGCCGAGCCGTTGCCGGTGCGTGCCGCTTCGCGAAAACCGCCTGCCTGCACCACGGCCAGAAAGGCGAGAAGGTCCTGCATGTCTGCTGCCATTGTTCGGCTCTCCGTACAGCCCGTGCGGATTGTGACGGATTATCGCGCAGGAAGGGCGCGCCTATAGTCGGTTCATCCCGATGATCGAAAGCCGCAGGAGAAAGACATGAGCAACCTCAAGCAAGCTGGCACGTTCGCGCTCGGCAAGCGCAGCGTCAACCGCATGGGCTACGGCGCCATGCAACTCGCCGGCACCGGCGTGTTCGGTCCGCCGAAGGATCATGCCGCTGCACTGGCGGTGCTGCGCGCCGCGTTGGAAGCCGGCGTCAATCACATCGACACCAGCGATTTCTACGGTCCGCACGTCACCAACCGGATCATCCGGGAGGCCCTGCATCCGTATCCCGAGGGGCTGGTGATCGTGACCAAGGTGGGTGCGGTCCGCGGCGACGATGGGTCATGGAACCCGGCGATGGCGCCGGCCGACCTTGAGCGCGCGATCCACGACAATTTGCGTAACCTGGGCGTTGACGTGTTGGACGTCGTCAACCTGCGTGTCATGGGACGTGTGCATGGACCCAGTGAGGGGTCGATCGCGGCGCCGTTCAGGGCGCTGGCGGCGTTGCAGAAACAGGGTCTGATCCGTCATCTCGGGCTGAGCAACGTGACGGCGTTACAAATCGAGCAGGCGCGGGGCATCGCCGAGGTCGTTTGCGTGCAGAACCACTACAACCTGGTTCATCGGGCGGACGATGGCCTGATCGACACGCTGGCGGAGTCTGGCATCGCTTACGTGCCGTTCTTTCCGCTTGGCGGCTTCACGCCGTTGCAGTCGTCGATCCTGTCGGACGTCGCGAACGATTTGGGTGCGACGCCGATGCAGGTGGCGCTGGCCTGGCTGCTGCACCGTGCGCGCAACGTTCTGTTGATACCGGGCACCACTTCGGTCGCTCATCTGCGGGAAAACCTGGCGGCGGCCGAACTGGCGCTGTCAGAGGCGGTGATCGCTCGATTGGACGCGATCGGTCGCCGTTAGGGCGGTTCCGCCGGCGCGGATAACGGTCTAGGGCCTAGGGATTGCCGGTGGTCCGGGCCTCCAGCCAGGCGCGCGTCTCATCGAGGACCTCATCGGACAGCTTGGGGTCGTCGCTCGCGCGCGCCAGGATCATCGCTCCGACCATCGTCGCCCATCCGGCAATCGCCGCGCGGCGCTTCTGGGCGCTGTTCCGACCGGGAGCGATGCGGCTGAGGCGTTCGATCTGTTGTTTGAGGCCCGTCGTCATCTCCGCGCGGATGTCATCGGCCTGACGGGCGGTATCCGCGGCCAGGGCGGCAGTGGCGCATCCGTGCCCACGATCGTCGCGATGGGTCCGAGACAGATAGGCGGCCATATAGGTCGCGAAGTCGCCTGACGGCCGCTCCCTGTTCCGCGTCAACGTCTCAGCGAGCGCTTTGGCGATGAGATCGTCCTTGGATTCGAAGTAGCCGTAGAAGCCGCCATGGGTCAGCCCGGCGGCGTTCATAATCTCGGCAACGGTGACGGCGTCGAACCCGCGCTCCCGGAACAGCCGGCCGGCTGCTTCGAGGATCGTCTGGCGGTTCTCCGTCACCTGTTCGCGGCTTACGCGCATGATTTTCTCCCTGCCCGCTTGACAAGATACAT
>DASRUB010000211.1:0-5602 GCA_035655635.1 Rhodanobacter sp. | reverse complement strand
TTGCCGAAGCCGCTGCCAGGCAGGCGCCGGCCATTCAACAGCGTCAGCGTGGCATCCGCGCCGATGCCTCGCAGGTTGAGGCTGGATCCGCCGGTGGCGTTCTGGTTGTAGAGGTTTCCCGAGCCCGTCGCCGTCATGACCCCAGGGTTCTGTCCACCATTGAAGTTCTGGGGGATGTGACGAATCACCTCGCCGAGATCGCCGAATCCTTCCTCCTGGATTTGCTCGCTACCGATCGTGATGACCGGTGATGGTGTGGTACCTCCGCGGATGCGCGTACCCGTAACAGTGACGCTTTGCAGCGTGGTCGGCTCAGGCTTCTGATCGGCTTTCTCCGTCTGTTTATGCGGAGACGCGGCGGGTTTTGCGGCCTTGCTGGACTGCCTGATCACGACCGTGGTGTCGTTGACGAAACCCCACTCCAATCCGCTGTCCGCCAGCAGTTTCTGCAATGCTTCACGCCATGTCTGCTGACCGCTGACGGCCGGCGCCGTCTTGCCGCGCACCAGTTCCGACGGATAGATGATCTGCACCTTGCTCTGGCTGGCGAGTTGATCGAGTGCATTGGCCAGATCGCCCGCGGAAATGGCGTAGGCCTGCAGTGCATCGTTGCGCTGCGCCCAGGCCGGCGCGGTACAGGTCACCAGAGCCAGCAACAGCACGCTGCACAACGTGCGACGCATCGGTGCCGAGCGCTGGCCGTGAACGTTTCCCTTCGATGCCTTCATCGAAGCTCCCCCGTATCAGGTTATGGTGTGCGCCCGCTCTGATGCGGCGGACGTGCCGGACTCCTGATCTGCTGATGCGCGCGGGGATGAAATCCCTACCTACTCCGGAAAACGATCTACTTGCGCCGAAGCACAATCTCGCCCGGCGTGTGGCGGTCGATGCGGATGGGCCAGCCATATTCCAGCGACAACAGGAACGAGTGCTGGTCGCTGGCATTGAAGCTGCCGCTGATGGGCAAGGTGCCCAGGCTGGGGTCGCCCAGGCGCACTGGAACACTGCTATAGCGGTTCATTTCCACTACCAGGCGTGCCAGCGGCCATTCCCGCACGACCAGCATGCCCTCGGTCCAGCCACGGGCCCCGGCCAGTTCGGTATCCGCCAGACGTTCCGGCGTGCCGAGACGGCCATCCGACTGGATGGCGACGCGTTCACCGGCATGAAGCGCCACCTGCTCGGGACCGCTCGGCTTCGCGCCGCCGGCTACCACGACCCGCCCTTCCAGCAGGGTGACCGTGTCGATGCCGGCCGCCGCCCGCACCTGGAACTGCGTGCCGGTAGCAGTGACGGTGCCATCGCCGACGTGCACGACGAACGGTCGTGTCGTGTCATGGTGCACTTGGAAATCGGCCTGTCCTTGCAGCAGGGTCAGCCGGCGCTCGCGCTTGCCGTACTGCACTTGCAGGTCGCTGTTCGTGTCCAGCACGACATGGGAGCCGTCATCCAAAGCCAGCGTACGCTGCTCGCCCGTCGCGGTGGCGTATGTGACTGCCGGTACGTTCCCCGGCTTCTGCCACACGTAGTAGCCAACGCCGATGGCCAACACAAGGCAGGCGGCCATCGCCAATGCCGGCGTTGCGCGCTGTCGCCATGAGCGTTCGGGTGGCAAATGGCGCGCCTGGTGCAGGAGGTGCTCCAGGCTCGGATCGGTGCCAAGCGAGACGCTGCCCTGCCAGACGTCTTCCACCATGCGATAAGCGACGTCGTGCGTCGGCTCGGCGATGCGCCAGTGCTCGAAGGCTTCGCGCTCGTCCGCGCTGCAGTCGCTCGACAGCAGGCGCAGAAACCAGTGCTGCGCAGCGCTGCGAACCTCGGGTTGGATGTTGCCGCTGGTCATCGGATTCCGTCCATGCAGTTGTTCATGTCGATGCACCGGAATTCCAAATCCCTGCCTTTTCGCACAACGCGGCCAGCGCTATGGCCAGGTGCTTTTCGACCGTCTTCACGGAAATGCCGCACCTGCGCGCGGCCTCGCCCTGGCTCAAGCCGTCGATCCGCACCAGCACGAACACCTGTCGGCAGCGCGGCGGCAGCGACAGCATGGCTTCGCGCAGCCACGCCTGCTCCTGCGCATGTTGAATCGCCAAGTCGAGCGGCGGCGCAGGGTCCGCCAGCTCGATCGTGTCCACCTGCACGTTGTGCTTGTCCCGATGCGACTGGCTGCGCCGATATTGCTCGTTGAGCAGGTTGCGAGCGATGCGGTAGAGCAACGGTCGCCATGCTTCGGCCGGCTCGCTATCGCGATAGCGGAGCAGCCGCGTCAGACTCTCCTGCGCAATGTCGCGAGCGTCCTCCTCGCCGGTGCGCAGACGCAGGAACTTCAATAACGGGATGTGTTGCTCGTGCAGGAACGCATCGAAACCGTGCAAGCGATCGCGCAGCTCTTTGTCCACGGAGAAGTCCCGTGGCAGTTCCATGAGGCTGTCGTACCCGTGGGCCATTTGGCGCTGCTGCCTATCGTCGACGAGCGAATCTTTAACCCATTGGCCGCTGCTACGCAACGCGTTCGCTTCAAAATGCCAGCGACTGCTGGAGGGCCATCCATATGCAGATGCGCGAGCATCTGGAATCCCTACCTCTTGGGCCTTGCAAACGAGCAGGCCAATGGAAGGCACCGAATGGTGGTCAGCAGCTTGTGCATGCCGGCCTGGTCGGCGTTGTGGCGGCTGGCCACGATGTAGTTTGTGAATGGATAGGTGGTCTACTCAACCTCGTCCGAGCCTTCGTTGACGCCCTCGAACAAAAAGGTCGACAGGTAACGTTCGCCGGTATCCGGCAGCATCGCCAACAGGACCGAACCTTGCGGTGCATCGGCAGCCACCTGCAATGCCGCAGCAAGCGTGGCACCGGACGATATCCCGGCAAAGATACCCTCCTGCTGCGCCAGCGCCTTGGAGGTATCGCGGGCCAGCACGTCGTCGATCAGCACGATCTGGTCGACGATCTTGCGGTTGAGTACGGCCGGCACGAAGTCCGGTGTCCAGCCCTGAATCTTGTGCGGCTGCCACTCCTTGCCTGACAGCAGCGCCGCGCCAGCCGGCTCGGTGGCGACGATCGTCACCTCCGGCCGCGCCACCTTGAGGACCTCACCGACGCCGGTAATGGTGCCGCCGGTACCCCAGCCGCTGACGAAATAATCCAGCCGGCGGCCGGCGAAGTCGCGCAGGATTTCCGGTGCGGTGGTCTGTCGGTGATAGGCCGGATTGACCGGGTTCTCGAACTGGCGGGCGAGGAACCAGCCATGCTTCTGCGCCAGCTCTGCCGCTTTCTGCACCATGCCAGTACCGCGCGCAGCGGCCGGGGTGAGCAGTACCTTGCCACCGTAGGCGCGAATCAGCTTGCGTCGCTCGATCGAGTAGGTTTCGGTCATCACCGCCACAAATGGATAGCCGCGTGCCGCACACACCGCCGCCAGCGCCACGCCGGTGTTGCCCGAAGTCGCCTCGACCACGGTCTGGCCGGGTTTGAGCGTGCCGCGTTGCTCGGCGTCGAGGATGATTGCCAGCGCCAGGCGGTCCTTTACCGAGCCAGCAGGATTGAACGCCTCCACCTTCACGTACAACTCGACGTGCTTCGGCGCCAGACGGTGGAGTTTGATAATCGGCGTATTGCCGATGGTGTCGAGGATGCTGTCGTAGATCATGAGGTACTCCATCGAGCGAAGGTGGAACCGCGCGGCACATGATGCGTCCGCACGTGTGCAAAATTCGGGTCAGGCGCGGTGGATTGCCGCCAGCAGGTCGTCGCTGGGACGCGCTGCGGCACGATGCCCCGTGGCATGCCGCAGCTTGTCGCCGGCGGACTTGATGGGCGTCGTCCTGCGGGGTGGTGCATGGAGGGCCGCGCCCAGCGGCGGCTGGCCAAACCACGCCAGCGAGTCGGCCAGTGCGGCGACTTCGCCCAGGACCAGCAGCGCGGGCGAACACACGGCATGGGCGGCCGCTCGCTCGGCCAGATGCGCCAGCGTCCCGGTGATGACGCGCTGGTCGGTGCGTGAGCCATTTTCGATCAGCGCAAACGGTGTTGATGACGCGCGTCCGTGCTGGATCAGCCGCACCTGCACGGCATCCAGTTCGACCACACCCATGTAGACCGCCAGGGTCTGTCGCTCCTGCGCCAGTGCGTGCCAGTCCAGTGTATCCATCGACGACCTGCAGTGCGCGGTGACGAAGCGCACCGACTGCGCGTGGTCGCGGTGGGTCAGCGGTATCCCGGCGTACGCTGCGCAGGCCACCGCAGCGGTAATGCCGGGTACAACTTCATAGGGAATCTCGTGCGCGCGCAGGAACTCCAGCTCCTCGCCGCCGCGACCGAACACGAACGGATCGCCACCCTTCAGCCGCACCACGCGTCTGCCCGCCTGCGCGTGTTCGAGCAGCAACGCGTGGATGCCATCTTGGGTGGTGTGATGGTTGCCGGCCTGCTTGCCGACCTCGATGCGCTCGGCATCGCGTCGTGCCAGTTCCAGCACCTCGGCGCTGACCAGCCGGTCGTGCAGGATCACATCCGCCTCGTTCAGGGCGCGCAGCGCACGCAGGGTAAGCAGGCCCGGATCGCCGGGGCCGGCACCGACCAGCACCACCGATCCGGACGCATAAGATGGCTTCGCCGCCAGCGCCTTTTGCGCGGCGATCCATGCCACCTTCGGCTGGCCCTGGCGTAGCAATGCGGCCACCGGGCCGGCGAACAGCTCTTCGTAGAAACGCCGCCGTGATGCCATTTGCGGATGACGCACGCGGATGCGCTGGCGCAGCCTGGCGGCCAGCGTGGCCAGCGCGCCGAGCGAATGGTCGAGCAGCGTTTCCAGCCGCTCGCGCAGCAGGCGCGCCAGCATCGGCGCCTCGCCACCGCTGGAGATCGCGATGATCAGTGGCGCGCGATCGATCACCGCCGGCACATGGAAACTCGACAGCGTGGCGTCGTCCACCACGTTGACGAAGATCCGCCGCAGCCCAGCAAACGCCGCAATCTGCCGATTCAGCTCGTGATCGGAGGTGGCGGCGACCACCAGCCAGACGCGGTCGAGCCAGCCGTCCTGGAACGCATCGCCGCGATAGGCGATGCGCCCGGCGGCGACCCAGCGTTGCAACTGCGGGGTCAGCTCGACGGCATTCACCGTGACCTGCGCCTGTGCGCCGAGTAACGCGGCAACTTTGCGTTCGGCCACGGCGCCGCCGCCCACCACCAGAACAGCACGGTGGGTGAGATTGGCGAACAGCGGGTAGAGCTTCATCGCATGAACCTGCAGGCATATGGCCGGGAAAGTCACGCTACGGGCGGCGTGGCCTGCACGACAAATGATTTGTGCGGCCACGCATATGCCGCCGCGTTATGAGGCGGTCCCAATAACGAAAACTTGACAGCCATGTTAATTGGCCGTATAGACGTCTAACCATGCACGGCAATCAAAGCAACAGCACGCTCACCTGCGACGGCCTTCGAGCCGTCCATGCCGTCATGTCCCACACAATGCCGCCCTGTGCCATGCGATGTATCCGTGTTTCGTTCGCGCCTCAATCCACCGACCCCGACCGCTCACGAGCCATTTGCCATGACGCTTACCCAGTTGCGCTATCTCATTGCCATCGCCGACTCC
>DASRUB010000210.1:0-23842 GCA_035655635.1 Rhodanobacter sp. | reverse complement strand
AGTTCTCCGCCAGCTCCTCGAAGGTGACGTTGCGGAAGCCCGGGTCGTTGACGTCCGGCGACAGCGAGGCGGTGCGGCTGGTTGGCCCGAGTACGCCGATCACGAAGCGCGGCTGCTGCGGCGTTCTGGCCGTCATCGCATCGCAGGCCGCGCGTGCCAGGCGGGCGCCTTCGAGGTTCAGTTCGTGGGCCAGGTGCTGCAGCTTGTAATCGGCCTGGCTGATCCGGGTGGAATTGAAGGTATTGGTCTCGACCAGGTCGGCGCCAGCCTCCAGGTAGGCATCGTGCACGCTGCGGATGATTTCCGGCCGGGTCAATGAAAGCAGGTCGTTGTTGCCCTTCAGGTCACATTCGCCGGCGTGGTCGTGGGGATGACCGTCATGGCCGTGTTCGAAGCGTTCGCCGCGGAAGCCCTGTTCGTCCAGTTCGTGCGCCTGCAACATCGTGCCCATGGCGCCGTCGATGATCAGGATGCGGTGGCGCAGCGCCTGTTCAAGCAGGTCGACGCGATCGGGGTGAAGCCAGGGCAGGGTACTCATTGCAACGTCCTTTCAGGAAAACTCAAGTTGAAGCGGGCTTGCTTGACGCAGGCTTGCGTGCGAGCAGGCTGATCACTTCGAAATGCGGGGCCTTGCGCTCGCGACTGAGCCGATTGCAGCTCAGCACCTCCAGTCCGGCGCCGCGCGCATGACCGTCCAGTTGCGCACTGCTGAAACCGAGGTTGCGGTGGTCGAACGGTTCGACCACGGCACGGTGGTCGTGCTGACCCAGGGTGACTGCCAGCAGCCGGCCGCCGGGTCGCAGCACGCGCGCCGCCTCGGCCACGGCTTGCGCCGGACGCTCGGCATAGGTGAGCGCATGCAGCATCAGCACCAGATCGAAGCGTTGCTCACCGAGCTCGAGTGCGTGCATGTCGCCCTGGGCCACGCGGACGTTGGCGAATGTCTTCAGACGCTTGCCGGCCGCCTCGACCACGCGCTCGCTGGAGTCGACGCAGACGATGGAATGGGCATGTGGTGCCAGCAGTTCGGCCGTGATGCCGTCACCGGAGGCGATGTCGAGCACGTCGCCGGTTTCCAGCAACTGCAATAGCGAGCGGGCCAGGGTTTCCCAGGTGCGGCCGGGTGAATAATGGCGCTCCATGTCGCCGGCAACCGTGTCCGCCCAGCCTTCCTCGCGGGCGCGGTTGGCCAGCACCCCGGGCAATCGCGCGGCGTCTTCGCGCAGCAATGCATCGTCGATGCTGGTACGCAACGACTTGAGCAGATCGTGCTGCGCTTGGTCACCTTCGTTGTTGGCGCGGTAATAGGCCGACACCCCGGCACGGCGATCACGAACCAGGCCGGCCTCCTTCAACTTGGCCAGATGGGTCGACACGCGAGGCTGCGCCAGGTGCAGCACCGCGGCCAGCTCCGCCACGGTCAGCTCCTCGCGTTCCAGCAGCGCCAGCAGACGCACCCGGGTGGGGTCGGCCAGCAGCCTGAGCACGCTGGACGCGGTGGCCAGATCCATTAGTATCCCTGTATCGCGATATAAAGATGTACAGGCTAGGCCGCGCTGCGCAAGGCGTCAAGGGCGCGACGAGGCGGCGCCGGAGAGGGAGGGCGCGGACACGGGTGCCAGATACGCGGGTCTTTCCTCGCACGCCGTTCTATTCGGCCCAGGTCGAGATGCACCAGTTACCGATCCCGGACAAGCTGCAGAAAAACATCAGCTACAAGTTCTTTCCGTCCGGACACATGGTGTACCTGGATCCCGAGTCGCACAAAGGGCTGCATGCAGCCGCGGCGGCGTTCATCGATGCCAACACCAGGGGATAGTTCGTCCGGAAACCGGGCGCGTGACGCCTTGGTCCGGCTCAAACACAGCCGAGTTTCGCGTGCGGCCTGTCTCTACGGGTAAAATGGACGGCTCACTCTTTTTGCGGAACTCCCCCATGGATTTCAGCTTTACCGAAGACCAGCTGTCGATCCAGTCGATTGCCCGCGACTTTGCGCAAAAGCGCATCGCGCCGGTGGCGGCTGAATTCGATGCCAAGGGCGAGTTTCCGCTGGAGAACATCCGTGAGATGGGCCAGCTCGGCCTGATGGGCATCGAGGTTCCCGAGCAGTACGGCGGCGCCGGGATGGATTCAATCGCCTATTCTCTGGCAGTGATCGAAATTGCCGCCGCCGATGCGGCGACCTCGACCATCATGTCGGTGAACAATTCGCTGTTCTGCAACGGCATCCTCAAGCACGGCACCGAAGAGCAGAAGCAGCAGTACGTCCGCGCGATCGCCACCGGCGAGGCGATTGGTGCCTACGCGCTGACCGAACCGCAGTCCGGTTCGGATGCCTCGGCGATGCATACCCGAGCCACCAAGAACGCGAGCGGTGACTGGGTGATCAACGGCAAGAAGAGCTGGATCACTTCCGGTCCGGTGGCGCGCTACATCGTGCTGTTTGCGATCACCACGCCGGGTATCGGTGCCAAGGGCGTGTCGGCGTTCATCGTCGATACGCAGTTGCCGGGTTTCCATGCGGGCAAGACGGAGCCCAAACTCGGTATCCGTGCCTCGGCGACCTGCGAGATCGAGTTCACCGATTACGTGCTGCCGAAGGCAAACCTGCTGGGTGCCGAGGGCAAGGGTTTCTCGATCGCGATGGGCGTGCTTGATGCTGGCCGCATCGGTATTGCCTCGCAGGCCGTCGGCATCGCCCGCGCGGCGTACGAGGCGACCCTGCAATGGTCGCGCGATCGCAAGGCGTTCGGGCATCCGATCGGTACGTTCCAGATGACCCAATCCAAGATTGCCGACATGAAATGCAAGCTCGATGCCGCCACGTTGCTGACCTTGCGCGCAGCATGGGCCAAGGGCCAGGCGGAAGCGAACGGTGGTCGATTCGGCACCGAGGCCGCGGTAGCCAAGCTCACCGCCTCGGAGGCGGCGATGTGGATCAGCCACCAGGCGGTGCAGATCCATGGCGGCATGGGCTACTCGAAAGAGATGCCGTTGGAGCGCTACTTCCGCGACGCCAAGATCACCGAGATCTACGAGGGAACCAGTGAGATCCAGCGGCTGGTGATCGCGCGAGCCGAGACAGGCTTGCGCTGAGCGAGGCCATCACGTAGGAGCCGCTCGCGGGCGATGCTCTCAATTCAGAGCAAGAGCATCGCCCGCGAGCGGGCTCCTACGTAAGGTTCTCAGTGATGAAGACAAAAAGCCCGGCAGGGACGCTGCCGGGCACTTGTTTGGCTGCGATGGATCAACCGCTGACGTGTGGATCCGAGTCGAACGATTGCATCCCGTTTTGCGTCGACGCGGGCGGCGGCGCATCGCCATCCAGCTTGTCGCCGAGCAGACGTCGCACCACCACGTAGAACACCGGGATCAGCAGCACGCCGAGGAAGGTGGCGAACAGCATGCCGCCGATCACGCCGGTGCCGATGGCGTGCCGGGCATTGGCGCCCGCACCGCTTGAGATGAACAGCGGGAACACGCCGAGGATGAACGCCAGCGAGGTCATCAGGATCGGGCGCAGGCGCAGGCGGGCGGCGTCGACCGTCGCTTCGCGCAGCGTGCGCCCGGCCTTCTGTTCGGCCACCGCGAACTCCACGATCAGGATCGCATTCTTCGCGGCCAGGCCGATTACCGTGATCAGGCCGATCTTGAAATAGATGTCGTCGGGAAGACCGCGCAGCAGGGTGAACACCACCACGCCGAGCAGGCCCAGCGGCACCACCAGCAGCACCGAGACCGGGATCGACCAGCTCTCGTACAGTGCGGCCAGGGCCAGGAACACGATGAAGATCGACAGCACCATCAACAGGGTGGCCGCGTTGCCGGAGAGGATTTCCTGGTACGACTGGCCGGTCCAGTCGAAACCGAAACCCTTGGGAAGGTCGTCATTGACGATCTTCTGCATCGCATCCATCGCTTCGCCCGAGGCGTGTCCGGGTGCCGGCGAGCCTACGATCTCGACCGCCGAGTAGCCGTTGTAACGGGTCAGCGACGGCGACGACACATCCCACTGACTGCGCACCACGGTGGACAGCGGAATCATCTCCGGTGTGCCGCTGGCGGTGGTCTGGGTGCTGGGGGTGAAGATGTGCTGCAGTGCTTCGGGGCCCATGCGATACGGTGCGTCGGCCTGCATGATCACCCGCTTGATGCGGCCACCGTAGGTGAAGTCGTTGACGTACACCGGCGCCAGCATCAGTCCGATCGCGTTGTAGATGTCGCCTACATTCAGACCCATCGACTGTGCCTGCACGCGGTCCACATCCAGGTGCAGCTGGGGTGCATCTTCCAGCGCATTGGGGCGTACGCCGGTCAGCGACTTGTCCTGGCTGGCCTTCCCGAGCAGCACGTTGCGAGCCGCGGTGAGCGCTACGCGACCGGCGCCGCCACGATCCTGCAGGTACATGTCGAAGCCACCGAACTGGCCCAGTCCCTGCACGGTGGGGATGTTGGCCACGAAGATGCGTGCGTCGTGGATCTGCTGCATCTCGCCGTTGGCGCGCTGGATGAACTCGGCAGCGGTCACGTCGCGCTTGGCCCAGTCCTTGAGCTTGATGAAGGCCATGCCCGCGTTCTCGCCCGAACCGATGAAGCTGAAGCCGGTGACCTGCAATACACCTTCCACCGCCGGGTCCTTCTTCAGGATCTCGCGCATCTGCGCCATCACCGCCGAGGTGCGCTGCTTGGTGGCGCCGGGCGGCAACTGGATCACCGACAACGCGTAGCCCTGATCCTCTTCCGGCAGGAAGCTGCCGGGCAGGCGTGTGTACAGAAAACCGCCCAGCACCGCGAGCAGCACGAAACCCAGCATCCAGCGTGGCGCGTGCCGCACGGCGCCGTCGATATGGCCGGTGTAGGTGTGGGTGGTCCAGTCGAAGAACTGGTTGAACTTGCGGAAGAGGATGTTCTTCTTCTTGTGGTGCTCCGCCTGCAGGAAGCTCGCGCACAAGGCCGGCGTGAAGGAAAGCGCGAGGAAGGCCGAGAAACCCATCGACATCGCGATGGTCAGCGCGAACTGCTTGTAGATGATGCCGGAGGCGCCCGGCTGCAGCGACGAGGGTACGAACACCGCCGCCAGCACCACGGTGATGGCCACCACCGCGCCGGTGATCTGGCCCATCGCCTTGCGCGTGGCATCCTTCGGCGTCAGGTGTTCCTCGGTCATGATGCGTTCGACGTTCTCGATCACCACGATCGCGTCGTCCACCACGATGCCGATCGCCAGCACCATGCCGAACAGGGTCAGCTGGTTGATGGTGAAGCCGAGCACCAGCATGCCCAGGAAGGTGCCGAGCAGGGCGACCGGGATCACCAGGGTGGGAATGATGGTGGCGCGGATGTTCTGCAGGAACAGCAGCATCACCAGGAACACCAGGATGATCGCCTCGATCAGCGTGTGCACCACTTCGTTGATCGAGATGGTCACGAACGTGGTGCTGTCGTACGGGCTGAACCAGGTCACGCCTTGCGGGAAACTGGGCGCCAGTTCGTCCATCTTCGAACGCACCGCCTTGGCCACGTTGAGCGCGTTGGCACCGGGCAGCAACTGGATCGCGAACGCGCCGATCGGCTTGCCGTCGTACTGCGTGTCGAAGCCGTAACCGCCGGGGCCGAAGCTGATGCGTGCCACGTCGCCGAGCTTGACGGTGGTGCCGTCCGTGGCGGCGCGCAGGATGATGTCGGCAAACTGCTGGGGCGAGGTGAACCGGCCTTCGGTCGACACGGTGGCGCTGAAGCCTTGGCCGGGCAGGGCCGGGTCGGCGCCGAGCGAGCCGGCCGCGAACTGCACGTTCTGCGCCTGGATCGCCGCCAGCACCTGGCTGGCCGACAGGTTGTAGCCGTGCAGCTTGTCCGGATTCAGCCAGATCCGCATGGCGTACTCGGAACCGAACTGCTGGGTGCTGCCGACACCCGGTACTCGCGCGATCTGGTCGAGTACCTGCGAGCCGACGATGTCGTTGAGGCGATCGCGATCGATCTTCGGATTGTCCGAGGTCAGCGCCACCACTTCCAGGAAGCCGCTGTTGGCTTTGGCCACCACCACGCCCTGCTGGGTCACCTCGGACGGCAGTCGCGGCGTGGCCAGCGCCACCTTGTTCTGCACCTGCACCTGGGCGATGTCCGGATCGGTGCCGCTCTCGAAGGTCAGCGTGATGCTGGCGCGGCCGCTGGCGCTGGACGACGAGCTGAAATACAGCAGGTGGTCGATGCCGGTCAGCTGCTGCTCGATCACCTGGGTGACGGTTTTTTCGGTGGTGTCGGCGCTGGCGCCGGGATAGGTCGCGCTGACCGTGACCGAGGGCGGGGCGATCGTCGGGTACGACTCCACGCCCAGGTTGAGGATGGCCAGCACGCCACCCAGGGAAATCAGGATGGCGACCACCCAGGCGAAAATCGGGCGGTCAATGAAGAAAGTCGGCATCGTCGCGGCCCCGTTACTTGCCGCTCGGCGCGGCTGGCGGTTGGCTCGATGACGAGCTGGCGGCGGGATGCCACGGGCTGGCCTTGGCCGGCGCGCCGGCCTTCACGTTCTGGATGCCCGAGACCACCACCTGGTCGCCGGCCGCGAGGCCGTCGTTGACGACCCAGTTGCCATCGGCCATGTCGGCGGTAGTGACGTCCTTGCGCACGACGTTGCCGTCGGTGCCGACGGTCATCACGTAGGCGCCCACGGTGTCGCGCTGCACCGCCTGCTGCGGGATCAGGAAGACCTTGTGCTGCTGGCCCAGGTTCGCCTTCAGGGTTACGTACATGCCGGGCAGCAGGCTGTGCTTCGGGTTGGGCACGGTGGCGCGCAGGTCCACCGATCCGGTGGAGGGGTTGACCGTGGCGGCGGAGAAATCGACGGTGCCCGGCTCGGCGTACTTGCTGCCGTCGGGAAGCGCGATCTGCACACTGGCCTTGTCCTGGCCGGCGAGGGTGACATGACCATTTTGCTGGGCCTGGCGCATCTGCTCCAGCGCATCCACGCTCATGGTGAAGTTCACGTAGAGTGGATCGGTCTGGTCGATGGTGGTGAGCAAGGTGGCGGCGCCATTGCCGACCAGCGCGCCTTCGGTCACTTGCTGTTGACCAGCGCGGCCTGAGATCGGCGCGGTCACATTGGCGTAGCCCAGGTTGATGCGTGCCGTTTCCACGTTGGCGCGGGCGGCCTGCACGGCAGCGGCGCTGCTGCGTTCGGCCGCCTGTGCGTTGTCCACGTCCGCTTTTGACACATAACCTTTCGGCGCCAGCTCGCGCACGCGCTGCGCGGTGACCTTGTTGTTCGTGTAGGTCGCCTGGGCTTGGGCCAGCGCGGCCCTGGCGGCACTCAACGCGGCGTTCAGCGGCGCGGGATCGATCTGGAAAAGAAGCTGCCCCTGCTTGACGTCGGAGCCCTCCTCATAGTTTCGCTTGAGCAGCACGCCGGCCACTCGCGCGCGCACGTCGGCGCTGCGGAATGCGGAAAGGCGTCCGACCAGGTCACGGGTCAGCGGAGAACTCTGCGGATTCACGGTGATCACGCCGACTTCCGGCGGCGGCGCTGTCGGTGGACCACTATCCTTGCTTTTGCTGCAGGCGCCCAAGGCGAGCAGGCCCAGGCACAGCAAAGATGTGCTCAATAACGGGGACTTCATGGGGAGGAGCTCCGAAACTTGTTTGCAACGTGTTTCTGATCGGGGGGTTTCTGATCGGGACTGGGGTGATGCCGGACGATGCAGCAAGGGGATCAGATACCGCATAAAATCCGGGATGTCGCGTGTCACAAGTGGGCACCATTGAATCGCACTCGTGAAGTATCGACGTGGCGCCCGCCATGTTGCGCAGCGGCGCACCTCGGCAAATTTACTGGACTGTCTAGTGTACATTTTATCGCTGGCACATATCCAGCGCCTGCCGTGCTACCCGCTGCGACCGCGATGATCGCGCCGTTGTCGCGGGACCTGCTTCATCCCCGTGCGTTGTACGGGTGTTGCACCCAAGAGCGAGCATGCCGATTTTTTCCCCAGATCATGCGTCGGGGCATGCTGGACAATGGCCGCACAGGTGGATTCACGCGATGCTGCGGCGTATCCTTCGGGGGCTTTGTCACCCCATTCAATCTTTGTCTCCACTGACCAGCAGATGCCATGAATGCGATCCTTGCGGCAAACGACCACTCTCTTCCGTCCATCGTGCTTGCCGAGCTGAAAAAGGGGGGTCTGTCGCCCCAGCGTCTGGCCCAGGCCCAGGTGTTGTGCGCCGCCTTTTTTGCGCGCGTGGGTGGCAACGACATCAATCTGCACACGCCCATGCAGTGGGCGGCGCTGGTCGGCGGTCTGCTGGAGTTCATGCAGAAGCGTCCGTCCGGGTCTGCGTTGGTGCGCGTGCTGAGCCCGGCGGATGTCCATGCCGGGCGCAGCCTGCTGCAGATCGTCACCGATGACATGCCGTTCCTGATCGACAGCGTGAGCATGATCGTGTCGTCCAGCCTGCAGATCCACGCGGTGATCCATCCGGTGGTGACTGTCTCGCGTGATGCCGACGGCGTCCTTCTGGAGATGGGGGGTACGGTGGGGAGCGCCGAATCGGTGATGCATTTCGAGATCGATCGCGCCGCCGATGCCGCCGAGCAGGAGCAGCTGAAGGTCCGGATCGAGGAGGCACTCGAGGATGTGCGTGCGGCCGTCAACGACTGGAAGGCGATGCGCAACCGCGCGCTGACGATCGCCCATGAGCTGCCGAAGCGGTCCTTGCCGCTTGACGATGCTTCGGTGCAGGAGGCATCCGATTTCATGCGCTGGCTGGCGGACGAAAACTTCACCTTTCTCGGCTATCGGGAATACGAAGTGGTCGATACCGATGGCGATCGCGTCTTGCGTTCGATCGATTCGTCCGGTCTTGGCATCCTGCGCAAGAACGACCGGTCGCTGGCACCACGCTCATTGAGTACCCTGGCGGCCAGCGAATTGCCGCAGTCCGGCGCCACCGACGCGATCATCCTGACCAGGACGAACGCGCGCTCGCACGTGCATCGTCCCGGTTACATGGATTACATCGGTGTGCTGGAATTCGGTGCCGATGGCAGGGCGGTCGCCGAGCAGCGCTTCCTCGGCCTGTTTACCTCCAGCTCTTACATGTGCCGCCCGCAGGACGTGCCGCTGGTGCGGCACAAGGTCGAATCGGTGCTGGCCCGCTCCGGGCTCAAGCGCGATTCCTACTCCGGCAAGTCACTGCGCCACATCCTGGAAACCCTGCCGCGGGAGGAGCTGCTGCAGGGTACCGAGGATGAGTTGTTCAACACCTCGATGGGCATACTCGAGTTGCGCCAGCGTGCGCGCACCCGCCTGTTTGTCCGTCGCGACCGCTACGGGCGATTCTTCACCTGCATGGTGTTCGTGCCGCGTGACCGCTTCAACACCTCGGTGCGCGAGCGTATCGAGAGCCTGCTGGGGACGGCCCTGCACGCGGTGCAGAGCGATTCCTCGGTCGAGATGGGTGAGTCGGCACTGGCCCGGCTGACCATCGTGCTGCGCCCGAAGATCGGCGATCAGCCTGCTTATGACCTGGCCGCACTGGAGCGGGGCGTGGCCGCCATCGTGCGCAACTGGCACGACGAGGTACGTGACGCCCTGGTGCACCTGCGCGGCGACCACGAGGGCGTGGTGTTGGCCAATCGCTACGCGAAATCGCTGCCGGCCGGCTATGTCGAAGACGTGAGCCCGGCCGTGGCAGCCGAGGACATTCATCAGTTGTCGCTGCTGGCGGGTGACAACGCCTTGCGCATGTCCTTCTACCATCCGCCGCAACAGCCGGAGACGCTGCGTTTCAAGGTCTACCGTTCCGGCGGGGACATCGCCTTGTCCGAGGTGCTGCCGCAACTGGAGAACCTGGGCCTGCGCGTGCTTACCGAGCATGTCTACGAGATCGCCGGTGATGCACCGCTGTCGATCCAGGATTTCGACGTGCAGCCTGTCGGCAAGCTCGCTTTCAGTGTCGAGCAGGTCGGTGCGCTGTTCGAGGACGCCTTCGAGCAGATCTGGCGCGGCAACGCCGAGAACGACGGCTTCAATCGGCTGGTGCTGGGCGCCAAGTTGAGCTGGCGCCAGGTCGCGATGCTGCGCGGTTATTCGAAATACCTGCTGCAGACCGGAGCCACATTCTCGCAGACGTACATGGAGGAGACCCTGGGTTGTTACCCGGCGATTGCCGGCCTGCTGGTAGAGCTGTTCCTGGCCAGGTTTGACCCGCACCGTGAGACCTGGTCGGCGGATGAACTCAAGGCCGCCGGTGCCACCCTCGCGGTCGAGATGCAGACCCTGATCCCCGCGCATGTGCAGGCGGCACATCCGGCACTCATCAAGGACCTGAGCGACGGCCTCTCGCGGCCGCGCGCCGAGCAGATCGGCGTGGTCGAAGGCGTCATCAGCGTGCTGCTGGAGAACGTCGCCAGCCTCGACGAGGACCGGATTCTGCGCAGTTTCGTCGGCCTGATCCGCGCCACCTTGCGCACCAGCTTCTTCCAGCAATGGGATGGCGAGTTCCGACCGTACATCAGCTACAAGTTCGACTCGCACCAGGTGGCCGAGCTGCCCAAGCCGGTGCCGTATCGCGAGATCTGGGTCTGCGCCCCGCGCGTGGAAGGCATCCATCTGCGCTTTGGCCCGGTGGCGCGCGGCGGCCTGCGCTGGTCCGACCGCCGCGAGGATTTCCGCACCGAGGTGCTGGGCCTGGTGAAGGCGCAGATGGTGAAGAACACGGTGATCGTCCCGGTCGGCTCCAAGGGCGGCTTCTTCTGCAAGAAGTCACCGACCGACGGTGATCGCGATGCGGTGCAGGCCGAGGGCATCGCCTGCTACAAGATGTTCATCAACGGCCTGCTGGATATCACCGACAATCTGGTCGACGGCAAGGTGGTGCATCCCCAGGACGTGGTGCGCCACGACCCAGACGATCCCTACCTGGTGGTGGCTGCCGACAAGGGCACCGCGAAGTTCTCCGACATCGCCAACGCGATTTCGATCGAGCACGACTACTGGCTCGGCGACGCGTTCGCGTCGGGTGGTTCGCATGGTTACGACCACAAAGGCATGGGCATCACCGCGCGCGGTGGCTGGGAATCGGTCAAACGCCATTTCCGCGCGATGGGTCGCGACAGCCAGAGCCAGGATTTCACCTGCGTGGGCATCGGCGACATGTCCGGCGACGTGTTCGGCAATGGCATGTTGTTGTCCGGGCATATCCGCCTGCTGGCCGCGTTCGACCACCGCCATGTATTCCTCGATCCGGATCCCGATGCGGCGCGCTCGTTGGTCGAGCGGGAGCGGCTGTTCAAGCTGCCGCGATCGAGCTGGGATGACTATGACAAGTCGCTGATCTCTGCCGGCGGCGGCATCTATCCGCGCAGCGCCAAGTCGATTTCGATCTCGCCCGAAGTGCGCACGGCGCTGGGATTGAAAGCCGACGTCGACCACCTGGCGCCCTCCGAGTTGCTCAGCGCGATCCTGATGGCACCCGTGGATTTGCTGTGGAACGGCGGTATCGGTACCTACGTGAAGTCCTCCGCCGAAACGCACGCGGACGTGGGCGACCGTGCCAACAATGCGCTGCGCGTCAACGGCGGCGATCTGCGCTGCAAGATCGTGGGCGAAGGCGGCAACCTGGGCATGACCCAGAAGGGTCGCATCGAGGCGGCCCAGAAGGGCGTGCTGCTGAACACCGACTTCATCGACAACTCCGCCGGCGTGGATACCTCCGACCACGAGGTCAACATCAAGATCCTGCTCAACGATGCCGTGCAGCGTGGCGAGCTGACCGACGAGGCGCGCAACACGCAGCTGTCGTCGATGACCGACGAGGTCGCCCAGCTGGTGCTGTGGGACAACTATCGCCAGAACCAGGCAATCACTCTGATGGAGCACCAATCGGTCGGCCGGATCGGCTCGATGGCGCATTTCATCCGCACACTGGAGGCCGAAGGCACGCTGGATCGCCAGGTGGAGAACCTGCCTTCCGATACCGAACTGTCCGAGCGCAAAACGCGCGGCATCGGCCTGACCCGGCCGGAACTGGCCGTGCTGTTGTCCTACGACAAGATCCGCCTGTACCAGCAACTGCTGGATTCGGACGTACCGGAAGACCCGTACCTGTCGAAGGAACTGGTGCGCTACTTCCCCGTGCCATTGCACGAAAAATATGCCGAGCACATGCAGCGTCACCGGCTGAAGCGCGAAATCATCGCCACCGCGGTGACCAACTCGACGGTCAACCGCATGGGCGCCACCTTCATGATGCGCATGCAGGAAGATACCGGGAAGGGACCGGCGGCGATCGCCAAAGCGTATACGGCGGCGCGCGAGATACTCGACGCACGCCAGTTGTGGTCGATGATCGAGGCATTGGACAGCAAGATCGCCGAAGACACCCAGATCGATGCGATCAAGCAGATCTGGTCGTTGCTGCGGCACATGACCCGCTGGCTGCTCAACCGTCCCGGCGGTTCGCTCGACATCGCGGAGAACGTCGCGCGTTATCAGGAAGGCGTCTCCGCGCTGCGCAATGTATTGCCGGAGGTGCTCACGCCGACCGGCATGGGCGATTTTTCCTGCACCCGGGAAAAATGGGAAGGCCTGGGCATGCCCGCCGAACTGGGCCTGCGCATGGCCCGCATGCCGGATCTGCGCGCCGCGCTGGACATGGTTGAGGTAGCGCAGCAAAGCAACCAGCCGATGGACAAGGTGGCGCGCGTGTTCTTCGAGCTGGGCGAGGCGCTGGACCTGGAATGGTTGCGCGGACAGATCGAGGCCTTGCCGGTCGACGGTCACTGGCATGCGCAGGCACGCGGTTCGCTGCTGGATGAGCTGAACCACCAGCATCGTGCACTGGCGTTGCAGGTGCTCGCGTTCGGGGGCGACAGCACGGACTTGTCGCCAGTGCAGGCGTGGCTGCAGCGTGACGACGCCACCTTGCAGCACACCCGCAGCATGCTGGCGGAAATCCTCACCCAGAACGCGGACTATCCGATCGCCTCGGTCGCTGTCCGTCGCCTGGCCCAGCTGGCACAGGTGCCGGTGGCTTAGGAGCCGGGATTCGGGATTGGGGATTGGGGATTCGGAAAGGCGGCCGCGCGCGAACTTGATTTGTCGCGTGTCTTGCCGGGATGATGGGAAGGGCAGCAGTGCTCGCTCTTCCGAATCCCCAATCCCGAATCCCGATTCCCGGCCCCCCCCATGCGCTTTGCCTTCGTTGCCAGCGAGACCAGTGTCGCCCAGCAGGCGCAACGCAAACTGGTGGATCGGTATGGCGACGTGCCGCCCGAGCAGGCCGAAATGATCATTGCGCTGGGTGGCGACGGTTTCATGTTGCGCACTCTGCACGCGTACCGCGAACTGGAAGTGCCGGTGTACGGCATGAAGCTGGGCCGGGTCGGTTTCCTGATGAACAAGCACAAGGTCGACGGTCTGCCCGACCGAGTCGCGCGTGCGCACACCGCATCGCTGTTTCCGCTGCAGATGCTGGTCACCGATGCCAGCGGCAACGAACACACCGCGCTGGCGTTCAACGAGGTTTCGCTGCTGCGCCAGAGCAACCAGGCCGCGCACCTTGAAGTACAGCTCAACGACACCGTGAAGCTGCCGACCCTGATCTGCGACGGCATCATGGTCGCCACTCCGGCCGGTTCGACCGCCTATAACCTTTCCGCGCACGGCCCGATCCTGCCGCTGGACGCGAACGTGCTTGCGTTGACGCCGATCAGTCCGTTCCGGCCGCGCCGCTGGCGTGGCGCGATCCTGCCGCATCGCACCGAGGTGATCCTGCGGGTGCTCGATCCGGCCAAGCGACCGGTCAGCGCCACGGCCGATTTCCATGAGGTGCGCGACGTGCGCACGGTGGCGATCCGCCAGTCCGGTGACCAGGGAGTACGGTTGCTGTTTGACCCGGAGCACAATCTGGAGCAACGCATCCTTGATGAGCAGTTTGCGGCGCAGTGAAGAGCGCCCCAATCCGCCTTCGGCACCTTCCCCCGCAGGCGAGGGAAGGAAACATGGGAGTCCTCGAAACAGCCAGCTTCCTTCTCCCGTTTACGGGGGAAGGTGCCCGCAGGGCGGATGGGGGCAAGCTCTTGCTCTACCGCCACCACAATCCCAGCACGTTTGCTGGATTCCATGTCATCTTCTGACCAGACACAAGGCGCATGACCACTCCATCCACCGATGCGCACGATCCCACCGCTATCGGCGACAAACGCCTGGTGGTGGCCATTTCCTCGCGCGCGCTATTCGATCTCGGCGACAGCCATGCCCTGTTTGAGCGGGAGGGTCTGGACGCCTATCGCTCTTTCCAGATCGAACACGAGGATGACATCCTCAAACCCGGCGTGGCGTTTCCGCTGGTACAAAAGCTGCTGGGCCTGAATCGGCTGGCCGGTGATGTGCCGCCAGTCGAAGTGATTTTGCTGTCGCGCAATTCGGGCGATACCGGCCTGCGCATCTTCAACGCGATCCAGCACTACGGCCTGGAGATCAGCCGCGCGGCGTTCACCAGCGGTGCCCCGACCTCCGACTACATCGCGCCGTTCATGGCCGATCTGTTCCTGTCCGCCAACGCCGAGGACGTGGGCCGCGCGCTGGCCGCCGGCGTGGCCGCGGCGACGATCCTGCCCAGCACGGCGCCGCCGCGCGCCAGCGAGCAACTGCGCATTGCGTTCGACGGCGACGCGGTGCTTTTCGGCGACGAAGGCGAGCGGGTATCGCGCGAGGAAGGCCTTGACGCCTTCCACCGCAGTGAAACCGAGCATGCCAGCGAGCCACTGTCGGTAGGCCCGTTCCGGGGTTTCCTGACGGCGCTGCATCGGTTGCAGACGGCGTTCCCGGCCGAGCATTCGCCGATTCGCACGGCCCTCGTGACGGCGCGCTCTGCGCCTGCGCACAAGCGGGTGATCCTGACCCTGCGCAAGTGGGGCGTGCGCATCGACGAGGCGCTGTTCCTCGGCGGCCGCGACAAGGGCCCGTTCCTCGATGCCTTCGGCGCCGACATTTTCTTCGACGACTCGCCGGCCAACGTGGAATCCGCACGCAAGCACGTGGCGACCGGTCACGTGCCGCATGGGGTGAGCAATCGGTGATGCTTCGTGAAAGAGGAGGGGTTTGAATGTCCCTGGCTTTTGACTCAAAGCAATGGACGTTGCCTACCCTTGGATGACTCAGCTGGCCGAGCTGGCCGCTGCCGCAACAGGAGCGTGACTGGCCGCGATGTTCGACACGGTTGTTGGCGACGTGAGCAGGGCGCCCAGGGTCAGCAGGCAGATCAGCAGGCAGGCGATGAAAAGGCTCTGCAGCATCAGGGTCTCGAATTTCATGGGGGTTCTCCGCGACTGGGTAGGAAGCCTTCGATGGGTATGGAGCAAGGCCCATGCCAAAGACCCGGATCCCCCGGAAGCCCCATTTCCAAGCCATTGCGTGCGTCATCGCGCGGCCAAGGCGCCTGTCCGCGGACGGTGCCGGTGTTGTCCGGACATGGCACGGACAGCGGACGGGTGGTCGTGCTTCCAGGCGCTCGCCCGCTTGCGCATTACCCCGATCTGCACAGCACAGGCACAGCAACGGCTACACCGCCGGCAAGGGTGGCGAAGCCGCGAAGCTCGACCAGGAATGATGAGCCGGCTTCGGCGCCATCAAGGCGGAGCCACTACGTCAGCGCACTTCGACCCTTACATCGGCGCGCACGCTCTGGCCCGCGTCGCAAGCGAAGGCGGGTGCGATACCAAGCACGGAGCGTGTGGGGATGAGGGAGCCGGTGACTACGGTGGGCGGGCTCAGCACATCGAGCCGGTAACGTTGGCCACTGGCGTCCACGGGCAGAGCGGCGAAGGCGAACGCGGCATTCGCGTCGGTCGCACGGTAGGCGGTCTGTTGCGTTTGCTGGTCGGTCAGGCGGATCACGGCCGTGGGCAGCGGGTGTCCGGTGTAGTCGTAGGCCGTGCCGCTGATGCGGCAGGTGTCGGGTGCCGCTTGCGCATCGAGCGCCAGGGCTGCGAGCAGGGCGATGAGAACCAGACGGGTCATGATGGTACCTCCAACGGCGAGGAATGCATCCTTGCGTGATGGGTTCCCGCGTTCGATTTTACGCTTCAAATGCCGGTGAATACGATTTTTCATGCCCCTCTGCGAAGCGGTTTGCATATGCATGGAACAGGCCATGGCCCGCGCTTGCGTGCAAGTGATTCCGCAACGGATGGGTGCCCGTTGGAGAGGGCCATAGCGTCCTGATTACAACCGGTGCCATCCCTCGAATCCGGTCAACATCGCCGCAGCAATCAGCAAGCCACCCACACAACGCGTGGCCATCAGGCCGGCGGCCGGTTTGCCCTGCAGCCACAGGCGTGCGCGGCCCGCCATCAGCGCCACGCCGCCATACACGCAGAGCTGGTTGAGCGCGATGATCAGCCACAGAACCACCGCCTGGATCCAGACCAGACCGTAATCCGGGCGTAGAAATTGCGGAAAGACCGCCAGCATGAACAGATAGGCTTTGGGGTTGAGCAGGCAGGTGAACATGCCTTGGCGAAAGGTTGCCACTTTCGAACGCGTGCGGGTATCCGGATGCATGCCGAATGCGGACTCGCTACGCATCAGCGAGATGCCGATCCAGGCGATGTACAGCGCGCCGGCGAGCAGTAGCGCGTTGAACGCGCCGGGGATCAGCTTCAGCAGCAGGCTGATGCCCATCGATGTCATCACGACATGGCCGACTCCGCCTGCGATGATGCCGGCCACCGCGGCCAGGCCCCGGCTGCGGCCGCCAGCCAGCGAACTGCCCAGCACAAAGGCCATGTCGAGGCCCGGCAACACCACGATGCCGAAGACCAGGGCGAAGAACAGCCACAGTTGATCGTAGTGCGTCATGGCGAAGCCTTGGCCGTTGCATCAGGCAGCCAGCGCAGGCGTGAACGGGGCGTGGGATCCATCACCACGCGTTCGGGTTTCCCACGCAGCAGACCGGTCGCGACCAGCGATTGTTCGGCGGATGCCAGCAGCGGTACGAATTGTTTGTCCAGTGTGGCGTTGTCCCGGACCACGCCGAGCCAGACCAGGAAGGGGCCGTCGCCGCGTATCGGCAATTGCGGAAAATTGTTCGGCACATCCAGCGATACCAGCACGCCGGCTGGATGGACGCCGGCGATCCGGTAATGTGCGAACGCGGCTTGCGCCTGCTTCGCGAACGCTTCCTCGCTGCCTTGCTTCACCGCGAAGATCTGCGCGACCACCACGCCCTGCGCGCCTTGTTCCTCTGTCACCGGATCCACCGCCGGCAGCACGGTGATGCCCCGATCCGGGTGCAACGGGCGCATCAGCATCACGTTGTCGCTGTCCGGCAGGATCGCATTTACCCTGGCCCGATGTTCTTTCCACAGCGGCCCGTAATAGAAGGCCGCATTGACGATCGGCCGCGCGTTGATGTCCTTGAAGCCGCGCAGCCAGGTGAAGCGGTTCGGGTTGCCACGCTCGGTGAATTGTCCGAACACCATCGCACCCAACTGCTCAAAGGCTTCGGGGAAATAGGCGTCGAAATATTTGACGAAACGGCCGCGCTCGCCGTCGCTGGTGACATAGCGACGGAATTCGATGACCTGGTAGTCCTGCAGATGTTGCACGCTTTCCATGGTGGTGGTCTCGCTGGCGGGTTTGCCGTGTGCCGGAATCGCCGCGCCGAAGGTGGCGAACGCAACGATGCCGAACAACAGTCGTTCAATCGGCTTCATGGGAGATCCTGACGTGATGCCTGGAGGGCTTGCGAGACACGGTAAGGGTTAAACAGGACAAATCACGCCCTGATTTATCGATACAATTGCCGCCATGGCCTTACCCACCACCCGCGTACTTGCCGTGCTCGACCTGCTGCAAAGTCACGGTCGCATGAGCGGCCCGGAGCTGGCGCGGCGGGTCGGCGTCGACGTGCGCACGCTGCGGCGCTACATCGTGATGCTGGAAGACCTGGGCATTCCGCTGACCACCGAACGTGGCCGCCACGGTGCCTACATGCTGGTCGCCGGCTTCAAGCTGCCGCCGATGATGTTCACCAATGACGAGGCAGTGGCCCTGTCAGTGGGCATGGTGGCGGCACGCGGGCTGGGTCTGGCCGAGGCCGCGCCGGCGGTGGAAAGCGTGCAGGCCAAGTTGGCCCGGGTGATGCCGGATGGCTTGAAGCGCCACGTGCGCGCGATCGCCGATACGGTCAAGGTCGATCTGCTGCCTTCCACCAACACGCCGGCCAGCAATGCCGCGCTGATTGCGCTGACCACGGCAGCGCAGGCACAACAGCGGGTGAACATGAGCTACGACTCGGCACAGGGCAGCCACACCGAACGGGAGTTCGATCCGTATGGCCTGGCCTGGCGCGCCGGTGCCTGGTATGCACTGGGCATGTGTCATCTGCGCCACGGGTTGCGTTCATTCCGGCTGGACCGGATGGGCGAGGTGACCTTGCTGGAGCAGCACTTCGAACGACCCGCTGGTTTCGATGCGCTGGAGCAATTGGTGCAAGGCATTGCCGGAATGCCGCGAGGCCGCAGCATCGAAGTGCTGTTGCACACCGACCTGCCGGCGGCGCGCCGCGCCTTCTCGCTCGACTTCGGTCTGCTGGAACCGGTGGATGGCGGCGTGTTGTTGCGCAGCAGTGCCGACGACCTGGCCTGGTTCGCCCGCCAGCTTGCCGGCGTGCCGTTCGACTTCGAGATACGTACGCCCTTGGAGTTGCGTACCGAGCTGGCGCTCCGCGCCGCACGTCTGCAGGCCCTGGCCAGCTAACGTCAGATCATCCGCATGCGCTTCCACCAGCGGGTGACCTTGTCCTCGCGCACGAAGGTGAACAGCCCGGCGCCGAGGATGATCGCGATGCCGAGCGCCATCGGCCAGTCCAACTGGTCGTGGAAAACGAGGTAGCCCAGCAGCACGGCCCACAGCATCTGGCTGTACTGGGTCGGCGCCACATGGTTGGCCGGTGCCAGCCGGGTGGCCAGCATCAGCAGCACCGAGCCCAGCGCCGAGAGCAGGCCGTAGCCAAGCAGCAGTCCCCATTGACTAGCGTGCGGCCAGCGAAACTCGGTCAGCATCAACACGCCCGATACCAGCATCGAGCCGAAGATGCCGGCGCCAAACAGGCTGACGCGCTTCTCGTGCGGCCCGGCCAGGCGCAGGGCGATCATCGAAATGGCGCCGGCAAGGCCACAAATGATGGCGGCCAGGTGGCCGGCACCGAGCGCCCGAAAGCCCGGCCGCAGCACCACCAGCACGCCGATGAATCCCGCCACCACCGCTGACCAGCGACGCCAGCCCACCTGCTCCTTCAACACCAGCACCGAGAGAATGGTGACGAAGATCGGCAGCAGGAAGATCAGCGCGAACGCCTCGGCCATCGGCAGCGCGGTGAACGCAATCACCGCGGCGATGCTGCCAACCGCGCTGGCCGCGGCGCGGATCAGGTACAGACCCTGGCGCTGGGCCAGCGCGGCATCGCGCCAGCGATCGCCGCGACTCTTGATGAACGGTAGGGCAGTCAGGCCCAACGCGGCGCCGAAGAATACCGCCTCATACGCTGGCAGTGAGCCGCGCAGTGCCTTCACGAAGGCGTCGCTGAGCGCGTAAGCGGCAAATGCCATGAAGCCGAGCAGTACGCCTTTGAGCATGGGATTCCGACAAGGTGGCAATGATAGGGCCGATCAGGCGGCGGCTCCGGCCTCGGTCCACGTCCCGATCCCGCGCTACAATACCGGTTTTATCGTGCTGCTTTCCGGAGATTTCATGGCCGTCCGTCTGAACCCGCTCGATCTGTTCGACATCCGCTCGCTGCTCAGCGACGAAGAGCGCATGGTGCAGGACAGTGTCGGTCGCTTCGTCGACGAGCGCGTGCTGCCGATCATCGGCGACTGTTTCGACCAGGGCCGCTTCCCCAAGGAACTGATCCCGGAGATTGCGGGCCTGGGTCTGCTTGGCGCCACCATTCCCGAGGAGTACGGCGGCGCCGGCATGAACGGCGTCAGCTACGGCCTGATCTGCCAGGAGCTGGAGCGCGGCGATTCGGGCCTGCGCAGCTTCGCCTCGGTGCAGAGCTCGCTGTGCATGTACCCGATCTTCGCCTACGGCAGCGAAGAGCAGAAGCAGCAGTACCTGCCGCGGATGTCGGCCGGTGAGGTGATCGGCTGCTTCGGCCTGACCGAGCCGCACGGCGGATCCGATCCGGCCAACATGAAAACCCACGCGAAGAAGGATGGCGGCGACTGGGTCATCAACGGCGCCAAGATGTGGATCACCAACGGCAACCTGGCGCACATCGCGATCGTGTGGGCGCAGACGGAAGACGGCATCCAGGGCTTCGTGGTGCCGACCGACAGCGCCGGCTTCAAGGCGCAGGAAATTCACAAGAAGATGAGCCTGCGCGCTTCGGTCACCAGCGCGCTGTTCTTCGACAACGTGCGCGTGCCGGACAGTGCGCGGCTGCCGAACGTGAAGGGTCTGAAGGGGCCGCTGGGTTGCCTCACCCAGGCGCGCTATGGCATCACCTGGGGGCCGATCGGCGCCGCTCAGGCCTGCCTCAAGGAAGTGCTCGACTACACCGCCGAGCGCATCCTGTTCAATCGTCCGCTCGCGTCCAATCAGGCCGTGCAGTTGAAGCTGGCCGACATGGCCCGGCGCATCACCACCGCGCAGCTATTGTCGCTGCAGCTGGGCCGTCTGAAGGACGCCGGCAAGATGCAGCCGACCCAGGTGTCGCTGGCCAAGTGGAACAACTGCCGCATGGCGATCGATATCGCGCGCCAGTGCCGCGACATCCTCGGCGGCGCCGGCATCACCACCGAGCACGGCGCGATCCGTCACGCGCTGAACCTCGAATCGGTGATCACCTATGAGGGCACCGAGACTGTGCACGAGCTGGTGGTCGGGCGCGAGCTGACTGGCATCAACGCGTTCTAGAGATTTTCCCTTCTCCCTTTGGGAGACAAATCGGCAGGAAAGCCGATTTGCACGGCAAAAGCCGCCCGAAGGTTGAGGCACAGGGATGTGCCGAATGAAGGTGGCGCGAAGCGACGGATGAGGGTCCGGGCGGAGCGCGATCTGGATGGCTTGCGCGAGCCCCGTACCCTCACCCCAACCCTCTCCCGATGGGAGAGGGGCTTCAGGAGCCCGGCCTTGCACGTTCCCGACATCCGCATTGAAACCGATCGCCTGATCCTGCGCCCGACCCGGGCGGAGGATTTCGACGGCTGGGCGGCGCTGATGGGCGATGAGGAGAATTCGCATCATATCGGTGGCCCGCAACCGCGCGCGACAGCGTGGCGCGGTTTTCTCAGCATGGCTGGCGCGTGGGCGATCCAGGGCTTTGGCATGTTTTCGGTGATCGAGAAGAGCAGTGGCCGCTGGCTCGGCCGGCTTGGTCCGTGGTGCCCCGAAGACTGGCCAGGCACCGAGGTGGGCTGGGGCTTGCTGCGCGACGCCTGGGGCAAGGGCTATGCCACGGAAGGCTCAATCGCGGCGATCGACTGGGCCTTCGATCATCTGGGCTGGACCGAGGTGATACATCCCATCGCGCCGGAAAACGAGGCCTCGAAGAGCGTCGCGCGGCGGCTCGGCTCAAGCCTGATTGGCCCGGGCCGTCTGCCTTTGCCGGAGCCATTCCAGGATCTGCCGGTGGAGATCTGGGGGCAGAGTCGCGAAACGTGGAGGCGGCATCGCGCATGAGCCACGTATCTCCCGCGCTTTACGCCACGTTGGCCGAGATCGTGCCGGATCTGCACGTGCACTGCGTCGATCCGTGGTGCCTGATTGGCAGCGCCGCGGCGCTGTTGCTGGGCGCGCAGGTGAGTGCCGCGGACGTCGATGTACTCACTTCACGCGCGGATGCCGATACCTTGATGCGGCAGTGGGCGCAGCGACGCGAGCCCGCGTTCGTGCCGCCGGACGGCCATCGGTTCCGCTCGAATTTCGCGCGCTTCCGATTTCCCGGCGCGTCGGTCGAAGTGATGGGCGCGCTTGAAATTCACGTGGATGATCGTTGGCAGGCGGTGCTGCCCGGGAAGCTGGTTTTGGCAGGCGTGAATGGCCTGGCCGTGCCGGTTCCTTCGGTCGAGAATCAGATCCGCATGCTGGAAGACTTCGGCCGGCCAAAAGATCAGCAGCGCGCGGCGTTGTTGAAGTCATTGCACGAGGAACGGTCGTGATCACCATCTACGGCATGCGCGCCTCCGGCAACTGCTACAAGCTGCCATTGAGGCTCGACACTCCGATGCACCGTCCGTAGGAGCCCGCTCGCGGGCGATGCTTTTTCGAATGCATCGCCCGCGAGCGGGCTCCTACGAAAACCCTTTAATCCATTTGCCGATAACCGCCATGTCCATTCCGTTTGCCATCAGCGCCCGCCACAAGGGCTTCAACCGCGCCGAAATCGTCGACCAGAACTTCATCGAGTTCGTGCAGCTGTGGGCCGGCCAGGCCGGCGCCGCACCGCGCGATGACGAGGCGGTGCTGCCGGGCAGTGCGCTGGATGCACACGGCTTTCGCGAGCTGTTCGAATCGCAGCTGATCTCACGCCATCTCGACCTGATGGCGCGCGTGCTGCGCGTGCAGAACAAGGTGTTCTACACGATCGGTTCCAGTGGCCACGAGGGCAACGCGATGGTGGCGCGGCTGACGCGGCACACCGATCCGGCATTCCTGCATTACCGCTCCGGCGGCTTCATGGCCGAGCGCTTCCGCAAGATTCCGGGGATGGACCCGGTGATGGACTCGGCCCTCAGTTTCGCCGCCAGCAAGGACGACCCGGCTTCCGGTGGCCGCCACAAGGTGTGGGGCAGCAAGCCGTTGTGGGTGTTGCCGCAGACGTCGACGATCGCCTCGCACCTGCCCAAGGCGCTGGGTACCGCGGTGGCGATCGAACAGGCGCGCCGCATTGGTCACCAGCTGCCGATTCCCGATGACAGCATCGCGATCTGCTCGTTCGGCGATGCGTCCAGCAACCACGCCAGCGCCCAGACCACGTTCAATGCCGCGGCGTGGACGGCCTACCAGAAGCTGCCTGCACCGGTGCTGTTCGTGTGCGAGGACAACGGCATCGGCATCTCGGTGAAGACCCCCTCGGGCTGGGTGGCGAACAACTACCAGCATCGCGCCAACCTCGACTATTTCTTTGCCGAGGGCCTCGACCTGGCCGAGGGGTACGCCCAGGTGCAGCGTGCGGTGGAGCACTGTCGTCGCACCCGCCGCCCCACCTTCCTGCACCTGAAGACCACGCGTGTGATGGGACATGCCGGTACCGATTTCGAGATCGAGTGGCGCTCGATCGAGGAGTTGTTCGCGGTCGAGTCGACGGATCCGCTACTGCGTTCGGCTGGCATCGCGCTGGAGTCGGGCCTGTACTCGAAGGACGAGGTGCTGAATCTCTACGAGGCCACTCGCAAGCGCTGCTTCGCCGCCGCTGAAGATGCGGACTCGCGCCATCGACTGACCTCGTTGAAAGACGTGATGAGGCCGCTGGCGCCGTACACGCCGGCGGCGGTGAAAGCCGAGGCGACACGCGCGGATTACGCCGAGAAGCGCCTGGCCGTCTTCGGCGGCGAAGCGAAACTTCCGGAGAAACTGCCGCCGCGGCATTTGGCCATCCAGATCGGCCAGGCGTTGCATGACCTGATGGCGAAGTATCCGCAAGCGCTGCTGTTCGGCGAGGATGTGGCGCAGAAGGGCGGCGTCTACACCGTGACCAAGGGGTTGAACAAGACGTTCAAGGGCAGCCGTGTATTCAACACGCTGCTGGATGAAACGATGATCCTGGGCCTGGCCCAGGGCTATGCCAACATGGGCATGCTGCCGATTCCCGAGATCCAGTACCTGGC
>DASRUB010000209.1:0-18000 GCA_035655635.1 Rhodanobacter sp. | reverse complement strand
CGCGAGCTGCAGACCGCACTGGGACTGGTCGCCGCCGAAGTCGGCCTGTGCGTGGTACCGGCCTCGGCGCAAGCATTGCGCCACGACATCCATTACCGCGACATCGACGACGAAGACGCGACCTCGCCGCTGATCATGATCTACCGGGTCAACGACCAGTCCGACTACATCGAGACGATCAAGGCGATCATCCGCGAGATGTACGAGGTCCATCCGGAGTGGTTGCACGACTCCCGAATCATGTTCCCGGGTACCAAATCACCTCCGTAAACGGCACACGTTTCAACCTGATTGGCGGGGGTGATGACTTCCCTGCTCGCGCATGGCGCGCGTCTCAGGCCGCCCGTTCGCGCAACTGCGCCAGCGCTGCGGGAATCGCCGACGGCGCGTCTACCGTGATCACGTGCAGCTCGTCATCGCCCAGGCCGTGTTCCAGCTCGTGCGCCCAGGTCACGTGATACGGCATGTGCACGCCCCAGCCACCCAGGCGCACCACCGGCTCGATATCCGAGCGCAGCGAGTTGCCGATCATCGCGAACTGCGCCGGTTGCAGGTCGAACTCGCCGAGCACGCGTTGATAGGTGGCGGCGTTCTTCTCCGAGACGATCTCGATCCGGCCGAACAGGCCGGCCAGCCCGCATGCGGCCACCTTCCGCTCCTGGTGCGACAAGTCGCCCTTGGTGATCAGCACGATCTGATAGTCCGCCGCCACCGCCTCGACCGCTTCCCGGATGCCCGGCAGCAGTTCCACCGGGTGCTGCAGCACGCGCTTGCCGAGTTCGACCAGTCGATGAATGTCGGCGGCACTGATCCGGCTGTCGCTGACGGCGATCGCCGTCTCCACCATCGACAGCGCCATGCCCTTGGCGCCGTAACCGAACACGTCGAGGTTGCGCCGTTCGGTGGCCAGCATGGCCTCGGCCACCTGCTGGTCGGCGAGGTCGACATAGCGGCCCATGATGGCCGCAAAGGCGTCGTTGGCCTCGCGATAGTAGCCTTCGCTGTGCCACAGCGTGTCGTCGCCATCGAAACCGATCAATTGCAGCATGCCTGCCCCTTCATCGGGTGTGCGCTTCAGCCTGCGTCGCAGCCCAAACGCAGGTTGATATGCAGCACCGTGGCCAGTTCGCGCATCGGCTCGTTGTCGCGGGTCAGCGTGATCCACCCGGCATTCGAATCGTCGTCGGTTTCCCAGGTCCACAAGGTGTAGCCCGATTCGGCCAGGCGATCGTAGGCGATGCCGATCAGGCTGCCCGCATCGGCATCGTCGAAAAACTCGTCGTCGTCCGGATCGCCGCCCCAGTCGATCGACAGGTTCCAGCGCGCGCAGAGCTCGTCCAGCGCCTGCATGGTCGAACGCAGGTCGTCCTGGGCCACCATGAATCCCGAATGCCAGTCGATCACCCGGCCGATCAGCTCGACCGGCTCGCTCTGATCACCTTCCGCCACGGCCTCGCGGTAATCGGTGAACTGCAGCAACGCGGTCTCCTCGTCGCCGGGATTGATCAGCAGCAACAGCTGCCACACCCTGGCCTCGACCGAGTCGTCCTCGTCGCCGAAATCGGGATCGTCCTCGAAATCATCGTCGTCGCGCATGTTCAGACGCCCCCTCGCTGGCGTACCATTTTGATGTCGCGTAGCCGGCGAACCTCGATCGCACCGGTGCGTGCCCAGGGCAATGACGAGGCGATCAGCACGGCCTCATCCATATCAGCCGCATCGAGGTTGAAGCCACCCAGGTACTCCCTGGTTTCGGCGAACGGGCCGTCGACCACGCCGGTGCGACCCTCGCGCACTCGCACGGTGCGCGCGCTGGTTGGCGCCTCCAACTGCTGCGCATCGAGCAGTTGCCCGTGCCTGCGTAACGTGTCGGCCTTGGCGAAACGACCCTGCATCCGGCTGTCGCAGTAGATCATCACGAGATATTTCATGGCGTTCTCGGCGGGGAAGATTCCAGGGAACCGGATTCCGGGCAGCCGGGGAACCCGTGGCAAGGCTGGGCAAGCGATAATGCCTCAATGAGCATCATGCACGATACCTCCTGGGCCCTGGCCTGCCAGCCGATTGCTTTCGTGCGCTCGCCCTATGCCCGTCGGATCGACGCGCCACATCAATCCACCGTCGTGGCCGGTACCGAGACGCGGGCCGCGGCCGCGGCGACCATCGAGTTCGTGTCGAACTTCCCGGCGGCGGCCTATCGCGATCTGCACGGCTTCGAGCGGATCTGGCTGATCTTTGCCTTCCATCGCAGCGAAGGCTGGAAGGCCGAGGTACGGCCACCGCGTGGCGGCGGCAAGCGCAGCGTGCTGGCGACGCGTTCGCCGCACCGCCCGAATGCGATCGGCCTGTCCGCGGTGGACCTGGTCGCCGTCGGCGACGGCGTGCTGCAGGTTCGCGGCGTGGATCTGCTCGACGCTACGCCGATCCTCGATATCAAGCCCTACGTGCCCTATGCCGACGCCTTCCCCGGTTCGCGGGCGGGCTGGATCGACCTGATCGATGCGGAACAGGGGCGGCATTCCGCGCCGGGGCCGCGCAAACCGCGCTGAACGCCACGCGGATCCCGACTAGGCGCGGACTCACGCTTGCCGCGGGCGGCCGCCCTTCGCCCGCCCCAGCGCCGGTAACAACGCCGCCCTGGCGCTCGGCGGCGAATCACGCCGTCAGGAGCGTCACAGGCGGCCGAGCAGCCACAGAATGATCAGGATGATCACGATCACGCCGAGGATCCCACTGGGACCGTAACCCCATGAACGCGAATAGCCCCACCTCGGCAAGCCGCCGATGAGCGCCAGGATCAACACGATAATCAGGATGGTTACCAACATGGATCGTCCTCCGGGTGGTCGCCGGGTCATGGCGATGTCCGTATTCTGCCTGCCTTGTCTGTCGGCACCGCGTGACGGACGACGCCGGGTGAATTTCACCTCAAGCCATGCAGACGTTTGGCGCCAAATCGCCAAGGACAGCGATAACCGTTGAGCGCGTCGGCCCCGTCGCAAGGCACGCCTTTCCCCAATTCCTCAGCTGCCCGTGGATCGCACCCGCGACCTTGCGGCGGCACTTGCCGAGGCGCGGCAACCGGCGCATAAGACCCCCGCTGTATTCCTGTCCGCTTGACACCCGCAACGGGGAGGCTGCTCATGGCTCAGGTAATGCATACGCAAGGCCCGGCTCATCCGATTCCGCCGCAGGAGCAGGAGGCGCTGGCAGATCGGCGCCGCCTCAACGAAATCGACTGGGATCAGCCCACGATCGGGTTGGCGCTGTCCGGCGGTGGCGTGCGCAGCGCCACATTCTGCATCGGGCTGTTGCGGGCGCTGGCGAAAAACGGCGTGTTGCGGCGCTTCGATTACATGTCGACGGTGTCCGGGGGCGGCTATGCAGGCGCCGCGTTCGGCCGCCTGTTCAGTGCCACGGTGAAGCCGGAACAGGTCGAGCGCGGGCTGGCCGATGACCAGTCGCTGCTGCTGTGGTGGCTGCGCAGCAATGGTCGGTACCTGGTGCCGGCCGGTGCCCGCGACCTGCTGCAGACCTGGGCCGGCCAGTTGCGCGGTTTCATCGCCACCCAGTTCGAGGTGACCACGCTCGCCGCGCTGCTCGCGTGCCTGATCGTGCTGCCGCATCTGCTGGGTTATGGCGGCGACGCCGGCGGCTTCTGGTGGCTGGCGACCCTGCTCCCGATCTGGCTGGCCGTGTTCATGGCCTTCACCTACTGGTGGTCACGCGATCCGCAGGAAGGCACGGTCGTCAACGACCTCATCACCTGCCTCAGCAGCGCGCTCATCGCGGTGTACCTGCTGTGGCGATACATCGCGATGCCCGCCGACATGCACGATGGCCGAACCGCGCTGCTGGTGATCGGCGTGACCCTGCTGGCGGTGCCGCTGGCCCGGTTGTGGATGCTGCGCCAGCGCGCAAGCCCCGCGCAGGATCGGGTGCGTTACACCATCGGCCTCAGCACGGCGCTGAAGTACGTGCTGCTGTTGCTCGCACTCGGCGTGGCCGACCTGCTCAGCTGGTATTGCGCCAATCAGGTCGGCAACGGCTCGCCGCACGGATCGGTTCTGACCAGCGCCGGACTGGCGGCGATGCTGGTGGCGGTGGCCCGCTTCACCCTGCCCATGCTGCAATCGCAGGCCAACAAGAAGGGGGTGGCGCCGTTGCCGCTGGCGCTGCTGGCCAATCTGTGCGGACTACTGCTGATCGCCCTGCTCGCGTTGTTCTGGCTGAGTGTCTTGCAGTATTTCGTGTTCATGGCGCGCGTTTCGGCCACCGCAACCTGGATGCACTGGCTGGTCGGCTGGTTTCCGGGGCTTCCGCAGGCGCCCGCCAGCGAGGCATGGCTGCGCTGGTTGACTGTCTTCGTCCCCTGCCTGGCGTATATCGCCCTGACCGGTCGCAACCTGCAGCAGATCAACCGCTCATCGCTGCACGCGTTCTACCGCTCGCGGATCGCCCGCACCTATGTCGCGGTGGGCAACAGCCACGACCACCGGCCCGCGCACGAGGCTGTCCGCTTTCCGGTGTCGCCGCTGTCCAACCAGGCCCCGGGCAATGCGGCCACGGTGAAGAAACTGACCGACCTGCTCGAGGGCGACGACGTCGGCCTGCCCGCCTATGTTCCGCACGCCCATGGCGGGCCGATTCATCTGATCAATTGCTGCATCAACCAGACCATCGACGACCGCACCGACACCTACAATGCCGACCGCAAGGGCGTCTATCTCAGCATCAGCGCGCTCGGTCTGGAGACCGGCACGCGACCGGCCCGGCCGCACTCGCAAACAGCCAGCTCGATCAGCCGCACCAGCCTGGCCGAGTGGATCGCGATCTCGGGCGCCGCCGCCGGTTCGGGCATGGGCTCACTGACCCGCACCGGTACCGCCGCGCTGTTTTTCCTGAGCGGGCTGCGGCTTGGTTACTGGTGGGCCAACCAGCTCGGTCGCGCGAGCTGGTCGTGGTCGTACCTGGGCAAGACGCGCGCGGCCCTGCAGGAAATGCTGGCGCGCTTCCCGGGCCTGCAGAATCCGGCGTGGTATCTCTCCGACGGCGGCCATTTCGACAACACCGGCGTCTACAGCCTGCTCAAGCGCGAGCTGAGCGTGATCGTGCTGGCCGACTGCGGCGCGGATCCCAATTACGTGTTTGCCGACATGGAGAACCTGACGCGCAAGGCACGCATCGACATGGACATCGCGATCGACTTCATCGATCCAGCCAGTCTGCCGGCCAGCGCTGGTGCCGCTCTGTGCGCGCGCTTCGGCACGCCGGACAGCATCACGCCCGATCCGGGCAGCCAGCACCTGCTGCTGGCCAGGATCGGCTATCCCAGCGGCGCCAGCGGTTGCCTGCTGGTGGTCAAACCCCGGCTCGTATGCGAGCTGCCGCTGGACGTCGCCGGCTATGCCGACGGTCATCGCGATTTTCCGCAGCAGAGCACGGCCGAACAGTTCTTCAACGAGTCGCAGTGGGAAAGCTACTGCCAGCTCGGCGAAACCCTGGGCACGCCGCTCGACGTGGGCTTGCTCGACCTGCTGCCATCGCTGGCCGCAGCGGGCACGGTCGCCCGCGTCAGTGTGGTCTCAGGCGAAGAGCAGAAGGCGGCGCAGACCCGACGCCAGCGCATCAGGGCAACCATCGGAGCCTCGCTGAGCCTGGGCGCCATTGCCACCGTCGCGGTGACGGGCTGGCAAAGCTGGGACACACACCAGCAGGAAGTCCGCAGCGAGCAGCAGGGCGCGCAGACCCAGCAGAGCGACGCCGATGCGATCCAGACCGATCTGGAGGCAAACCTGGCCTACGACACGAAGATGCACTCCAGGCTGTATGCGTTGATGCAGAAATTCGAGCAATCCGGCAAGACCGGCGGCATGCCGCACATCATGAACCGGCTCGCCGACCAGTTGAATCGTTCCTGTGGTCTGCTCGCTCCGGACAATCCGCTCGACCAGCGTTGCCTGCTGGACTATGCCGCCTTGCGCGCGGCTGCCACCGAACCGTCGGACTGGCGGAAATCCATGCTCGCCTACGCCGGCGCCACGCCGCAACCGCTGCTGTCGCTGGGCGGATGGTTCGGCGCCCTGCACTTCGGCCAGCCAACGCAGGTGGCGAACAACGCCCCGATGTCTTCCGCGCCCGCGGCCGTTGCCCCTCGATCCGATGCCCCGACCCCACCTCCGCCGCCGCCTCCCGAGGCACTCCCGCCACCCAACCCGACCGCTCATGCGGGCCATCCTGGCGGCGCAGCGGCCAAGGCATCGGCGGCATCGGCAGAAGTGACTACCGAAGTTACTTCCGCGCCTCTACTGCCGCCTCCCGCGTCGCTCCCCCCGCTCAACCCCGCCGCCCCTGCAGCGCGCCCCGTCAACGCCGCCGTCGTGGGAACGGCGCCATCGGCAGGAGCGGGCACTGCAGTCGCCGGCGCCGAGGTCAACCAGGCCTGCGGCGCCACCGCGAGCGCGACGCCCGGGCCATTCGTGGTCTACATCCAGATTTACGACGACAGCCAGCGCGCCATGGCCAGTCGTCTGATGGCTCAGTTCGTCACGTTCGGGCTGAATACGCCGGGCATCGAAAACGTAAGCAATACCGCGCGCAGAGCCGGGCACCGACAACCGGCGAGCTGGCCCCGTCCGGTGCTGCTGTACAACGCCTCCAACGACCAGGCCCAGACCTGCGCCCATGCGTTGGCCGGTTGGCTCGGCAGCCAGCCCGGCTTCCTGCAGGCGCCACCGACCCCGTTACCGCTGCCGACCCGCCTGCACGGCGACCCCAAGGTGATCGAATTCTGGATACCCGCACCGTCGCGGTAGCCATCTGATCGTCCGGCGCAGCCGCAGCGCAAGGTGGTGCCAGAACTGGTCCATCGCGGCCGCCAGGACGGCGTCGCATGTCGTGTTCCCGCAACGGCGAAGCAAGCGTTCCGCCTTGTCTACTTGGCACCCGGTACGTAGGCCGTGCATTGCAACTCGACCCGCGCACCCAGCGCAAGACCGGTGGCGCCGGTCGCACTGCGGGCGGGGAATGGCGGCTTGAAGTATTCCTTGTAGACATTGTTGAAGGCCGGCCACTCCTTCATGTCGGCGAGGAACACCGTGCACGCAACCACGTCGCCCAAGCTGGCGCCGTGACGCTGCAATATCCCGCGCACGTTCTCGATCGCCTGCCGGGCTTCGGCCGTGATGCCGCCAGGCACCAGGCCCATCTTGCCGGGCTGCGAGCCGATCTCGCCGGAGACGAACAGCAAATCGCCGGCGCGCACCGCTTCGGAGAACGGCAGCGCCTTCAGCGCGGGATCGGGTGACGGGTAGAACTCCGGATGCGCAGCGACTCGCGCCGAGGTGGCGCCGGCAAGCATCGGCACGAGCAGGCTCATCAGCAACGATATGGGTCGATTGATTGTCATGAGCAGTGGTTCCCCGGCAGGCCACACCCGGTCGGGTGCGGTCTTCGGCTTGTACATCCGAGCGCCCTGCCGGACAACTGCCGCTTTCCGCGCTTGCCGCAAGCACGAAGATCGACCGTGTCTACCGCATGAAGTCATCCGGGTCACTGCGGATCGCTCCATGCTCTCGAATGGCGGCTTCGATCAGTCGATCCTGCCGTCCAGGCCGCGACGCTTCAGCAACGGCTCGATCTGCGGCTCGTGGCCGGCGAAGTCGCGGAACAGCTGCAGGGCATCCTTGCTGCCGCCACGCGAGAGCAGGGTCGCACGGAAGCGGTCGCCGTTGGCGCGGGTCAGGCCGCCGTGCGCCTTGATCCAGTCCACCGTGTTCGCATCCAGCACTTCGGACCAGATATAGGCGTAGTAGCCCGCCGCGTAGCCGCCCATGATGTGGCTGAAATACGGCGTGCGGTAGCGCGGCGGTACCAGCGCGTAGTCGGTGCCGTTCGCCTTCAGCGCGGCGGCCTCGAACGCCATCACGCCATCGGCCTCGGGGATCCTGTTCGCGCCGACCTGGTGCCAGCTCTGGTCGAGCATCGCCGATCCCAGGTACGCGGTGGTGGCGAAGCCCTGGTTGAACTTCGAGCTGGCCAGCACCTTGTCCAGCAGTGCCTGCGGCATGGCTTCGCCGGTCTGATAGTGCTTCGCGTAGTGGGCCAGCACGCTCGGCCAGTCGGCCCACATCTCGTTGACCTGCGAGGGGAACTCGACGAAGTCGCGCGGCACGCTGGTGCCGCTGAAGTACGGATACTCCACGTTGGAGAACATGCCGTGCAGTGCATGGCCGAACTCGTGGAACATCGTGGTCACCTCATCCCAGGTCAGCAGGGTCGGGCCGCTGGTCGGCCTGGTGATGTTGAGGTGGTTGGCGACGATCGGCAGGTTGCCGGTGAGCGCCGACTGCTGCACGTAGGAGTTCATCCACGCGCCGCCGCGCTTGGATGGGCGTGCGTACATGTCGGCCAGGAAGATCGCCAGTTGCTTGCCGTCGGTGTCGAACACGTCATACACCAGCACGTCCGGGTTGTAGACCGGCAGGTCGGTGCGCTGCTTGAAGCTGAGGCCGTAAAGCTGGCCGGCAGCGTAGAACACGCCGTTTTCCAGCACGTTCTTCATCTCGAAGTATGGCTTCAGCTGACTCTCGTCGAAATTGTATTTGTCGGCGCGCACTTTTTCGGTGTAGTACGCCCAGTCCCACGGCTCGAGCTGGAACGACGATCCGCCGCTGGCCGCCTGCTGCTTGTCGATCATCGCCTGCAGCGTCGCGCCTTCGCGCTTGGCGTTGGCCACCGCCGGAGGCGCCAGTTTGCCCAGCATCGCGTTGACCGCTTCAGGCGTCTTCGCGGTTTCGTCGGCCAGCACATAGGCCGCCCAGGTCGGATAACCGAGCATCTTCGCCTTCTCCGCGCGCAGCTTCATCACCTGCGACACGATGGAGGTGTTGTCAAAGGCGTTGCCGCGGGAGCCGCGGGCGATCGAGGCCTTGAACAGACGCTCGCGCAGTGCGCGATTCTCCAACTGCGCCAACGGCGGCTGGCCGGTAGTGTTGAGCAGGGCAATGACGTACTTGCCGTCCATGCCCCTGGTCTTGGCGGCGGCTGCGGCGGCACCGATCTGCGCGTCGGTGAGGCCAGCCAGCTCGGCCTTGGTATCGACCACCAGCGCCGAGTCATTCACCTCGGCCATCACGTTCTGGCTGAACTTGGTGCCCAGCTTCGCCAGCTCGCCGTTGATCTCTTTGAGGTGCGCCTTGTCGGCGTCGGACAGCTTGGCGCCCGCGCGCACGAAATCGGTGTGGTAACGCTCGATCAGGCGCACGCCTTCGGCATCCTGGCCCAGGCTGGCGCGCGTTTCGTACAGCTTCTGGATGCGTGCGAACAAGGCCGGATTCAGCATGATCGCATCGCGATGCGCCGACAGTCTGGGCGCGTATTCGGCCTGGATGGCCTTGAGCGCGTCGCTGTTTTCCACGCCGACCAGGCTGAAGAACACGGTCGAGGTGCGCTTGAGGACCTGCCCGGACTGCTCCAGGGCGATGATGGTGTTGTCGAACGTCGGCGCCGCAGGGTGCTGCGTGATGAGCTCGACTTCCTTCAGCTGGTCGGCCATCCCGCGATCGAAGCCTGGCGCGAAATCGCGGTCCTTGATCCGGTCGAACGCGGGGTAATGCAGCGGCAGCGTGCTTTCGGCAAAGAACGGATTGCTAGTGGTATCGGTCACCACGGCATGGGCCGGCGCCGGGTTGCGGCCAGACTCTTGCTTGTCCGAACCCGTGTCGGCAAACGCCGCGACGGAACTGGACAACGCAATGGTCATCGCCAGGGAGAGGGAGGGTTTCATCGACATGAACTCTTCTTCGGGGAACCCCGATCCTACCCAATGAGCCTTCCCGACACCCATGACTAAAGCCATGGATTCGTGATGTCGGTGGCCGCGCGACAAGATGCCACACGTTCCCACGCGCCAGGGTTGGTCGTCACCTTGCTGTCGGCGGGCGCCGGGCAATCGTCCATCCCCAGCCAACGCGCCGAGCCTACAACGGGTCGGCGTGGTGCTTGAAGAACCGCTGCAGGAACGCCTGCCGCGCTGCGCCGCGGTCGACCTCGGTGCGAGTGTGTGCGCCGATGACCTGGCGCAGGACGCCACCGTCGGATTCACGCGCCGCGGGCCAGTGCGGCAGGTCCGCGCCGTTCGGGTTGCCGGTCTTGATGAACTGCGCGAAATAGCCTTCCATCGTGGCCGACGCAGCACGGTCGGCGGCCGTCCAGGCGTACACCTGGTTGGACGCAAGGTTGCCGAGCGCGTATTCGATTTCGCCACTGTGCACCGCGCCGGCGTCCGGCAGTTCCCCCGCTGCCGGATGCCGTTTGGCCGGGCGCGCCTGCGTGAAGTAGTAGAAATACACCGGCGCATCACTGTGACGCCGCTGCAGGTCCATCCAGCGCCAGGTGGTGTGGGCGATAAACAGGTCGCCGGCCAGCGCGGTGGCCGACTGCTTCACCTGGGCCTCGCCGGCACCGGGATACAGGGTCAGTGCCTGGTCGGCCTGCGTGCCGAACAGCCTCTGCAACGCGGCACGATAGTTCGCTGGCGTCGGCGGCCGATCCTTCAGAATGGCGGTGTAGAAACCCTCCTGTGAATTGGAGCCCAGCAGCAACGGCACCTGCGCCTGCTGCCCTTGCGCCATGGTGATCGCCGGCGGTTCATGCAGGAACCAGCCGTCCAGATCGACATCGGCGTCGCCGTTCTGCGCGCGCGTGGCCTGCAGCAGCTTCTCTGCCGGCAGCGCACGCAGCGCGCCCAGCGAGTCGACGCCCAGGGTGCGCAGGAATGCCTCGCCGTGCTGTTCCATCTCCGCCAGCGGCAGCGGCGCGATCGGCGCGATCAGGGCGCCGCTCTCGCCGATCGCGCGCGCGAACAAATGGCGCGACAACGGCGACGTCATCAGCGCACTCACCGCGATCGAACCGGCGGATTCGCCGGCAATCGTGACCTGCGCCGGATCGCCGCCGAAGCGGGCGATATTGGCGCGCACCCAGCGCAGCGCCGCGACCTGGTCGAGCAGGCCGTAGTTGCCTGCAGCGTGTTGTGGCGACTCGGCGGCCAGCGCGGGCAGTGCGAAGAAACCGAACACGCCGAGGCGATAGCTCACGGTGACCGTGACGATGCCTTTGCTGGCCAGGCTGGCGCCGTCATAGCGCATCTCCGAGCCATCGCCGGCGACGAAGCCGCCGCCGTAGAAATACACCAGCACCGGCAATTTGCCATGGGCATGCACCGGCTTCCAGACATTGAGGTAGAGACAATCCTCGCTCGTGCCGCGCGAACGAAACTCCATGTCGTCGAACAGCGGCAGCTGCATGCAGCGCGGCCCGAACTGCGTCGCCGGGCGCAGGCCCTTCCACGCATGGACCGGCTGCGGCGGCTGCCAGCGGAGCGCACCCAGCGGCGGCGCGGCGTACGGAATGCCGTGGAACTCATCCAGTACCACCGCGTCGACCGACGCGCGCCTGCCTTCGATCCAGCCATCCGCCAATTGCACGCGAGGCGGCGGTGACCTGGTGGCATGGGCCACGGCGGCGGCACCCAGCAGCAACATGCCAAGTACCGTGCAGGTGCTACGCACAAGCCGGGGCCAGCGTGACGCGAGCAGCTCTGACATCGCAGCATCCAGGGGGAAACCGGCCTGCAGCGTAAGACATTCGCGCGTGACCGGTCACGCCATGATTTGAATCGGCCGCATGATGCTTCACGTGATTCGACGCTTTACGCACCTGCGGTCGCTTCGCTTCCCTCGCGCTGCGGGGGAAGCGAATGCAGGGCTCTGTTCGCGCCGGGACGTGTCATCCCTTATTGCCAGCCTTGTTGCCAGCCTTGTTGCCAGCGCCGCGCACGGCGTCGATCTGTTGCGTGCCGTTTCCCTGCGCGGCAGCGATGCTGGAGACAGGCGCTGTCGTTCCTGCCATCTGCACGGGTGTGGACGTGGCGGTCAGCATGGCGCCCATGGCCAGCACGCAGATGCCAAAGCAGGCGGCGAACAGCACGCCCAGGATCATTGATTCGAATTTCATGCGATTGCTCCGTAGTGGACAACTGGTTTTGTACTGTCCTTGTAGCAACCGTCGTGCCAGCCAGAAGCCAATACCCAAGTCATTGAAATTACGACATAATTCCTGCAAGCATCCCGCCGCATGGTTGTCCGCGGACAGTCGGAAACGCTATTGCGGACAGCCCTGGCAGAACTTTCCGCCGGCTGATGCCTCAATACTCGTCGGCCCTTCGCCCGCCGCCGGCCAGAGCCACCAGGTGGCGTTCGATGTCGAACACGTGCGGGTCATCTGCGTCGAGCTCGCGCAACGCGGCGGCGAGTTGCAGCAGATAGTCGCGGTTTGCTCCGCTGGGGCCGGACGATGCAGCGATATGGCGCGCGATCTCCGCCTCGGGCGCCGGCCCCAGGAATGCCGCGTTCTCCGCCGTGGCGATATACACCAGCCCGTCGGCTCGCTCGCCCCTGCCAAGGTGCAGTTCAGTGGCAAAGCGCAAATAGCCGTTCTTCTCGCGCACGTCGAGTTGGGCGAACACTGCCGGGGCAATCAGGTAGCCCATGCCGATGCAGACCGCATCGGGCTCCGGCACCAGGGTGACCACGCGACCCGGCGCCTGCGGCGTGCCACGATGGTCATGCGAGCCCTGCCAGAAACGCCGCGCCCAATGCCGAATGCTCGCCGGGCGTCGTTCGATGTACGGGAAGTCCACCTTGTAGATCAGCGAGCCGTAGCCGAACAACCAAACCTCGGTCTGCTTGGCAAAACGGTCCATGCGGCGGTTGTTGGCGGCGGTATCTACAGGCATGTTTCCAGGCAACAACGATAGTCTCTGGTGGCGCCATTATCATGCCCGGGCCGTCGTGGCGATGAACGTCGACGCACGTGTTCACGGGTGACGGTATCAGGCAATCTCGGTCACGTTTCATTAACACACCGCAAAGTACATTAATCACATGTCGTGAGACATTGCTCCCACCGTGCGGCGAGGCTCCCCCTCCTCCTCCACACATCCACAGACGGACCCCAAACCCGCAGACTCCCCTCTGCGGGTTTGTTTTTGACCGCGTCACCAGGCGGAGATCGCGGCATCCGCGCGCCCGTGCAACGCACGAGAGGGCTGAGGAGAAATCAGCTGTTGGGAACAAGCCTGTCGACGCCGTTGTCAGCCATCGCCGCCGATCATCAACGCGCCATTCCGCGTCGCCCGACCTCAGCCGGGGAGAGAAGTCCCGGCCGGGTTGGCCAGCGCAAAATCGATCGCCGCGCACACGGCCGTCACCTGCGCGGCATTGCACTGCTCCGGCGTGGCGCGCGGGCTGTCGGGATAGACCTCGGTGGTGGTCCGGTAGCGTGCCTGGGTGATCCCGGTGCAGAGACCGAGCTTTACCAGCGCATACCGGATCACTCCAGGCCCGAACACCGGGGAACCGATGATCTGGCCGTGCGCGTCGGCCGGCGCGATATGGGTGACCCTGGCGACGGCGTCGATGATCGCCTGTTGAAACGCCGGTTGCGGATGCACGCTGTCGTCGACCAGGTAGAAACCGTCGGGAATCCGACCCGGCGCATACGCCACGCCGTCCCGCGCCGCCAACGCCGGGCGGAACTCCGACTCGTCGCTGTCGGTGGTTTCATGCAGGTCGATGTGCACCAGCGCGCGCTCGCGGATCGGCGCGACCAGGTGCATCAGGGCCGCCGACTCCTGCGCCGGGCTGTCCTGGTGAAACGACCGGTTCGGATCGCGTGCGTCGGCATTCCAGCGGTGAATCCGCTCGTAGCCCCAGGGGCTCACGCACGGTACGACCAGCAAATTCACCCGCCCGGCATAGCTGGCCACCTTCGTTTCCAGGAACTGCAAAGCACCATGCACACCGCTGGTCTCGTAGCCATGCACACCGCCGGTCACCAGCACCACGGGCAGATCGTCACGCCAGTCGCGGCTGCGGATCGCCAACAACGGATAGCTCCCGGACGGGTATTCCAGGCGGCCATACTCCGAAACGTCGAACCGCGCGCGCAGAGCGTCGACCCTGCGCAAAACGTCGCTGGCATAACTGCGCTGGACAGACTGCCGCGACCGCCAGCTCGCGATCTCCGCATCGCCCCAACGCTGTCCGGGGGTGCCGATCGGATAGAAACGCTGGGTTGTCAACCTTCCCTCCTCGCGCGAGTCCAGGCGAACACCGTTACTGCTTCGCGCCGCTATTCGTCGCGTTGGGGGCCGGAAGCGGCTCCAGGTTGAAGCTGATGGTGGTGACCTTGCTGTCCAGGCCATGCACGACGTCGGCAGTGAGGTCGTTCGTCGTGTTGCCGCCAAGCACCGCATCGCGGTTCAGCAACAGACCGCAGCGGTGGTTCTTGTAGCTGCTGGAGATGATCGACTCCGCGTCGGTGCCGATGCGCTGCATGGCCTTGGCACGGGTCAACTGGATGCGCTGGTTCAGCTCGTCGGCCTGGTTCTTGAAAGTCTGCATGCGCTGTTGCAGTGCCTCGCCCTGCTGCTTGCGCTGCGCCTCGCTCAGCGACGATGACTTTTGCTGGAAGTTCTGGATGTCCGTTTCGATGGGCTTGCGCTGGGCTTCCAGTTGGCTGCGCGCCTGCTCGGCCAACATGCCCAGCCGCTCGCTCGCGGCCTTTCCGACCTTGGATTGCGCAAACACCGCTTCGCGCGAAAGCAGGCACACCCCGGCCACCGGGCTGCCGCCCAGCTCGTCGGCAGCATGCGCGGGGGACGCGGGGAGGACCGAGAGTCCGGCTGCCGCGATGAGGGAGGCGGCGAGCGAGGAACGGAGCAGATTCATGTTGGACTATCCCATTGATGGAGTACACGAGTTCCATCGACCGCACGATGGCCACGTGGTTCCCCAGCATAACCGATCACAGAATCTCAACGGCGTCGCGACGCGTCTTGAGCGCCGGCGTTCGGCTGCGTCAGCTGCAAGTTTGCCGCGCGCACGGCGTCGACAAACCCGGCAAACGGGATATCCGTGATACCCACCAGGCCGATGTGGCTGTTTTCGCCATCGAGCAGCCGTCCGGTCACCGGTTGGTCCGCGTACTGGAACCAGTGCACGCCGACGATCTGCCGATCATCCGCCGCCGCGGCGACGAAGCGCGCGTACGCCGGGCCGCGTTGGGCCTCGCTGGCCACGGAAACCACGCCCCGGCCGAATGGCCCGCGATCGGCCGAGCCGACGTGGAATTCACTGATCAGCACGGGCTTGTCGAACTTGCCCATGGCGGCGGCATCAAAGCCATGCTGCGGCAGGTCGGCGTAGACGTTGAAGCTGGCCACGTCGCAGGTCTCGGCGCACGCGGCGACCGCTTCGGGGATGCTGACCGCGAAGCGGCCGCCGAGGAACAGGTGATGTGGATCGTGGCGCTGGATCGCCGCGGCCACCACGCGGAAGTACGTGTCGGCATAGCGGCGCAGCCAGGCGCTGTAATCGCGGGCGATCGCCGGATGCGCCTGGCTCGGCAATGGCGCGCGAAAACCGGTGGCGTTCAGCGCGCTCCATGAGGTCAACGCGATTCCCCACGCCGAACCGAGTGTTTCCGGCGACACGTACTCCGTTTTCAGCATCGCGATGAAAGCCTGCTTGGCCGGGCTTTTCGCGTCGCCCGCCAGGGTGCCGAGCGCGAGCCCCCAGCGGCCCTGGGGTCCACTGCCGGCCCAGGCCAGTTCGTTGTCGGCAAAGTAGCCGAGCAGGTACGGGTCATCGCGCACCCCGGCGCTCGCTTTCGCCACCGCTGCCTCGGTGGCCTGCACGAAGCGCGGATCGAACGGGTCGGGCATGCGACCCCAGTAATCGTAGCCGCTGGCGACGTTGGCGTAATCGCCGGCGATATTGATCGAGCGCGTGTACGGCAATCGGTGCGCCTGGCCCAGGGCGGCGTCGCTCCAGTTGCCGATGGTGTTGAAGCCCCACGCCTGCAACCGATCCAGCGTGCGTCGGCGCCACGCGGCCAGCCAGTCGTCGCCATCGACGCGATACAGGTTTGCCGCGTAGAAATCGAACCAGCGGCCATGGTTGTCACCGATGCCCGCGCTGGCGCCCTGCTCCGCGCGGCGGCTGTCGCTGCTGCCGTGGAACGCTGCCCATGGGCCGCTGTCCGGTGGCAGATCGCGGAACATGAACTCGCGCCCCTGCACATAGCTGCGCCCGCCATCGGAGGTCACCGCATTCACGCCCAGCGAAAAGAACGCGTGACCGTCCGGCGTGACCAGGTACCAGCTGCCGTCCAGCTTCTGCGTGTGGAACCAGCCCGTCGGGTGCAGGCCATGGACGCCCAGACGTCCACCAAAGGCATCCGTTGCGCCTGTCGCCCGGTCGGGCAGCGCGGCTTTCACGCCGGCCCGCAGCGCCGCATCGCTGGCGATCTTCTCCGGCCAGCTGGCACGGGTGAACTGGCCATAACGGTCGACGATGCCGGCATACGCGTCATGCAGGGTAGTCGTCCCCGCAGCGGTTTCCACTTCCCCGAACAGCAGGGTCTGCGCCACCTGCGGCGAAGGCACCTCCAGCCTGATCGCGCGGACCTGATGCCGATCCAGCGCCCCCTCGACCGTGGTCGCCAGCAAGGTCGGTCGGCCATGGTCATCGAACGGCATCGGCGGCCCCACCTGCATGCCATGTGCACGCGGCGATGTGGCCTGCAGCGGGATCACCAGGATCTGCGGTGGGCCCGCCGGGACACCGACGGTGGCCTGCAGGCGCTGACCCACGGCGTCGCCATCGATCTCCACGCGCAGGGTGACTGCCCACGGCATCGCGTTCTGCACGTGAATGCGCAGCTCCCCCTGCTTCGACCAGTCCCACCCGGCACTCGCTGGCGTCAGCACGATCTGCGGATGCGCTGCCAGCTGAAACGCATAGCGGCGTTGCGCCACGCCATCGCTGGTGTGCTCGACGGCACGGTCCGACTGTACGTGGTCGAGGCTGACCTGATCCGCGGCCGGAGTACCGGCCAGATCGACCAATGCCGGCGCACCGGCGGCATGGCAACCGCTCAGCGCACCCAACGCCAGCCAGATCGGCAGAAGAGGTTTCATCCGCATGGATCCTGCGCAAAGCGTCATTATCGACGCACGGCGTGAATGTCGGCTATGCCACATGCCTGCGCGTCCAGCGCTGCCAGCCGTAATACACCGGCACGCCCAGCGCGATGATCAGCAGGCTCATGCCGGCGTCGCCCGGCGCGTTGATCGCGCTGGCCACGATCACGCCGAACACGGTGATCACGAAGATCAGCGGCAGCAGCGGATAGAACGGCACCCGGTAGGGCGCCGGATCGTCGATGAAATGCCTGCGATACCAGAACAGCGTGCCGATGCCGAACACATGCCCCAGCCACTCGCCCACCGTGGTGTAGTTGAGCAACTGGCCGAACGTGCCGGACAGCGTCAGCACCACTGCCCACGCGCCGAGCAGGGCCAGCGCCACCTGCGGCGCCCGCGTGCGCGCATCGACCCGCCCGGCCGCGCGGAAGAACACTCCATCGGCGCCCATGGTCTGCAGCACGCGTGCGCCACCGGCGATCGCAATGCTGCAATAGCCGAAGGTGGAACAGGCGATGCCGACGGCGATCACGGTCGCGCCGCGTTCGCCAAACAGCAGGCGCATCAGGTCGGCCGCCGGTGCCTTGCTGCTGGCCAGGCCGGCGTGACCGAGCCCGGCCAGATAGGCGTAGTTCGCCAGCAGATAGCAGATCACCACGCCGGCCATGCCCATGCCCAGCGCGCGCGGCAAGGTGCGTTGCGGGTTGCGTAGCTCGCCGGCGAGATCGTTGAGATAGTGAAAACCGCCGTAGGAAAAGAGCACCGGCAGCAGCGCGCCGGCGAAGGCCCAGGTCGACGCCGGCTTTGCCGGCTCGCCAATCAGGGCGAGCCCCAGGTGTTCATGCGCCAGCACCAGGCCGGTGATCACCAGCAGCGCGATCGCCGCCAGTTTCAACACGGTGAACACGTTCTGCATCCAGGCGCCGGCACGGATGCCGAACAGGTTG
>DASRUB010000208.1:0-9378 GCA_035655635.1 Rhodanobacter sp. | reverse complement strand
CTGAGTTGACAAAAGTCCCTCTCCCGTCGGGAGAGGGGTTGGGGAGAGGGTTCGGGCGGAGCGGGCTGCGGCAGCACTCGCCATGGCAGCGCCACGCTTCGCCCGTACCCTCATCCGGCGCTTCGCGCCACCTTCTCACCCGCAAGGGCACTCCCAAGGTCGCCGAGGGAGAAGGGCCCATCAACCCCCTTCTCCTGCGAGGAGAAGGACGCATCAACCGCGACTCGACGTTGATCAGGCGCGAGAGACGGCGGCTCAGCGCCGGCCGGGACGCACTCATGCAGACTCGCCGGCCGGACCGGCGTAGGCCGCGCGCAGCAGGTTCTGGAAATGCCAGACGCCGCCTTCGCGTTTCGGACATAGCCGGCCCGGCGTGTAGGCACCGGAGGCCAGGCCCCGCTGCACCGCCTCGCAGATCCCGATGTCCTCGTTCTGCACTTCGTCGCTGAAGCTGCGGTCGGCCTCGATGCGCGCCTGCGCCTTGTCGTCCTGCGCGTAGTAGTAGTCGAACACGATGCGGCAACGACCCGGCCCCAGCGGCAGGATGCGATTGGTCTGCAGCCGGCCCGGCATGATGTTGAGCATCACGTTGGGGTAGATGAAATAGTAGAACGCCTGGCCGTCGCCGTAGATGTCGCTGCTATTGCGCAGCGGCGAGGATTGCAGCGAATGCCACGGAAACAGCTCAGTGTCATAGGCGCGGTAATCGAGCACCTTCGACAGACCCGGATGCACGTGCGGCAGATGATAGCCCTCGAGGAAATTGTCGACGTAGACCTTCCAGTTGCAGTCGATGTCGTAGGTATCGCGGCGCAGATAGCGCATCGCCGACAGGTCGATCGGCGCGATCCGTTCGGCGATGCCGGCATAGACCTCGTCGAATGGCGGCACCTCCGCGTCCAGCGCCACGAATACCAACCCTTGCCATTCGTGCACGCGCAGCGGCGGCAGGCGGATGTCCTCAACCCGGAAATCGGCCGCATCCTGCATCTCCGGCGCGCTGCGCAGCTGGCCTTCGAGGGTGTAGGTCCAGCCGTGATATTTGCAGTGCAGTGCATGCGCGCCCTTGCCGTTGCACAAGGCCAGCGGCCCCGCACGGTGGCGACAGACGTTGGGAAACGCACGCAGCACGCCATCCTGTCCGCGCACCAGCAGCACCGGCACCGTGCCGATCTGCTCGACTACATGGTCGCCCGGCTCGGCCAGCAGCCCCTGTTGCGCCACCAGTTGCCAGCTGCGCGCGAACACCGCGCGCTGCTCCATCGCCAGCATGGCCTTGCCCGCGTAATAGCGCGCCGGCAGCGCATGAGCGCGATCGAGTGCCTCAACCATGGTGTCAGTGTGCATGGGCAGATCCAGTGCTGGGGAGTGCTCGGTGCGACGAATGGGCGTTGCCGGAACCTTTCCCTGTCCTGCCGGCTCGCTTGGACAGTGTATGCCGGATGCAGCTCCGCGCGCCAAGGCGGAGGGACCTTGACGCACCCCTATCTACCGGCCGCATTCGGTTGTAGATTTCCGTGACACCGGTGAGGAACTCCCGCTCTCCATGCCCCGCGCCGTCCCACAGCCGCGCCGCCCCGGAATCGCACCGGACGGGCAGAACTTGTCGCCTGCGCGGGGGGCGGAGTGACCGAGACATCCGCCAGCGGCACCCTGGAGCAGGCGCTGGCCCACGCCGAACGCCTGCTTGAGCGGGATCCGGTACTGGCCACCGAACAGGTCAACGAAATTCTCGCCGCGGCCGAGGGTCACCCGGCCGCGCTGCGCCTGCTGGCGGCAGCCCGATCGACCCAGGGTGACGTGCCCGGCGCGCTCGACATCCTCATCCCGCTGGCACGCGCCCAGCCGAACTGGGCTGTGCTTCATTTCGACCTTGGCGTGGCCCTGGGTCGTGCCGGACGCGGCCAGCAAGCCATCGATGCATTGCGCCGGGCGGTGACGCTGAAACCCGACCTGCCGCAGGCTTGGCGTGCGCTCGGCGACCATCTCATGGCGGCCGGCGAACAGGACGCCGCGGATGCCGCGTACGCCAATCACGTGCGCTATTCCACCCACGACCCGCGTTTGATGGACGCTGCCGTGGCGCTCGCCGAGGATCGCATCCCGCAGGCCGAGGCCCTGCTGCGCGAACACCTGAAACAGGCGCCCACCGATGTCGCGGCCATTCGCATGTTCGCCGAAGTCGCCGCACGGGTGGGCCGCAACGAGGATGCCTTGAACCTGCTCGCACGCTGTCTGGAACTGGCGCCCGGCTTCCATGCTGCACGCCAGAACTATGCTCTGGTCCTGCACCGCAGCAACCGGCCCGGTGAGGCGCTGGCGGAAATCGAGCGACTGCTGGCGATCGACCCGCAGCACCCCGGCTATCGCAACATCAAGGCGGTGGTGCTGTGCCGCACCGGCGATTACGAACCGGCGATCGCCATCTATGCCGACCTGCTGCAGCGCTATCCCGGCAACCCCAAGGTATGGATGAGCTACGGCCATGCCCTGAAGACCGCCGGTCACGGCGAGCGCGCGGTCGCGGCGTATCGGCGCAGCCTCGAGCTGCAGCCGTCGTTCGGCGAAGTGTGGTGGAGCCTGGCCAACCTCAAGACGTTCCGCTTCAGCGCGGCCGATCTTGCATTGATGAACGAACAACTGGCGCGGGTCGACCTGGCGGACGAGGATCGCCTGCATCTGGAGTTCGCCATCGGCAAGGCGCAGGAGGACGCCGGCGAGTACGCGGTTTCGTTCAGGCATTATGCGCAGGGCAATGCGATCCGGCACAACCAGCTGCACTACAGCGCCGACGACACGCATGCGCGCGTGGAGCACATCCGCCAGCAATACACCGCCGAGTTCTTCGCCGCGCGCGCAGGCCTGGGCAGCAGCGCGCGCGACCCCATCTTCATCGTCGGCCTGCCCCGTTCCGGTTCCACCCTGATCGAGCAGATCCTGTCCAGCCACAGCCAGGTCGAAGGCACGATGGAGCTGCCCGAGGTCACCTCGATCACGCGCATGCTGCGCGCGCAGGGCGACGCCGACAGCGCGATGCCATATCACAAGGCGCTTGCCGGGCTGGATGCCGATGCCTTGCGCGAGCTGGGCGAACGCTACCTTGCGCACACCCGCATCCAGCGCAAGACCGCGGCACCGCTGTTCATCGACAAGATGCCGAACAACTTCATGCACCTCGGACTGATCCAGCTGATGTTGCCGAACGCCACCATCATCGACGCCCGCCGGCATCCGCTGGCCTGCGGTTTCTCCATCTTCAAGCAGCATTTCGCCCGCGGCCAGGGCTTCAGCTACAGCCTGGACGACATCGGGCGCTATTACCGCGATTACGTGGCGCTGATGGCGCACTTCGACGAGGTGCTGCCGGGGCGCGTGCACCGGGTCATCTACGAACGCATGGTCGAGGACACCGAAACCGAGGTGCGCCGCCTGCTCGATCATTGCGGATTGCCGTTCGAAGCATCCTGCCTGCGCTTCTTCGAGAACGCGCGGCCGGTGCGCACCGCAAGTTCCGAGCAGGTGCGCCAGCCGATCTACCGCGAGGGGGTGGATCACTGGCGGCACTACGCTCCATGGCTGGAGCCGTTGCAGGCGTCGCTCGGGCCGGTATTGGAGAGCTATCCGGTCGCACCGGAACTGGATTGAACGAAGCTGTTTCCGCTCGATTGTCGTGAACTGGAAAGGGGAGCAACCATGCACGAAAAAAGATCCAATCCCGGTGTCGGGATGCAGCCGCTGCGCTTGATCCGGCTGCCGCTCGCGGCGGCCATCTGTTTTGCGGTGGCCGCGCCGGCCCTCGCCCAGGACACCGGGCAACCGGCGAACCCGAGCGCGACGCCGGCCGCGAAAAAGGACAAGACCACGACCCTGGGCGTGGTCACCGTGACCGCCCAGAAGCGCACCGAGGACCTGCAGAAGGTGCCGATCAGCATCAACGTGCTGGCATCGGACCAGTTGCAGGCGCTGCAGGTGCAGAGCTTCAAGGATTACGTGAACTACCTGCCCAGCGTCACCTTTCAGCAGGGTGGCGGCGGCATCGCCACCGGACCCGGCTTCGCCTCGATCTACATGCGCGGCGTGGCCAGTGGCGGCAATACCAACCATTCCGGCTCGCAGCCGAGCGTGGGCGTGTACCTCGACGACCAGCCGGTGACCACGATCCAGGGCCCGCTCGACATCCACATGTACGACATCGCGCGGATCGAGGTACTGGCCGGCCCGCAGGGCACGCTGTATGGCGCCAGCGCCGAGGCCGGTGCCTTGCGCATCATCACCAACAAGCCCGATCCCAGCGCCTTCGCGGCCAATTACCAGATCAGCACCGACAAGGTGGCGCACGGCGGCATCGGCGAGACCTTCGATGGCATGCTCAACATCCCGCTCAGCAGCAACGCGGCCGTGCGCCTGGTCGGCTGGCACGAACACGACGCCGGCTACATCGACAACGTGGCCGGCTCGCGCACCTTCCCGGTGTCCGGCATCACCGTCAGCAATGCCCCCGGCTGCGTACCCAGCGACAACAATGCGCCCAGCTCGAGCAACCAGTGCTTCGGGCACGCCAGGAAGGACTACAACGACGTCAACACCAATGGCGCCCGCGCGGCGCTGAAGGTCGACCTCAACGACAACTGGTCGATCAGCCCGACCTTGATGGGGCAGCAGACGATCTCGCACGGCTCGTTTGCCAGCGATCCGGTGGTCGGCGACCTGGCGGTGACCCACTTCTACCCCGAGCGCGTCGACGATCGCTGGTGGCAGGGCGCGCTGACCGTGCAGGGCAAGATCGGCAACTTCGACCTGACCTACGCCTACGCCCACCTCAAGCGCAACCAGGAAGAGCAGACCGACTACAACGATTACTCGTTCTGGTACGACCAGCTGCCCTACACCTACGGCAACTACATCTACGACAACAGCGGCGCACTGATCAATCCCTCCGAGTTCATCACCGACCGCGACCGCTACACCAACAGCAGCCACGAGTTGCGCATCGCGTCGCCCAGCGATGATCGGCTGCGGCTGGTCGCCGGCGCGTTCTGGCAAAAGCAGAAGCACGACATCATGCAGGACTACCAGATCAACGGTCTGGCTGACTCGCTGGCCGTACCCGGCTGGCCGAACACGATCTGGCTGACCAAGCAGATGCGCTACGACTACGACGAATCGGTCTTTGGCGAACTGTCCTGGGATTTCATTCCCGACGTACTCACCGGCACCGTGGGTGATCGCTATTTTCGTACCCGCAACAATCTGTATGGCTACTACGGCTTCAGTTCGGGCTTTTCACCGCATTCGGCTTACGGCCAGGCCGGCTGCGTTTCGCCGCAGCCGTTCGAGGGCGCCCCATGCCTGGATTTCAACAAGTCGGTGCGGCAGACCGGTTCGCTGAGCAAGTTCAACCTGACCTGGAACATCACGCCCAGCAAGATGCTCTACCTCACCCGGTCCAAGGGCTTTCGCCCAGGCGGCATCAACCGCATTGCCGCCATACCGCCCTACCAGCCCGACTTCCTGACCAACCTCGAACTTGGCTGGAAGACCACCTGGCTCGACAACCGACTCTCCTTCAATGGCGCGGTATTTCGCGAAACCTGGAATCACTTCCAGTTCAACGTGCTCGGGCCGAACGGCCTGACTATCATCCAGAACGCCAATTCGGCGCGCATCACCGGACTGGAATCGCAGCTCAACTGGCAGGCCAGTTACAACCTCAACCTCAGTGCTGGCGTCGCCTTCTACAACGCCAAGCTGACCGCGCCGTATTGCGGCTTCATCGACGCCAGTGGCAACCCGTCCACCGACTGTCCAGCGGACATGATCAACCCCTCCACCGGCACGCTCGGTCCGCAGGCCCCCACCGGCTCACGACTGCCCATCACCCCGCGCTTCAAGGGCAACCTGATCGCGCGTTACACCTTCGACCTGGGCAACAACGAGGGTTTCGTCCAGGCCGCTTTCGTGCACGTGGGTGAACGCACCACCGACTTGCGCACGGTTGAAAGCAACCTGCTCGGGGATCTGCCCGCCTACAACTCGCTCGACCTTTCCGCCGGTATCCAGAAAGACAGTTGGACCGTAAAAATCTACATCGACAATGCATTCAACAAGCTGGCCGCCCAGTACAAGTTCACCGAATGCACGGTGACCATCTGCGCCGCTCACTACGATCCGTCAACCGGTTACGGCTCGGCCTCGTACCCCAACGGACAGGTCTACACCGGCTTCAGCCAGCCGCGCACGATCGGCATCAGCTTCAAGCAGGATTTCTAGCCGCCGCAAAAGGAAAAGGCCCCGGCACGGTCCGGGGCCTTGCGCGACCGCGACGATCGCACGCCGGCGCAGCATGCCGCCATCACATCAACCAAGCACAACGGGACCCAGACGCGTGGCCGCTGCAGGTCAGGGCGCCGCCGTCCGGGTCAGTTGAACGAACGCAAGATATTGCGCGGCTCTCTGATGACATGAACCGTCTCGCGGAGCAACATCCACCTTGGCCGTCGGATGACGGAATTCCCACCGAGTCTGCGAGAGTGAATCCATGAACCACTGTTATTCATCAAGGATGTCCCTGGCCCACATCGCATCATTGCGCCCGCGTGTGCTGGCCGCTGCATGCAGCGTCGCATTACTTTTCGTCATGTCCAGCCAGCCGGCCTCGGCGCAGGAAATGACGGATCAGCCCCAGGCAGAACCTGCGCCTGCCGGGTCGACGGCAGCGAAACCCGACGCAAGTAAAACACGGGCGCCCGCCAGGAAATCCAAGGTTCAAGCCACCGAACTCAGCCAGGTCGTGGTGACCGGCATCAGCGGCAGCATCCAGAGCGCGCTGAAGGCAAAGGAGAACTCCAACGACATCGTGGAGGTGATCGCGCCCGAGGACCTGGGCAAGTTGCCGGACGTCAGCATCGCCGACAGCCTGTCGCGCTTGCCGGGTCTGGCCACGCAGCGGGTGGACGGCCAGGCCAGCGCGATCTCGATTCGCGGCACGTCGCCGGATTTTGTCGGAACCACGCTCAACGGGCGCGAGCAGGCCACGATCGGCGAGAACCGCGGCGTCCAATACGATCAGTACCCGGCCGAGCTGATCAATGGCGTGACGGTGTACAAGACGCCCGACGCCAGCGTGATCGGCCAGGGCTTGTCCGGCACGGTGGATCTGCACACGATCAGTCCGCTGGACTTTCCCGGGCGTGCCATGGCGTTCAACCTGCGCGGCGAGCACGACAGCAATGGCAATCTCAACCCCGGCACCGGCATCGGAGACAACGGCCACCGCGCCAGCTTCTCCTACGTCGATCAGTTCTTCGATCACACGCTGGGCGTGGCGATCGGGCTCGCCCAGCTCGACCAGCCGATCCAGGAGAAGCAATACCAGGCCTGGTGGTGGAGCGCCGACAACGGCACCGCGGGCATCGACCAGAACTGGGGCGGCCCGCACACACCGGGCATGCCCGACAACGTGATTTCGCAGGAAGGCATGCAGTTGCGCGCGCAATCGCAGGACCAGAAGCGCAACGGCGTGATGGCCGTGCTCGAATGGGCGCCCAACGAGGTCTACTACTCCAAGCTGGACATGTACTACTCGACGTTCAACAAGAAGAAGTTCACCAACGGCGCGCAGTGGTCCAGCAGCCCCTACGACAACGTCTCCTACGACAACGTCGGCACCACGCCCGCCCAGCCGTATCCCATCGTCACCTCCGGCACCGTCAACGGCATCGCGCCCATCCTGCAGAACGAGTACACCAAGGAACACGACAAGCTGTACTCGATCGGCTGGAACAACAAGTTCTATCTCGGCGACTGGACCGCCATGGCCGACCTGTCCTCCTCCAGCGCCACCGTGCATCTGCACGACGCCTACCTGTTCAGCGGCCTGGCCAATGGTGCCTTCACCAGTGTCGATTTCAATACGCCGGCGGGCTACGGCTATCCGGATTTCAGGCCGGCCGTGGACCTCGGTGATGCCGCCACCATGGTCTTTACCGATCCAGACAACTACGGCTACAACGGCCGCCAGGAATTCGACCAGCAGAGCGACAGGATCAACGCCGTGCGCCTGCAGGTAAGCCATCCGCTGGGCTGGATCTTCAGCAGCGTGGATGTGGGCATGGACTATTCGGACCGCACCAAGACCAAGCACGCCAACGTCGACTTCGCGTGGCTGGGTGGCAACGGTTCCACCATCGACACCTACCAGAACCATTTCAGCACACCGATCAATCCGGCCCTGCTCTACAACCCGACGTCGTTGGGTTATGGCGGGATCCCGGGCATCCTCAACTACAACGTGCTGGGCGCGATGTACAGCCAGTTTTACCTGACCCAGAAAAACGGACAGGGCGACTGGAGCCGCAACTACACGGTGGAAGAGAAGGTTCCGCTGGCGTACGCCAAGTTCAATATCGAAACCACCGTGCTGGGCATCCCGCTGGTCGGCAACGTCGGCGTGCAGTTCGTGCGTACGGATCAATCATCCACCGCGCTGCAAACCAATGGCGACACACTGGTCGGCCAGATCAAGGACGGCGCGAAATACAACAACGTGTTGCCCAGCCTGAACCTGCGAGCCACGATCGGCGACCGCCAATATCTGCGTTTCGGTCTGGCCAAGACCATGACGCGCGGACGCATCGACGACGAAAAAGTGGCTACCTCCGCGGGCGTGTCGAAGATAACCGACGGCCCGGCGGCGGGGCAGGTGTTGTGGTCCGGCAGCGGCGGCAACCCGCAATTGAAACCCTATGTCGCGGTGGGCACCGACCTGTCGTGGGAAAAATATTTCGGCAACGCCAGCTACGTGTCGGTAGCCGTGTTCCAGAAGAACCTGCTGAACTACATCTACAACCAGACCGTGCTCGACTACGACTTCTCGCATTACACCAACGACACGCCGACCCTGGTGCCCACCACCAACATCGGGTCGTTCACCACGCCGGAGAATGGCACCGGCGGCAAGATGAACGGCCTGGAGTTGGCCGGCGCGCTGGAAGGCGGCCTGGTGGCGCATGCCTTGGAAGGCTTCGGCATACAGGCCAACTATTCGCTGACCAACAGCCGCATCCCCACCAGCTCGATTTCCTCCATCCCCGGCGGGCCGCAGACGTTGCCGGGCCTGTCGCACAAGGTGGGCAACCTGACGCTGTACTACGAGCGCTACGGGTTTTCGATCCGCGTGGCCGAACGCTACCGCTCTTCGTACACCGGCGAGGCCGTGGCGCTGTTCGACCAGCTCGGTTACATCAAGGAACTGGCCAACCGGCAGACCGATCTGCAGCTGGGTTACGCCTTCTCCAACGGTCGCTGGAACGGGCTATCGATTCTGTTGCAGGTCAACAACCTGAGCAATTCCCCGGATGCAACGGCACAGATTGCCGG
>DASRUB010000207.1:0-20367 GCA_035655635.1 Rhodanobacter sp. | reverse complement strand
TTGGCCAACGCGATGTAGTCGGCGACCGCGCGCGGGCCTTCGCACAGGGCGGCGAACTCGAACCACAGGATGTTTTCGGCGCGTTTGTGGAACGGGATGTCGCGGCCGTTGATGTGCAGCGCGCCGTCGTGCTCGGTCGCGCCGGTCGCCTGGCTGGCGAAGATACGCTCCAGCGCGCGATGCGACTCCGCGCCCGGGGGCGTGAGGTAGACCGGTGCCTGGGTCAGTGCACGCAGGCGCCAGTCGTGCGAGGAGGCCAGTTCGATGACATGGCAACGTTGCTCGATCAGGGCGATCGCGGGCAGGAAGCGCGCGCGTTGCAGGCCGTCCTTGTAGAGGTTCGCCGGCGCGGTGTTGGAGGTGGTCACCAGACTCACGCCGCGCTCGAACAGCGCGTTGAGCAGGTTGGACAGGATCATCGCGTCACCGATGTCGTTGACCAGGAATTCGTCCAGGCACAGCACGCGGCAACGCGTGGCGATGCCGGCAGCGACTTCGACCAGCGGGCTCTGCCGATCGCCCAGCTCGCGCAGACTGGCGTGGACTTCGCCCATGAAGCGGTGGAAGTGCCGCCGCAGGACCACGCCGTGCGGCAGGCCGGCGGCGAACAGGTCCATCAGGAAAGTCTTGCCGCGCCCCACCGGACCCCACAGGTACAGCCCGGGCACCGCCGCGGGTGGCTCGTTGCCCAGCAGCAACTTCAGCCGGCCGAACAGGCCGCTTTCGGTGGCCGGTTCGGCACACAGCGCGGCGTGCATGCGGTCGAATTCGGGCAGCAACGCCAGTTGGGTCGGATCCGATTCCCAGCGGTGCGCCGCGACGCCCTCCGCGTAACGCATGCTGGGCGCGAGCCATGGCGTTTCAGTCATGGAGCGGATCAGGCCTGGCGTGCCGGCGGCAACCAGCCGCGTATGGCATGCTTGATCGCACCGCGCAGATCCATCAGCCGGCGATGGAAGAAGTGGCTGGTGTCGGGCATGCGTACCAGTTCGGGCTTGTGTTCCATGCTGTCAACCCAGTCGAACACGGCCTGTGGCTCGACCACCTCGTCGGCCTCGCCCTGGATGATCAGCCACGGACAGGTCGGCAGCGCGACGGTGCCAAATTCATAGCGGCCTGCCGGCGGTGCGATGCTGATCAGCGCATCGGCATGCAACGGCACCGCCTGGGCGATGCTCACGTAGCTGCCGAACGAAAAACCCGCCAGCCACAGCGCATCTTTCGGGCGCACCCGGCGAACCCAGGCCACCACGGCGGCGAGATCCCCGCGCTCGCCGCGACCCTTGTCGAAGCTGCCTTCGGAGCTGCCCGCCTCGCGGAAGTTGAAACGCACGGTGTCCAGGCCGGACTCGCGCAGGGCGCGCTCGGCCATGGTCACCACCTTGTTGTGCATGTTGCCGCCTTCGCTGGTCAACGGATGGCAGATGACCGCCACGCCGCGGCGGGCCTCGGCCGGCTCGGCGAGGTCGGTGGTGGTTTCGAGCTTGCCGACCGGGCCGGTGAGCATGAAACTGGCAGCGACATCCGGAAAGCTGGCAGGGTCGGCGGGGAATGCGGTGGGATTCATGCAAGGGATGATAACCGCCATGCGCGCGCGCCGCCCGTGGTCACCTAGGAGTGTGGGCCACAGAAACGTTCGAGGCGAAGAGCTTTACAACAGCGAAGCTGGTCAAAGTTGGCTGCGCCGGGGCAGTTTTTCGACGATTCGCCGGCTCATAGTCGTTCTATGGGCGGCGAACTGGCGGATAGTGAACCAAGCAGGCGACTTTGCAGCCCGGACGGTTTCTGCGGCCCACGCTCCTAACGGCCCGCGCCGATGAATCATCTGGCGCACGCACTGCTGGCTGGCGACGACGAGGCATTGCGCCTGGGCGGCATGCTCGGCGACTTCGTCCGCGGTCGGCCCGATCCCGCCGTGTGGCCGCTGCGGGTGATCGACGGCATTCGCCTGCATCGCGCCATTGACGTGTATACGGATGCCCATCCCGAGGTGCTGGCGGCCAAGGCGGAATTGCCGCCACCGTATCGGCGTTATGCCGGGATTTTGCTGGATATGTGGTTTGACCACTGCCTGGCGCGGGATTTTTCGCGTTGGTGCGAACAGCCGTTGCCCGAGTACTCCGATGCGCTGCGCGCATTGCTGTGGCGCCGCGACGCGTTGCTGACGCCGGATTTGCGCCGGTTTCGTGCGTACATGGAGGCGAACCGGTTGCCGGCCGGCTATGCCGATCGTGCGGTGCTGGGGCGGGCGCTGAGCGGGATTGGGCAGCGTTTGAGCCGCGCCAATCCGCTGGATTCGGCGCTGCCGGTGCTGGTGGAGCGGGAGGAGGAATTGCAGCAGCGGTTTGAGGTGTTTTTTCCGCAGTTGCGGGAGTTTGCGCGAGGGTGGATCGAAGAACAGGAGTGATGGGGTGTCGCGAGACGGAGGGCAGAGTCCTTCTCCCTTCGGCGACCTTGGGAGTCCCCTTGCGGGTGAGAAGGTGCCCGAAGGGCGGATGAGGGTGCGCTCGGAGCACGGTGTTTCATGCTGCCCTGAACCCTCTCATCCTAGTTCTCCCCCGCAAGTGGACTTTCTGTTGATCGCCGGGGACGGACGAAGCAGAGCATCGCCTTTGGGCGGGTCCTCGTGGCACCGAACCCTCACCCCAACCCTCTCCCGGGGGGAGAGGGGGCGAACGAAAACGCCGCCCAGGCGGGCGGCGTTTGGAGAGAGCTTGTTGGAGTACGGCCCCCTTCCCAACCTTCCCCCGCAGGGGCGGAGGAAGGGGCGAACGAAACGCTGCCTTGGGCAGCGTTGGTTTACATCATTTGGCCTGATCCACGATCCAGGTGACGGCGGCCTTGATCTGTTCGTCGGTGAGTGCCGGGTTGCCGCCCTTGGGCGGCATGAAGTTGCCGTCCGGACCGTGGTAGCCGTCAGTGGCGTGCTTGACCAGGGTGTCGATGCCTTCCTTGATGCGCGGGCCCCACATGGCCTTGTCACCCAGCTTCGGCGCACCGGCGATGCCCGCCGTGTGGCAGCTGGTGCACAGGTGGTCGTAGATCGCCTTGCCGTCGGTGGTGCCGCCGTAGGCCACCTGGGAGGCGGCGGCCTTGGTGGCGGCGTCGGCAGCGGCCTGCATCGCGGCGCGACCGGTGTCGCCGGCGTAGACGTCGCCGGCCGGGGCGATCCGTTCGGTCACCTTCGCCGGCTGGTTCGGGTTGGTTTCGTGGGGCTCGCTGTTGTTGATGGCCAGCGCCGACAGCACCAGGATCACGGTGATCACCGCCAGGCTGCCGATCGTCATCGAAAACTGGCGCAGGAAGCTCTTGTCGGACTTGCTAAGGGAACCGCTCACGCACGTACTCCTGTCAGTAGGCGGGCTGGGCCGCCGGATTACCTGTACTGTCCCGCGGGACTGGCGAAATCGTCTCGGCGGCCAGGATCGAACGCGTCGATGCACCCCAACCCCTGCCGTCGGCTGTCGGATCGCGCTTGGCGTGCGCAGACGACCGGCCCGGTATTATAAACGAAGCGTGCGGCAAGTTTCAGGAGTGCTGGGCGTTTCGGTCGTCGTGCCGGCCGGGAGGAATCTCCGATCGGCCCGGTTCGGGCAGTCCAGGCGGGAGTACGCGGCAGTACCCTGCCATCGGTCATGGCCTACCCGTGTCAACCGGCATTGTTCAAAGTTGTTGTACTGCCCCTATGCTTTGACCATGCGGGCGCGTTGGTCTGCGTGGTTGCGGGTGGGAAAGGCCACGACGGCCACGATCACGCGGCGGTAAGCAGGTTCGGGTGCCGTTTTGAGCGCCCAGGTTCAATCCAGGAGTTTTGCATGTCGCGTTTTTGGAAGATCGCGTTGATCGTACTGGCCGTGGTCATTCTGGCCATCGTGGGCATCCGCGTGCTGCACAAGCCCGCCGGCGCGGCATCGCAGGCCGGTGGCAACGGCACGGATGGCGCCGCGCCGGTGCCGGTGACCGTGGTGCCGGTGGTGAAGCAGAACGTACCGGTTTACCTGACGGCGCTGGGCACGGTGCAGGCGCTGAACACCGTGACGGTGATCCCGCAGGTGGGCGGCCAGTTGCTGAGCATCAGCTTCAAGGAAGGGCAGCCCGTGACGAAGGGCCAGGTGCTGGCCCAGATCGACCCGCGCACGTTCCAGGCCAGCTACGACCAGGCGATCGGCCGGCGCAATCAGGACCAGTCCCTGCTCGCCACCGCGCGCAGCAACTATCAGCGTTCGCAGGATCCCAAGTACAGCGAATACGTGGCCAAGATCAACCTGGTCACCCAGAAGAACACCGTAGTCCAGTACCAGGCGGCGGTGGCGGCCGACGATGCGGCGATTCGCGACGCGAAGGTGCAGCTCGACTACACCCAGGTCCGTTCGCCGATCGACGGCCTGGCTGGCATTCGCGCGGTGGACCCGGGCAACGTGGTGACCACCTCCACGCCGATCGTCACCCTGACCCAGTTGCACCCGATCAATGTGATGTTCACCCTGCCCGAGCAGAACCTCGACATGGTTCGTCGCGCGGCACAGGGCGCGCAGCCGCTGCAGGTCACGGCGCTGGATCGCGTCGATGCCCACCCGATCGCCACCGGCGGTGTGCTCAGGGTGATCGACAACCAGATCGACACCAGTACCGGCACGTTCCGGCTGAAGTCGGAGTTCAGCAACGAGCATGGTGAGTTGTGGCCTGGCCAGTTCGTCAACGTGCAATTGCTGGTGAACACGGTCGATGGTGGCCTGGTGATCCCGTCGCAGGCGGTGCAGCGAGGCCCGGATGGCGACTATGTCTACCAGGTGCAGGGCGACAACACGGTCAAGATGCAGTCGATCGTGGTCGCCGGTGAAGTGGGCGACAGCCACGTGATGGTCGGCAGCGGGCTCAAGGAAGGCGAGCAGGTGGTGACCGAGGGCCAGTTCCGGCTCAAGCCCGGCAGCAAGGTGAACCCGCTCAAGCCTGGCGAAGTGCCGGCCGCACCGACGGCGGCGGAAATGCAGAAAGCGAAGACGGACAACAAGGGTGGCGGTCGTGGTCGCCATTGATGTCCGCGTGTCCCCGGCCCATGGCCGGGGGAACGCGTTCGGCATGATCGCGGCTGCGGCCGCTCCACTTCTCCACGGATAGCCATGGGATTCTCCGCCCTTTTCATTCGCCGACCGATTGCCACCTCGCTGCTGATGGTGGCGGTACTGCTGCTCGGCATCCTGGGTTTTCGCCAGTTGCCGGTGTCGGCGCTGCCGGAGATCGAGGCGCCCAGCCTGGTGGTGACCACCCAGTATCCCGGTGCCAGCGCCACCACCATGGCGACCCTGATCACTACGCCGCTGGAGCGCAATCTCGGGCAGATATCCGGCCTCAGCATGATGAGTTCGGATTCCTCCGCCGGCCTGTCCACGATCATCCTGCAGTTCAACATGGGCCGCGACATCGACGTCGCCGCGCAGGATGTGCAGGCGGCGATCAACCAGGCCAAGGGCACGCTGCCGGGCAACCTGCCCTATCCGCCGGTGTACAACCGGGTCAACCCGGCCGATGCGCCGATCCTCACCCTCGCCTTGCAGTCGGACAGTCGTCCGTTGCGCGACGTCAACGACCTGGCCGACTCGATCCTGGCGCAGAAGCTGTCGCAGGTGCAGGGCGTGGGCCTGGTCTCGATCGCCGGCAATGTGCGCCCCGCGGTGCGCATCCAGGTGAACCCGGCACAACTGGCCAACCTCGGCCTGACCATGGAGGACGTGCGCTCGGCGCTGACCCAGGCCAACGTCAACGCGCCCAAGGGCACGCTGAACGGCAAGACGCAGAGTTACTCGATCGGCACCAATGACCAGTTGGTCGATGCCGAGCAGTACAAGAGCACGATCATCAGCTACAAGAACAATGCGCCGGTGCGCCTGTCCGACGTGGCGAAGGTGGTCGACGGGGTCGAGAACGACCAGCTCGCCGCGTGGTCGAACGGCAAGCCGGCGGTGTTGCTGGACATCCGTCGCCAGCCCGGCGCCAACATCGTGGACACGGTGGAACAGATCCGCCGCATCCTGCCGGAGTTGCGCAGCGCGCTGCCCGCCGACGTGCATCTGGACGTGTTCGCCGACCGCACGGTCACCATCCGCGCCTCGGTGCACGACGTGGAATTCACCCTGATCCTCACCGTGTTCCTGGTGATTGGCGTGATCTTCGTGTTCCTGCGCCGGATGTGGGCCACCATCATTCCGGCCACGGCGGTGCCGTTGTCGCTGCTCGGCACGTTCGGGGTGATGTCGTTCACCGGAATGTCACTGGACAACCTGTCGCTGATGGCCCTGACCGTGGCCACCGGCTTCGTGGTCGACGATGCGATCGTGATGATCGAGAACATCGTGCGCTATATCGAAAAAGGCATGGACGGGCCCGAGGCGGCCGAAGTCGGTGCGAAGGAGATCGGGTTCACCGTGCTGTCGCTGACCGTGTCGCTGGTGGCGGTGTTCCTGCCGCTGCTGCTGATGCCCGGCGTCACCGGTCGCCTGTTCCACGAGTTCGCCTGGGTGCTGACGATCGCGGTGACCATCTCGATGCTGGTCTCGCTGACGCTGACCCCGATGATGTGCGCCTACCTGCTCAAGCCGGATCAATTGCCCAGCACCGATGAAAGTCGGGGCGACGACGCGCACGAGCGCCAGGCGGCTGCCGGCAAGCGCACCGTGTGGTCGCGCACGGTCGACCTCTACGCGAACACGCTGGATTGGGTGCTCGACCACCAGCGCCTGACCCTGGCGGTGGCCAGTGCGGCCGTGGTGCTCACCGTGTTTTTGTACATGGCGATACCCAAGGGTCTGTTGCCCGAGCAGGACACCGGCCTGATCACCGGCGTGGTGCAGGCCGACGACAACATCGCGTTCCCGGCCATGGAGCAACGCACCAAGGCAGTCGCCGAAGCCTTGCGCAAGGATCCGGCGGTGGCCGGCGTGGCGGCGTTCATCGGTGCCGGCACGATCAACCCCACCCTGAACCAGGGTCAGCTCAGCATCGTGCTGAAGGATCGCGGCGACCGCGATGGCCTGGACAAACTGTTGCCGCGCCTGCAGAAGAGCGTGGCGGGTATCCCGGGCGTGGCGCTTTACCTGAAGCCGGTGCAGGACGTCACCCTCGACAGCACCGTGGCAGCCACCGAATACCAGTACGCGATGTCCGAGGTGAACTCGGCCGAGCTGGCCAAATACGCCGACCAGATGACCCGCGCGATGCGCGATCGCCCGGAACTGGCCGACGTGGGCAACAATCTGGCCGATCGCGGCAATGCGCTCAAGCTCACCATCGACCGCGAAAAAGCCAGCCGCATGGGCGTGCCGGTGCAGACCATCGACGACACCTTGTACGACGCCTTCGGCCAGCGCCAGATTTCGACTATCTTCACCCAGTTGAACCAGTACCGCGTGGTGCTGGAGGTGGCGCCGGAATTCCGCAACAGCACGGACCTGCTCAACAAGCTGACCGTGCGCGGCAACGGTTCCGGCGCCCTCACCGGCAGCAACGCGACCAGCTTCGGCCAGGTGAAGTCGAGCAATTCGGCCACACCTACCGGCATCGGCAGCACCGGCAACATCGGGATCAGCCTGGGTGGCGGCGGCACCATCCCGTTGTCCTCGCTGGCCAGCGCCGAGGTCACCAGCGCGCCGCTGGTGGTCAGCCACCAGCAGCAGTTGCCGGCGGTGACGCTGTCGTTCAACGTGGCGTCGGGTTATTCGTTGTCCGACGCCGTGGACGCCATCCACCAGGTCGAGCAGCAGCTCAAGTTTCCGCCCCAGGTACGCGGCCAGTTCATCGGCAAGGCGGCCGAGTTCAACTCGTCGCTGGGCGACGAGGTGTTGCTGCTGCTGGCGGCGATCGTGGTGATCTACATCGTGCTGGGCGTGCTGTACGAGAGCTACATCCACCCGCTGACGATCATCTCGACCCTGCCGCCGGCCGGTGTCGGCGCGCTGCTGGCACTGATGTTGTTCGGCATGAGCCTGTCGGTGGACGGCATCGTGGGCATCGTGCTGCTGATAGGCATCGTCAAGAAAAACGCGATCATGATGATCGACTTCGCGATCGAGGCGCGACGTGCCGGCCTCAACGCGCACGACGCGATCCGCCGCGCCTGCTTGCTGCGTTTCCGCCCGATCATGATGACCACCTTCGCGGCGATGCTTGGCGCGCTGCCGCTGGCGCTGGGCACCGGCATTGGTTCGGAGCTGCGTCGTCCGCTGGGTGTGTCGATCGTCGGCGGCCTGCTGCTGTCCCAGCTGGTCACGTTGTACACCACGCCAGTGATCTACCTGTACATGGAACGTTTCTCCGACTGGCTGGCGGCGCGGCGCGAGCAGCGCGCCTTGAACCAGGCCAGGATCGGCAACGCGGCGTGACCGATGCCGTGATGTTCGCGCCCGTCATCGACGCGGCGTTTCGTAGGGCGCGCACTGCCCGCCCTACCGGGCATTCAACCTTTTCGCGGCATGGACGTTGAAAGTGGGATGATCCGTCCAAGCGCTTTCCGCCCCGCCGCTGCTTTCCGTCCATGTTGAAGCCATGAATGTCTCCGGCCCGTTCATCCGCCGCCCGATCGGCACCTCATTGCTCGCCATCGGACTGTTCGTCGGGGGCATGATCTGCTACTTCCTGCTCGGCGTGGCGGCGCTGCCGAACATGCAGTTTCCGGCGATCTTCGTGCAGGCGAGCCAGGCTGGCGCCGATGCCAGCACCATGGCCTCCACCGTGGCTGCGCCGCTGGAGCGCCACTTGGGCCAGGTGGCCGGCATCGACACCATGCGTTCGTCCAGCTCGGAGGGCCGGACCTTTGTCTTCATGATGTTCCGCACCGGTACCGACCTGGATTCCGCGGCGCGGGACGTGCAGGCGGCGATCAATGCGGCCGCGCCGGACCTGCCCAGCGGCCTCAATGGCGCACCGAGTTACCAGAAGGCAAACCCGAACGACGACCCGGTGATCGCCTTCGCGCTGACATCCGACACGCAGTCCGCGGCCGATCTCTACAACGTCGCCGACAGCTTGCTGGCGCAGCGCCTGCGCCAGCTGCCGGGGGTGTCGTCGGTCGAGATCGCTGGCGCCTCGACCCCGGCCATCCGGGTCGACGTGAACCTGCGCTCCCTGAATGCGATGGGCCTGTCGCCGGACCAGCTGCGCAACGCGCTGAGCGCCGCCAACGTGACGTCGCCCGAGGGTTTTCTCAGCGACGGCAAGACCCGCATGGCGGTCCAGGCCACCACCTCGCTGCATGACGCTGCCGATTTTGCCCGACTGGTGATCGCCAGCAAAAACGGCACGCCGGTGCGGCTGGAAGACGTGGCGCACGTCTATGCCGGCACCGCGGATGCCTACCAGGCCGCCTGGTTCGGCGGCAAGCCCGCGGTGTTGATGTATGTGTACAAGAAGACCGACGCCAACGTCATCGCCACGGTCGACCTGGTCAAGGCGCAGTTGCCGACGCTGCGCACGTTTCTGCAGCCGGGTAGCGAGCTGACTCCATTCTTCGACGGCACCCCGACGATCCGCGCCTCGCTGCATGAGGTGCAGGCGACCTTGCTGATTTCGCTGGCGATGGTGATCCTCACCATGGCCCTGTTCCTGCGCCGGCTGGCACCTACCCTGATCGCCGCGGTGGCGGTGCCGCTGTCGCTGGCCGGCGCGTTCATCGTGATGTACATCCTCGACTACACCTTGAACAACCTGACCCTGCTGGCGCTGGTGATTGCGATCGGTTTCGTGGTGGACGACGCGATCGTGGTGATCGAAAACATCATTCGTCACATCGACGACGGCATGAGTCGCATGCAGGCCACGCTCGCCGGCGCGCGCGAGATCGGTTTCACCATCATCTCGATCACCGCCTCGCTGGTGGCGGTGTTCATCCCGTTGCTGTTCGCCGGCGGTGTCACCGGCATGTTCATGCACCAGTTCGCGGTGACCCTGGTGGCCGCGATCGTGGTCTCCGCGGCGGTATCGCTGACCCTCACGCCAGCTTTGTGCGGGCGCTTCCTGAGTGGCCATCGCGCGCGCGCCGCACGCGACCGGCAGCCGGCGCGGAGTCACTTCCTGGATCGGTTCCACGCCGGCATGCTTGGTGTCTACCGCCGGGCGCTGGATTTCTCGCTGCGCCACGCACTGCTGTTCGCGCTGACGCCGCTGGTGCTGATCGTGGTCACCTTCTACCTGTTTACCGTGGTCAAGACCGGTCTGTTTCCGCAGCAGGACACCGGCCTGATCTGGGGCCGTGCCACGTCCAGCGCCACCGTCTCGTTCGATGAAAGCAGGCAGCGCCTGGAGCGCCTCACCGCGATGCTGCTGGCAGATCCGGACGTGGCCACCGTGGGTGCGCGCCTTGGCAGCAGCCGGCAAGGCACCAGCGGTTCGTTCAACATCGACCTGAAGACGCGCGCCCAGGGCCGGTCCGACGACACCTTTGCCGTGCTGGCACGCCTGAGTGCGAAGGCCGCCAAGTATCCCGATCTCAATCTGCGCCTGCGCCCGGTGCAGGACTTGCCCAGCGGCGGCGGAGGCGGCACCAGCCAGGGCGCCCAATACCAGATCTCGCTGCAGGGCAATGATCTCGCCTCACTGCAGCTATGGTTGCCGCAGCTGGTCACCGAGCTGAAGAAAAACCCGATGTTGCGCGACGTGGGCAGCGACATCGAAGAGGGTGGCTTGCGCCAGAACATCGTGATCGACCGCGATACCGCCGCCCGGATGGGGGTCAGCGTGGGTGCGATCGATGGCGCGCTTTACGACGCTTTCGGTCAGCGCCAGGTGTCGACGATCTACTCGGACATCAACCAGTACCAGGTGGTGGTCAACGCACTGCCTGCGCAGACCGCCACGCCGGATGCGCTCAATCGCGTCTACGTGAAATCGAATACCGGCCAGATGGTGCCGATCACCGCCTTCACCCGCCAGGAGCCCGGTCTGGCGCCCTCCCAGATCACCCATCAGAACCAGTACACCACGATGGATCTCAGCTTCAACCTCGCACCCGGCGTCAGCATGGGGCAGGCCTTGCAGGTGATCCAGTCCACCGCCAGCAACATGCGCATGCCGGGCGACATCAAGCTCAATGTCGGTGGTGATTTCCGCCGTTTCCAGCAGTCGCAGAGCGGCATGCTGTGGCTGGTGCTGGCCGCCGTGATCACCGTCTACATCGTGCTTGGCATGTTGTACGAAAGCCTGATCCACCCGGTGACGATCCTGTCCACCCTGCCGGCCGCCGGTGTTGGTGCGTTGCTGGCGCTGTGGCTGACCAACACCGAGCTGTCGGTGGTGGCGCAGATCGCGCTGGTCTTGCTCATAGGCATCGTCAAGAAAAACGCGATCATGATGATCGACTTCGCCCTGGTCGCGCAGCGCGAGCATGCCAAGAACGCGCTTGAAGCCGTCCGCGAGGCCTGCCTGGTGCGCTTCCGACCAATCATGATGACCACCATGGTGGCGATCCTCGCGGCGCTGCCGATTGCGATTGGTCTGGGCGAAGGCAGCGAGCTGCGTCGGCCGCTCGGCATCGCCCTGATCGGTGGCCTGCTGATCTCGCAAAGCCTCACCTTGCTCAGCACGCCGGCGCTGTATGTGATCTTCTCCTGTCTCGCCGAACGCCGGGCGGCATGGGCCGCGCGGCGACGCGAGCGCAAGGCAGCGCGGCGTCGGCGCCAACTGGCTGAGATCTGATCAGCGCTGGCCCCATCCCGGGCGATTCTTCAACTCGCAGATGAATCCGGTCAACCCGGGCTTGAGTTGCCTCAAGCTCGACCGCGCGCGGGATGCGAACTTCTGGTCGGTGCGCGTCAGCAGCGACACTTGCCTTGTTCATCCTTCACGGCCTGATGGCCTGGCGCAGCAGGCCGGTCAAGCCGAGCCATGCTAGAATTACCATAACGACATACCATAACGGTAAATACCATGGCTCGCATGTCGATTCGCGCGACTTACGCGCTGGATGAACAGACCGACCAGCGCATCAAGCATCTTGCCAGGACCTGGCAGGTATCCCAGGCCGAGGTGATTCGCCGTTCGGTGCAAGCAGCTGCGGAGCAATCCCGCGAGACCTTGACGCCTGCGCAGGTCGTGGCGCGTTACGCCGAGGGGGCGTTGCCGCGCAACAAGCAAGAGACCCGACGAATCATCCAGTCCTTGCATGCCATGCGTCATGCAGACGACAAGCGGCGCCTTGCCAAGGCGCCGTGATTCACTTCGATACCAATGCGTTGATCGCTTTGCCGCAGTGGGCGCGCGAAGGCCATGCCGTCGTTCGCCGGGTACTTGATGGTGAGGCGGTCGCGGTGTGTGCGGTGGTTTGGTACGAGTACCTGTTGGGACCGTTGGCCGACGGCGAGGCCGAATTGGCGCATGCCTTCATATCCGGCAGGGTTGAGTCGATCAGTGAAGCGGACGCCACTCTCGGCGCGGAATTGTTCAACGCCGCCGGCCGTCGTCGCACGCTGAAAACCGATGCCCTGATTGCGGCCACTGCCATTCGTGCGGGCGCGGACTTCGTGACGGCCAATGTGGCCGACTTCAAGCCGTTCGCGGAACACGGTTTGCGATTGATACCGGCTGAGGCATAGGCAGGGCACTGATGGACTTCGGTATCGCTGACACCTTCATGGTTTCGGGCGTGGACCTGGTGTCGGAGTTTCTGGATGACCTGATCGCCACGAGGTAGTCATTGCGCCCGCCGCAGCTCCTTCAACCGCCTCGCCGCCGAACCGAACTTCACCTTGCCCGCATCGAACGCCTCGGGGTCGAAGTCGTCGCCGAGCCAGTCCAGCAGTTCCTCGGCTTCCTCGTCGGCTCTGCCCGAGTCTTTCAGGATGTCGCACAGGCGCGCGTAGCCGTAGGGTCCGCCGCAGTCTTCGGGTGGGCAGGCGCGGGTACCGGCGAGGCAGCGGGGGTATTTGAGTTTGGCTTCGCGTGGGGTGATGGCTTCCAGCAGAACCTTGTGGCTCCAGTCGTCGCCGAAGTCGTAAACGTAGGTGCAATGGATGCCGGCTTTGCCCAGGTGGTTGGTGATGGGGATGTCCCAGTCGGCGAGCGTGCGGGTGTCGCTCCATGGCATGTCGTCGTCCGTCGGGATGCCGATGTCGATGCCGTTGCGCTTGTCGCCGATCTGGAATTCGTGCAGGTGCGCGTCTTCCCAGCCCATGGCGTCGTTGATGGCGCAGTGCAGGTCCCAGAAGGTGGCGTCGCTGGGCAGCTGGATGCGTCGCCAGACCGTTGGCTTGACGTGGTCGAGGGTGATCTTGAACTGGTGGACGGTGGCGGTTGTCGTTACCGCGGTCTTTGTTCGCGTAGTGATCTTTTTGACGGGTTCGGTTGATGGGGAGCCGAACCATTGCTCGAACAGTTCGCGGCCGCGTTCGAAGGCTTCGTCGTTCAGCGCCACGCTGAGGCTGCGGCCGCGCGCGTTGCTGATCAGGCCCTCGGCGTGCAGCCGGTCGAGCGCGTCCCGCGGCAGCGATTTCCAAGCGCGATGACCGCCAGATTTTTCGTCAAAACTGTTGGCCCACAGCAGGGCCAGCACGAGTTCGTCCAGGCGATCGTCGTCGATGGGGGCGTCAGCAGGCATGGCGAGGTTTCCGGGGTAATGGCTCGCCATATCATAACGACGATGGGCAGGCCGTTGCATTGATACAGGCGTGCGGATCGCATTGGGCAGCTACGGCGTGCGAATTGGTCCGCTGCCTGAACGCATGGACAAGGCACTCACAGGCCGTTAACCCACGGCTGGTTATCACTGACTTCTCTTCCGAAATGGAGATGCATGCGTGGGTAGTGATACGAACAAGCCGGATTTCTCCAATGTGCAGGGTGGGGTGAAATCCACCGCTGCGGACATGCCGCCCGCGGCGAAGGCCGATTTCAGTGACGTGCAGTCGCATGTCAGTTCCACGGTGGATGAGGCCACGATCTACACCGTGGCGGCCGGCGACAGCCTCTCGAAGATCGCCAGACATTTCTACGGCAATGCAAATGCGTGGAAGTCGATCTTCGACGCCAATCGCGACCAGCTCTCGGATCCGGATCGGATCAAGCCCGGCCAGATGTTGAAGATTCCCGCCAAATCCTGAAGCAGGAGACGTCCCCATGAAAACCATACGCCAACCCCTGATACTCGCCTCCGCACTGGCCGCCGCGCTGGCGCTGAGCGCCTGCGGCAAGAGCAACGAACCGGCCTCGCCAGTCCCGTCCGCACCGCCGCCCAGCACTACAGCCATGACGCCACCCATGGTGCCACCGATGGCTCCGCCGCCAGCCGCCAGCCAGGCGATGCCGGCCAGCGGCGCCACTGCTGGCGTGAGCTTCAGTTCGGTCGAGATCGGCTCCAGTGTCGATGCGAACAACAATATCCGCGCAAGCGGCACCACCTTTGCGCCGAAGGACAAGATCTACGCCGCGGTCGAGACTGTGGGCAGTGGCCACGGCTCGCTGGCGGCGAAGTAGACGTACAACGGCGAGCAGACCGTGCACGAGGACAGCAAAATGCTCGACACGATGGGCGCGCAGACCACGGCGTTCATGATCAGCAAGCCGGACGGGTTCCCGACCGGCAACTACAAGGTCGAGATCTCGCTGGACGGCAAGCCGGTCGCCGGCAAGGATTTCTCGGTGAAGTAATCGCTGCGGCGATGATGGATGTGGCAGGGGCGCGGATAGTTCCGCGCCCTTGTTGTTTTTTGAACGTGATTGGGCCGAGCGAAACACCGGTGCCCTTCAATTCCGGCCCGCGCTCAGAGTCTGTCGCCGCGTTCGCTTCATACAGCAGCGCTGGCACGCGCAAGTTGCCGCCGGTCACAGTGGCGCGAACAGTTCGGCCAGGTCGGTTTCGTTGAAGCGCAGTTGGGTGGTGGCGCCGCCGCCTTCGAGCACGGCGCGCGCCAGTTCGGCCTTGCGACCCTGCATGGCCTGGATTTTCTGCTCGACGGTGCCGGCGCAGATCAGCCGGTAGACGAATACCGGCTTGTCCTGGCCGATGCGATGCGCGCGATCGGTGGCCTGTGCTTCGGCGGCCGGATTCCACCACGGGTCGTAATGGATCACCGCGTCGGCGGCGGTGAGGTTGAGGCCGACGCCGCCGGCCTTGAGGCTGATCAGGAACACCGGCACGCTGCCGCTCTGGAAACGCTTCACCAGCGCGCTGCGCTGGCTCGACGGGGTCTGCCCGGTGAGGATCTGGTGTGCGACGCCGCGCTTGATCAGCGCCGCCTCGATCAGCGCCAGCATTTCGGTGAATTGCGAAAACAGCAACACGCGGCGTCCTTCGCCGAGCAGGCCGTCGAGCAGTTCCAGCAGGGCATCGAGTTTGGCGCTGGTGGTGATCTTCTTCGCACTGGCCAACTTGACCAGGCGCGGATCGCAGCAGGCCTGGCGCAGCTTCAGCAAGGCGTCCAGCACGATGATGCCGGACTGCGCCAGGCCGCGTTCCTGCACCGCCTGGCGCACGCGTTCGTGCTGGGCCAGGCGCAGGGTTTCGTACAGCGCGCGCTGGTCGCCTTCCAGTTCCAGCGTGCGCACGATCTCGGTCTTGGCCGGCAGGTCGGTGAGCACGTCGTCCTTGCGCCGGCGCAGCAGCAGCGGGCCGATGCGACGGTTGAGCCGTTGCTGGCGATCGACGTCGCCATGCTTTTCGATCGGCGTGCGATACAGCTTGGTGAACTGGCGCTGGGAGCCGAGCAGGCCCGGTTCCACCGCGTCGAATTGCGCCCACAGTTCGCCCAGGTGGTTTTCCAGTGGCGTGCCGGTCATCGCCAGCCGGCGCGTGGCGGGAATCTCGCGTACCACGCGTGCGGCCTGGCTTTTCGCGTTCTTGATCGCCTGCGCTTCGTCCAGCACCAGCAACGCGAAGCGTTGTTCGAGCAGTTGTTCGCGATCGCGCGGCAGCAGCGGATAGGTGGTGATGATCAGGTCGTGGCTGGCGATCTCATCGTAGCGGTCGGCGCGCGCGGCACCGTGGATCACCAGTACCTTCAGCGTTGGGGCGAAACGCGCGGCCTCGCTCTGCCAATTGCCGACCAGGCTGGTCGGGGCGACCACCAACGCGGGCTGGTCCAGCCGGCCACGCTGTTTTTCGCCGAGGATGTGCGCCAGCACCTGCACGGTCTTGCCCAGGCCCATGTCGTCGGCGAGGATGCCGCCGAGCCCGGCGGTGCCGAGGAAATCCAGCCAGGCCAGGCCGTCGCGCTGATAGGGGCGCAGCGTGGCCTTGAAACCTTGCGGTGCCTCGACGCTGCGCTGGAGGTTTTGCAGGGCGTCGAGGTGGGCGCGCAGCAGTTCGCCGCCGTGCCAATGCAGATGTTCGTCGAGCGCCGCCAGCAGCGGCGTCTGGCTGCGATGCAGGCGCAGCTCGCCGTCGCCTTCGAGCCATTCCAGCAGCGGCTCGATCAGCGCGCGCAGGCGACTCAGCGGAATCTCGGCGCTGCGCTTTTCGTCCAGCGGCACGCGCCAGCTGGCGCTCTTCTTTTCGCCCTTGGCCGGGTGGCGCGGGAAAGTGGGGTCGGCCAGCAGGCGGCGCAGCACCGGCAGCAGGTCGATCCGTTCGCCGCCGACATCCACGCCCAGCGACACGTCGAACCACTGCGTGCCGCTGCTTTCGAGGTCGGCGTGCCAGTCGTCGATGTCGACCAGTTCGTCGTGCGGAAAGCTGGCGTCGTAGTCGAGCCGGAAACCGGCGGCGGCGAGTTGGTCGAGTGCCGGTTTCCAGTCTTCGGGCAGCAATGGCGGCTTGCGTTCGTTCGGCTGCATGACAAAGTCGTTTTCATCCAGCGCTTGCCCGCGCAGGCCTTGTTCGCGGGCGTACAGGACGGCTTCGACCATGCCGAGGTTTTCCAGCTGTTCCTCGGCGAGGTTTTCGGCGTCGACGTCGCGCACGATCTCCAGCACCTGCCCCTCATGCATGAGACGGCTGGTCGGCGCGTAGTAGGTATCGGCCGCGGGGGCCACGAGGTGGCCGCCATAGTCGTAGGCCAGTCGCGCGCAGCCCATCGCGGCGAGTGCGCGCGAGCCGCCACGCGAGGGCTGCACCGGCAGCTCGATCACGCGCAGTTGCAGCAGCGGCTGCGCGGTCGCCTGCAGGATCTGCACCGGCGCGCGCTCCTCGGGCAGCGGGATCGGCGCCGCGGTCTTGTGCGTGCGCAGTTGCCGGCGCAGCGCATCGACGTGCTCGGGCAGTACCGCTGGCGCGTGGGCGATGCTGTCGAGCAGTTGCGCGCTGCCGTCGACGCGGCCGAAGGTTTGCGACCCGGGCTGCACGTACCACAGGCCGGCACCGCGCAGCAGCAGCGGTGCCTCGCCTTCATCGACGCCGGCGACCAGTTGCTGGCTGCCGTCGGGGCGGCCGAGCCAGCGTATCTGGAGCGGCAGGTTCGGCCCGCGTGACAACGGTGCCGAACCTTTCTCGTAGTAGGCCGGGTAGTGCGCCAGCAGGGTTTCCAGCGCCTGCTCCTGATGGGCGGCCTGGATGGCCGTCCAGTATTGGCTGCCGACGCGGGCGTATTGCTCGTGCAGCAGCACCGCCAGTGCGCCGGCCACCCCGTCGGGCCAGCCTCCGCCTGGCGCCGGCAGCGGGCCGGCGCGTTCGTCCAGATCCAGTGGCTGCGGATCGACCAGCGCGGCGCGACGGGCCTTGCCTGGACGCATCCACACCGGGTTGGCCAGCAATGCGCCGTTCGGGTCGCTGCGCAACAACATGCCGAATTCGCGCTCCGGCTTCGCCGCGCAGACCTGGCTGTCGGCGGGCCGATCGAGCCGCCGCAGCCATTGCGACCAGGCTTGACTCGGTTGACCGTCGTCGGCTGTCGCTGCCAGCGCGCGGAACCAGGGCGGACCGGCACCCAGCGGGTGGTTGGCTGGCAGGCGACGTGCGCTGGCCGCGGCATCGGCGTGCAGCTGCGCCAGGGTAGGAGCGGATCGGCGCGGCGGCGTGGCCGTGCGCGCCGGGGCCGCCATGCCTGGCCACGCCGTCGGTGGCAGGTTCGCCATCAGCACCAGCATCGCGGCGGCGTGCTTGCAGTCCACGCCTACCGGGCAGCTGCAGTCGGTGTCCAGGGTCAGCCAGGCATCGTGGGCCTGCACCTCGATGCGGCAGTGGTAAGGCAGGCGTGCGCTGCCGCGGATGTCGCCTTCGAGGATGCCATGGTTGGCGTGCTTGCCGGGCGTGAACCGGATCGCCACCACCCGCTGCCGGCGCGCGTAGTCGGCGGCGCGCTGCAGGGTGCGCTCGTCGAAGTTCGAGACCCATTCGGCGTGTTGCAGCAGTTGGTGCAGGTGATCGGGGATCATGAAAGCGGTGAGGTCGGCGGCGGGTCAGCCGTGCATTCTCGCATGCCGTTGCCGGATGGCCTTGCTTGACAGTGTCGCAACGGCAGGTTCTTCCGGACACGGGGTCCCTGACGAAATATACTTGAGCGGATGTATCAGCGGCTTTTGCCTCGGGGCGAGGCCGCGAGCAGGAAGTCGCCCGCGATGGGAGTCATCGAACGCCAGCTTGTCATCCTGTGGCTTGTGCAGGAATGACGGCAGCGAGCGGGATGGCCTGTTGCGAGCGGCGGCATTCACCTTCCAGCAATGTTGTCGTCAGAGAGGCCCGTACCGACCATGTCCAACACGCCCACGATCATCTACACGCTCACCGACGAAGCGCCGTTCCTTGCCACGCAATCGTTGCTCCCGATCATCGCCACTTTTGCCGGCGCTGCCGGGATCACGGTGGAGACGCGCGACATCTCGCTGGCCGGCCGCATCATCGCGTTGTTCCCCGAGCGGCTGCGGGAAGATCAGCGCATCGCCGACGATCTGGCCGAGCTGGGCCAACTGGCCACCACGCCGGAAGCCAACATCATCAAGCTGCCCAACATCAGCGCTTCGATGCCGCAGCTGAAGGCCGCGATCAGAGAGTTGCAGGAGCACGGATATGCGCTGCCGGATTATCCGGACGAGCCGACGAATGCGGACGAGAAGGACATCAAGTTGCGCTACGACCGAGTCAAGGGCAGCGCGGTGAATCCCGTGTTGCGCGAGGGCAATTCCGATCGGCGCGCGCCGGTGTCGGTGAAGAACTACGCGCGCAAGCACCCGCACAGGATGGGCGCGTGGAGCCACGATTCGAAAACCCACGTGGCGCACATGGACGGCGGCGACTTCTACGGCAGCGAGAAATCCAGCGTGGCCGAGAAGGCCGGCAACGTCAGCATCGAATGGTTCGGCAAGGACGGCAGCCACAGCGTGCTGAAGCCGAAGACCGCGCTGCTCGCCGGCGAGATCATCGACGCCGCGGTGATGAGCCGCAAGGCGCTGGCTGCCTTCGTCGATGCGCAGATCGAGGACGCGAAACAACAGGGCGTGCTGTTCTCGCTGCACCTCAAGGCCACCATGATGAAGGTCTCCGACCCGATCATGTTCGGCGTGGCCGTGGGCGAGTTCTACCACGACGTGCTGGCGAAGCACGTCGACGCTCTGAAGCAGATCGGCTTCAATCCCAACAACGGCATCGGCGACCTGTACGCGCGCCTGGGCTCGCTGCCCGAAGCGCAGCAAACGCAGATCAAGGCCGACCTCGATGCCGAGTACGCACAGCGCCCGGCGCTGGCGATGGTCAACTCCGACAAGGGCATCACCAACTTGCACGTGCCCAGCGACGTGATCATCGACGCCTCGATGCCGGCGATGATCCGCGACTCGGGCAAGATGTGGAACGCCCAAGGCACGCTGCAGGACGTCAAGGCAGTGATCCCCGACCGCAGCTACGCCGGTGTCTACCAGGCCACCATCGAGGACTGCAGGAAGCATGGCGCGTTCGACCCGGCCAGCATGGGCAGCGTGCCGAACGTGGGCCTGATGGCGCAGGCGGCCGAAGAATACGGCTCGCACGACAAGACCTTCCAGATCGCCGGCGATGGCGTGGTCAAGGTGATCGACGAAACCGGCACGGTACTGCTGCAGCACGACGTGGAAGCGGGTGACATCTGGCGCATGTGCCAGACCAAGGATGCGCCGATCCAGGACTGGGTGAAGCTGGCCGTGAGCCGTGCCCGCCACACCCCGGCGGTGTTCTGGCTCGACCCGCAGCGCGCACATGATGCGCAGGTGATCAGGAAGGTCGAGCGGTATCTGAAGGACTACGACATCAGCGGTCTGGATATCCGCATCATGGACCCCACCGCAGCGACGCGCTTCTCGCTGGAGCGCATCCGCCAGGGGCTGGACACCATCTCGGTGACTGGCAACGTGCTGCGCGATTACCTCACCGATCTGTTCCCGATCATGGAGCTGGGCACCAGCGCCAAGATGCTGTCGATCGTGCCGCTGATGGCCGGCGGTGGCCTGTTCGAGACCGGCGCCGGCGGTTCGGCGCCCAAGCAT
>DASRUB010000206.1:0-3852 GCA_035655635.1 Rhodanobacter sp. | reverse complement strand
CAGACGTTCCAGTGGCACGGCATCATCAAGCACCGGCTCAAGCCCACCATCGCGGCGATCCATCACGCACTGGCCGGCACCATCGCGGCCTGCGGCGATGTGGTGCGCAACGTGGTAAGCACGGCGAACCCGATCGAATCGGCGGCACATGCCGAAGCCCATGCTTGGGCTGTGCGCCTGTCCGCCGAACTGGCGCCGAAGACGCGCGCGTACCACGAGATCTGGCTGGATGGCGAAGCGCTGGTCGATGCGCCAACGGTTGAACCGCTGTACGGCGCCACCTACCTGCCGCGCAAATTCAAGATCGGTCTGGCGATCCCCCCGCTCAACGACATCGACGTGTTCGCGCAGGATCTGGGCCTGATCGCGATCATCGAACAGGGCAAGCTACGCGGTTTCAATGTCGCGATCGGCGGTGGCATGGGCGCCACGCATGGCGACCCGACCACGTATCCGCGGCTGGCCAGCGTGATTGGTTTCGTGACACCGGAACAATTGTTTGCGGTCGTCGAGACCGCGGTCGCGATCCAGCGCGACTGGGGCAACCGCAGCGAACGCAAGCACGCGCGGCTGAAGTACACGCTCGATCGACGCGGCCTCGACGTCTTCACGGCGGAATTGGAAGCGCGCCTCGGCTTCGTGCTGGAACCAGCGCGCCCGTATAACTTCGAGCACAACGGCGACCGTTACGGCTGGGTCGAAGGCCACGACAGCCGCTGGCATCTCACCCTGCATATCGAGTCCGGCCGTCTGGCCGATGTCGGCGAGCGGCGCTGGCTCACCGGCCTGCGCGAACTGGCCAAGGTGCATGCCGGCGACTTCCGCATGACCTGCAACCAGAACGTGATCGTGGCGAATGTCGCGACGGTCGATCGCGCACGCATCGATGCGATCGTGCAAGCGCACGGGCTGGACGGCCATCTTCAGCAGAGCGGCATCCGCCGCCACGCGATTGCCTGCGTCGCGCTGCCCACTTGCGGCCTGGCGATGGCCGAAAGCGAGCGTTACCTGCCCGGGCTGCTGCCGAAGCTGGAACAGCTGCTCGACCAGCATGGCCTGGCCGACGCGCCGATCCTGCTGCGCCTGTCCGGTTGCCCGAACGGCTGCTCACGACCCTACCTTGGTGAGATCGCGCTGGTCGGTCGCGGACCGGGACGCTACGACCTGCGCCTCGGCGCCGATTTCAGCGGCCAGCGCCTGAACACTATTTACCGCGAAAATATCGACGAGGCCGCGATCCTCGCCGCACTCGATCCGCTGTTTGCACGCTATGCCGCCGAACGTATGGCTGGCGAAGGCTTCGGCGACTTTCTGTTGCGCAGCGGCCTGCTGCGCCAGGGCGAGCTTGCCGCCCCGGCATCACGACAGATCCCCGTGCAGGTGCTGGCATGAGCGCGCTGGAACTCCCAGCAGAGCTCGACGACCCGCGTGCGCTCAAGGCATTGAACGCTGCGTTGGCCACGCGGAGCGCGGAACAGCGGGTGGCCTGGGCACTGCAGCACACACCTGGCAAGCATGTGTTGTCGTCCAGCTTCGGCGCGCAGTCGGCGGTGTCGCTGCATCTGGTCACGCGGCAGCAGCCGGACATCCCGGTGGTGCTGATCGATACCGGCTATCTATTTCCGGAAACCTACCGCTTCGTCGACGAACTCACCGAACGCCTCGCGCTGAACCTCAAGGTGTATCGCCCGCGCATCGGCATCGGCTGGATGGAGGCGCGTTACGGCCGGCTGTGGGAACAGGGCCTGGAGGGCCTGGAGCGCTACAACGGTATCCGCAAGATCGAGCCGATGCAGCGAGCGCTGGACGAACTCGGCGCCAGCGGCTGGTTCGCCGGCCTGCGTCGCATCCAGGCGCGCAGCCGCGCCGACATCGCGTTCGTCGAACACCGCAACGGCCGCTGGAAATTCCATCCGCTGGCCGACTGGAACGACCGCGATGTGGGCATGTACCTGCAGCGTCACGGCCTGCCCTATCACCCGCTGTGGGAGCAGGGCTACGTGTCGATCGGCGACACCCACACCAGCCATCGCTGGGAGCCGGGCATGGACCCGGAGGACACCCGCTTCTTCGGACTCAAACGCGAATGCGGACTGCACGGCATCGCGTAACTCGCAAGTCATCGCTTGCGATGGCCTGTTTTTCTAAGTCATTCACCCCCGATCGGACGCAATCACCATGAGCCACACCGCACTTGCTTCAACCCAGGACATCACCCCGGACGACGAATTGATCGCCCCGCACGGTGGCGTGTTGAAGGAACTCTATCTGCCGCCTGCCGAAGCCGAAGCGCTGAAGCAGCGCAGCGCCAACCTGCCGGGCGTCGATCTCAACATGCGCCAGCTGTGCGACCTGGAGCTGCTGCTGAGTGGTGCATTCTCGCCGCTGGAAGGTTTTCTCGGCCGCCATGATTACGACAACGTGGTCGAGAAGCTGCGCCTCGCCGATGGCACGCTGTGGCCGATCCCGATCACGCTGGACGTGAGCGAGGCGTTTGCCGCGCAGCTTGCATCCGGCAGTGAAGTTGCCTTGCGCGACAGCCAGGGCGTGCCGCTGGCGGTGCTCGAGGTGCAGGACATCTACTGGCCGGATCGGCTGCACGAGGCGAAGCAGGTGTTCGGCAGCACCGATCGCCTGCACCCCGGAGTGGCCGAGCTGCTCGATCGCACGCAGCCGGTGGCGCTCGGTGGTCGGGTCCGCGGCATCCAGCCACCGGCACACTACGACTTCGGCGAGCTGCGCGATACGCCACGCAGCCTGCGCGCATGGTTTGCCGAGAGCGGCTGGAGCCGCATCGTGGCGTTCCAGACACGCAACCCGATGCACCGCGCGCATCGCGAGCTGACCCTGCGCGCCGCGCAGCAGGTCGGTGCGAAGCTGCTGATCCAGCCGTCGGTGGGTCGCACCAAGCCGGGCGATGTCGATCACTACACCCGTGTGCGCTGCTATCGCGCACTGCTGCCGCAGTACCCGCAGGACAGCGTGAAGCTGTCGCTGCTGCCGCTGGCGATGCGCATGGGCGGCCCGCGCGAGGCGGTATGGCACGCGATCATCCGCAAGAATTATGGCGCCAGCCATTTCATCGTCGGGCGTGATCATGCCGGCCCCGGCAAGGACTCCGTTGGCCTGCCTTTCTACAAGCCGTTCGAGGCGCAGCAGTTGCTGGAGCGGCACCAGGACGAACTGGGCATCCGCATCGTGCCGTTCCCGGCGATGGTCTACGCCGCCAATCGCGACACCTACCTGCCGTCCACCGAAGTCACTTCCGCGGATACGGTGCGCGACATCTCCGGCACCGAGCTGCGCCGGCACCTGCATGAAGGCACCGAGATCCCGGCCTGGTTCAGCTTCCCTGACGTGGTGAAGATCCTGCGCGAGCGACATCCGGTGCACGCTCCGCGCGGCTTCGCGCTGTTCTTCACCGGACTCTCCGGCTCGGGCAAATCGACCATCGCGCAGGCGGTGATCGCACAGCTGCTGGAGCACACCAGCCGCCCGGTCACCGTGCTCGACGGCGACGAGGTGCGCAAGCATCTGTCACGCGGGCTGGGTTTTTCGCGCGAGGACCGTGCCGCCAATGTCACCCGCATCGGCTACGTCGCCAGCGAGATCGTGCGTCACGGTGGCATCGCGATCTGCGCACCGATCGCGCCCTTTGCCGACGCCCGCGCCGAGGCCCGTGCGCTGGTCGAGGCACACGGTGACTTCGTCGAGATCCACGTCGCCACCGCGCTGGAAGTATGCGAGGCACGCGACCGCAAGGGCCTGTACGCGCAAGCGCGCGCGGGCAAGATCAGCCACTTCACCGGCATCAGCGATCCCTATGAGGTACCGGAGCAGCCTGAGTTGAGC
>DASRUB010000205.1:0-2272 GCA_035655635.1 Rhodanobacter sp. | reverse complement strand
CTCGATCGGCGGCGGTGAGCGGCTGCTCTATCCGCAGATGTTTGCGCGGGTGCGCCAAAGCCTGTCGTGCGCCACCGTGCCGGTCCGGATTCCGGCCTGGCTGCTGCGGGTCGGCCAGCGGATGTATCCGCCGCTGCGTGGTCCGCTGAGCCGACTGGATAGCGATCTGGTGGCCGACAACGATGAACTGCAGTGTTTGCTGCATGTCCAGCCACGACCGTTCCAACCCGAGGCTGCGATGTGGGCGCCGGGGTCAGAGTCACTTTTTGCGAGCGAAAAGTGACTCTGACCCTCCCCACATTGCCCGCGTTTTGCCCGCAAACGGCCCGTTGCGTTCATCGGCGCGCCGGGATGCACGTCCTATGATCGAGATACCTGATTCCCGGATTCCCCCGCATTGGCCTTGCTGACCCGAACCCGTTCCTTCGTCCGTCGCGGCTGGCCGTGGCTGCGCATCCCGTTCTGGATTGCGCTTGGCCTGCTGGTCGGCTTCGTGCTGCCTTACGTGCTGGTGCTCAACAAGCGGGTGCAGGATCGCTTCAGCGACCTGGTATTCGCGATACCGACGCGGGTGTACGCGCGACCGCTGCCGCTGCAGGTCGGCGAGCCGATGTCGCCGGCCGCGCTGGAACTCGAGTTGACCTTCGCCGGCTACAGCGACGACGGTCGCGGCGAAGTGGCGGGCAGCTGGATGAAGAAGGGCTCGCGCTACACGATTTCCTCGCGTGGCTATGCCGGGCCGGACGGCGGCGAGTTGCCGAAGCGGATCCAGGTGAGCCTGGGCCGTGGCGATGTGCAGTCGGTGCAGGATGCGGCCAGCGCCAAGCCGATCGAACTCACGCATCTGGATCCTGCCCGCATCGCCACGCTGTACGGCGCGACCCAGGAGGAACGGCGTTTCGTGCACCTGGCGGATGTGCCGCCGTTGCTGCTCAAGGGCTTGCAGGCAGTCGAAGATCGCAATTTCAAGAACAATATCGGCATCGATTTCAGCGCGATCGCGCGGGCGGCGTTCGCCAACCTGCGCGCCGGACATACGGTGCAGGGTGGTTCCACGCTGACCCAGCAACTGGTGCGCAACCTGTTCCTCAGCCGCGACCAGACTTTCACGCGCAAGATCAACGAGGCGCTGATGTCGCTGTTGCTGGAGGCGCACTACAGCAAGGGCCAGATCCTCGAGGCCTATGTCAACGACGTCTTCCTCGGCCAGCAGGGGAATCAGGCGGTGCACGGCTTCGGCGCCGCGTCGGAGTTCTACTTCGGGCGCCGCCTGCAGGAGCTGAGGCCGCAGGAGATCGCGCTGCTGATAGGGCTGGTCAAGGGGCCGAGCTATTACGATCCGCGGCGCGCGCCGAAACGCGCATTGGCACGACGCAACCTGGTACTCAAGGAGTTCTTCGATACCGGGCTGCTCAGCGCCGGACGGCTCAATGCCGCGCAGGCGGCGCCGCTGGACATCATCAAGGATGGCCAGCTGCCGCACAATCGCTTCCCCGCGTTCATGGACCTGGTGCGCAAGCAGATCACTGCCGACTTCGACGAGAAGGCATTGCGCGACGGCAACCTGTCGATCTTCACCACGCTCGATCCGGCGGCGCAGCTCTACACCGAGCAGGCCATCAGCAGCGCGTTGAAGGGGCTGGGCAAGCGCGGTGACGGCGTGCAGGCGGCGGCCGTGGTCACCAATGCGCAGACCGGCAGCGTGCTGGCCGTGGTCGGCAGCCGCACGCCCGGCGAGCAGGGCTTCAACCGCGCGCTGGATATCCAGCGACCGATCGGCTCGACGATCAAGCCGTTCGTCTACCTGGTGGCGCTGACCCAGCCACAACGCTGGAACCTGGCCAGCCTGATGGACGACAGCCCGATCAGCATGCGCCAGCCCGGCGGCAAGCTATGGACGCCGCAGAACGATGACCACCGGAGCCACGACCCGCTGATCATGGTGGATGCACTAGCCCATTCGTGGAACCTGGCGACGATCCACCTGGGCTTGCAGGTCGGTCTGCCGCGGATCCAGGCATTCCTGAAATCCTTCGGTATCGGTGACATCAACCCCAGTCCCTCGCTGCTGATCGGTGCGCTCGACCTGGCGCCTTTCCAGGTGGCGCAGCTCTATCAGTATCTCGCCGCGGACGGACACGCCTTGCCCTTGCTGGCGGTGCGCGGCGTGCTGGATGGCAATGGCCGCACCATCAAGCGCTACCAGGTGCAATCCGGTCCCGGTGAATACCAGGAAGCCGTGCGGCTGACCACCTGGGCGATGCAGCAGGTG
>DASRUB010000204.1:0-13205 GCA_035655635.1 Rhodanobacter sp. | reverse complement strand
GCTGCGTTGCTGCTGGTGCTGCCCATGACCAGTCAGGCAGCGTCGCCGTCGCCTGCGCCACGGCTGTTGTCGACAATGTCTCTGGGCGGCCCGGGCGGCTGGGATTACCTCAGCTTCGACGCACCGCACCGGCACCTGTTCGTCAGTCGTGGAGATCGCGTGCTGGTGCTCGATGTCGACCAGCACAAGCAGATCGGCACGATCGCCAACACGCCCGGCGTGCATGGCATCGCGCTGGCCCCCGATCTGGGACGCGGCTTCACCAGTAACGGCAAGGCGGCCTCGGTGACCGAATTCGACCTGACCACCCTGAAAACCGTCGCCACCATCAGCGGCACCGGCCAGAACCCCGATGCGATTCTCTACGACCGACCCTCGCACCACGTGCTGACCTTCAACGGTCACAGCAACAACGCCAGCGTGATCGATCCGGCCAAAGGCGCGGTGATTGCCACGATCGCCCTGCCCGGCAAGCCGGAGTTCGCGGTGTCCGACGGTGCCGGCCACGTCTACAACAACATCGAGGACAAATCCGAGCTGGTCGAGATCGACACGCGCAGCAACAAGGTGTTGCACGTGTGGCCGTTGGCCCCGTGCCAGTCACCCAGCGGGCTGGCCATCGATACTCGTCATCACCGCCTGTTTTCGGTCTGCGACAATAAACTGATGGCCGTCACCGACGCGCTCGACGGTCACCAGGTCGCCAGTGTGCCGATCGGCGAGGGCCCCGATGCGGTGGTGTTCGACGCCGCCACGTCGACGATCTACAGCTCCAACGGCGAAAGCGGCACGATCACGGCCGTGCATCAGGATGATTCGGACCATTACCACGTCAGCGCCACCATCCCCACCCAGGTCAGTGCCCGCACCGAGGCGCTGGATCCGAAGCTGCACCGGCTCTACCTCTCCGCCGCCCGCTTCGGCACCACCCGCCAGCCGAATGGCCGACACACGATCGAGCCGGACAGCTTCGGCATCCTGACGGTGGGGCAACCCTGATGATCGCGACCATGGCCAAGGCTGACTGATCCCGCCAGACGCTGGAAAATTCATGGGCCCCACTCACGCCATGCGTGAGATGGGGCGTGGCAAGGCCCTATGCTGACGGAACGAGCAAGCTCGAAACTTGCCGGGCATCCGCTCGCGCCGACAACAACGTGCTGCACCAGCGAGCCGCTGCCGTCGCAGCGCCCACGGCATCCATCCCGCGCGTATCCAGTGCAGCGTTGGCACCACCGTAGGGCGCGTACTTGGCCGGGTCGGTGACCGAAAACAGCCCCAGCGTGGGCACACCACTGGCGGCGGCCAGATGCATGACGCCGCAGTCAGCACTGATGACGCCGTCCATGCAGGCGGTCATGGCGGCCAGCCGCCGCAGGTTCTGCGAATAGAACGGTGTCAGCCGCGAGCCCAATTGCGAGCGCCCATGCGCCGCCAGCAAATCAACCAGCCTGACCTGCGGGCACAGCGACTGGAAGGTATCCACGAAGGTGCGCCACCAATCTTCGCCATAGCACTTGGCACCGGTCGCGTTGGGGAAAATCGCCACCGTTGCCCGGCACGGTTCATGCGAGCCACTGCATAGCCTTGCCATGACCCGGGCCGCCGCGAGCTTCTCATCGGGTGTCAGCTCGAGATTGAGCGGCGGGTAGCCCGGCTGCGTCGCCCCCGCACACGCCTGACGCAGCAGGAACACGCTGCGATGCGCCAGATGATCGGGCCAGGCCAGAGCATGCCACGCCGATGCGGGATTCAGTTTCGGGTCGGGAAATCCCAGCTTGTACCGGGCCTGCGCCAAAGCCAGCACGATGCGCCCGGACTGCGATCCGTTGCAGGCATCGATAGCCAGGTCGTAACGGCATCGCCGCAGTGCGCGCAGCACGCCCGCTGACAGCCACAGATGGCGGGCGATTTTCCGTGGCAGCACGAATACGGTGCGGACACTGAATCGATTTGCATACAGGCATTCGGTTGCGACGCTGCCCAGTATGTCGATCTCTGCACCCGGATAGAGCGTCTCGATTTCTGCAATCAGCGGACTGATCAGCACGCTGTTGCCAAGCCGGTGGTTTGGCCGGCACACCAGCACGCGGTGAATGCCGGTTTTCGGCAACCCGCCTGGTTCGCACAAGTCGCGACCGACCCGACGGAACAGCCGGCGCAGGACCGAGGCCGCCCACGCACGCCCCCGCGCATCCCATGAGGTCGAGCGTTTCAGGGAGTCGGCAGCCGGTAATGGCGCGGCTACGAGAGAACGCATGGTGTGTAGGATGGTCATCGCCCCAGCATGAAGGAAGTCTCTTTCAGCACGCTTATTGACCCGTGAGGTTCAAGTTAAATGGCTGGCAGCACGCACCGCCGGTTCATCATACGATGACCCCGCGGGAGCGCCACTCCACGGCGATCAGCAACACGATGAAGGCATCAAACACGGTGAGGGCAGCAAGAAAAAACGACGCCTGCTGCATCCATCGATAGCCCTGGTAGCCGATGAAGGCTGTCAGGATCACGATGGCTGTCGGGTAGGACCAGCGGGCACCGCGCAACAGTCCGGTTACCAGGCCAAGTTTGACGATGCCATGACCGAGCAGGTACGCACCGGCAAAATGGCGACTGCCCACCGGCAGCCCCTGCACGAAATGCAGCAGCCAGTTGGCGACCGGATCACCCGGATCCTCGATCAACTCCTGCCGCGTGAGCCAATGCACGGCCCCCACCAAGGCGGGCTGGGTGGTGAGCACCAACGTCATTCCCGCCATCACCTCGAGCAGTCCGTCCAGCCCTTTCAGCACGATGCCGACGTCAAAAGCGCGGTGATAGAGGGTTTTCGGTCCAGATTCCATGGGATGGCACGGCGAGACGCGAAGGCGGTCCGGTCAATTGAATCGACCGAAGCGCTGGTTGCCCGCGCTCAATCGTTGTCGGCGCCTTCCACCGAGTTCTCCAGCACCTTGCCGGTCTTCGCATCCACACCGACTTCGTGCGTCGCCTTGGCTGACTTGATATCGAACGAATAGCGCAGGCCGCTGCCACCGGACTCTTTCTCCAGTTCCTGCTTGACCACCTTGCCGGGGTAGGTCTTGAGCGCGATCTGCCGCGCTTCCTTCATGGTGACCTTTGCCTGCGCGTTCAGATTTGCCGCTGGCGACGCCTGGGCTGCAACTGCGCCTCCAGCCAAGAGCAACGACAGCGACACCGCTGACACGAAAAATCTGCGCATGATCATTCCTGCCTTTTTGTAGGGGGAATTGCACCTTGGCACGTCCGGCTTTGATTGTGCTTAGCTTGTCCCCCGCTCAAACGCGGAGCGTTCGACCTTGATGTCGCCGTCAACGAATGCTGTCGCGGCAGCACCGCAGAGCGGTAATCGGCGCCACGCCTGGACCACCTGCTCAACCTCGATCTGATCCACCCGCAGGATGTCCGGCAACCCGCCGAGCACGGCGACCTCACTGCCGCGTCCGCTGCGCGGCGCCCACGTGCGCGGGGAGCGGCCACCGAAAAGTACCACCAGAGGGCAGCCCAGCGCGGCCGCCAGATGGGCCGGCCCGGTATCCACCGAGATCATGCTGTGGGCTGTCTCCAGCAACGCCTTGAGGAATCGTAACGGCAACGCCGCGACCTCGACATCGGGCGTCCCGACGCGAACCACGGCCTGCAACTGGCGCAGATAGCCGGCTTCGGCGGGCGACCCGCACAACAGCACCCGTGTCTGCGGCATCTGCTGTCGTATCGCCCGGGCGACCGCGGCCCAGCGCTCGGCCGGCCAGGACTTGACGTCATCAGCAGCCGCACGCACCCCGTTCCAGCGCATGGTGCGCTTGTTGGCCGGCTGCAGCAGCACCAGCGGATGCTGCGCCAGTCCGCGCGCACGCAGCCAACGCTTGCCATCGGCCCGTTCCGCCTCGCTCACGCGCAGTTCGGGCGCCCCGCATGGCTCGAGTGATCCGGATTCCCATCGTTCGCGAAACGCCGTCGGCGTGGTGTCGCTGAAGCGCGCCAGCCAGTCGAGCCAGTGCTCGTCCTCGCACGCCGGCAAATCTTCGATGAACTGGCAGTGCTCCGGCACTATGCCAGCCAGCTTCAACATGGGTCGCAACTTCGTGCGTGCGCGAAAGGCTGGCTCGGCGATGTAGAACGGACAGTCGTGCAGACGGCTCAACTCAAAGGTAGCCCGCCAGCGGCCCGGACGCATCCACAACGGCCCGTACTGGGTTGTCAGTGGAATGCAATGGCCTACTTCCGGCTGGGCCGAGAACAGCGCCAACGGCCAGTCACCCAGCGCCAGCAGGTGGCAGGGCTGGCCATAGCGCAAGCACAGCTTGTGCAGCAATGGCTGCAGCAGCACCGTATCGCCGAGGCGACCGAAGCGCACCACCACAGGGCTGCAAGTGGTTCTCACGAGGATCCCAACTGGAGCTGACGGAGCTCCGCACCCGAGCCATAACGGCTACGGCTGGAAATGGTGCACCCACGCTGAATCCGCGTCTACTCTTCGTCGCGGGGCTGAATGGAGTTCCAGACGGGTAGTCTTGTGCTGGCCGTCTTTCATTCCGCTTAAGGCCGGCGCCAATACTGTGCGATCGAAGCCTGGTGCTCACGGCTTGGCCCCGCCGAAGACACCAGACGACCGCGCAGCGTCAGGTCTGCCGCGGAATGCTCACCTTCACCCGCAGCCCGCGACCGAATGGCGAGTCGAGCAATTCGATGCTGGCGCCATGCAGCTCGGCCGCCCGTTGCACGATCGACAGCCCCAGGCCGTAGCCTTCGCCGCGGCTGCCGGACTCGCGATGGAAGCGCGCGAATACCGCGGCGCGGCGCTCGGGCGGTATGCCCGGCCCGTCATCGGCCACATCGATGACGGTGAACTCCACGTCTTGCGACAGCGATAGCTGCACCTGGCCGCCCGCGGGCACATGACGCATGGCGTTCTCAATGAGATTGCGCAGCAGGGCTGCGAGTGCCGCCTCGTGCCCACGCACCCATACTGCATGGCTGTCATGGGTAAAGCCCAGCTCCGCGCCGCTCTCGGCGATCACTGGCGTCAGTTCCTCGATCACGTCGACGGCGACACCGACCAGGTCGATCGACCGGCGTTGTTCCAACGCCATGCCGGATTCCAGCCGCGCCAGTGCCAGCAGTTGTTCGACGCGCCGGGCCAGCGCGGCCACGTTGTGTCGTGCACCCGCCAGACTGGTGGCGGCCTCCGCAGGATCGCTGGTGGCCGTGGCGCTTTCGATGTTCAGCATGATCGAGGCCAGCGGCGTGCGCAGCTCATGCGCGACATCGGCGCTGAAGCGGTGCTCGCGTTCCAGTGCATCGGCGAGACGTTGCAGCTGCCCGTTCAGTGCATCGAGTACGGGCCGCAACTCCAGGGGCGCATGTTCCAGCACGATCGGCTCGCGGCTGCCCAGCGGGCGCGAGCCCAGCGCCCCGGTCAGCGACTCCAGCGGACGCAGTCCGCGCTTGACCGCCCAGCCCACCAGCAACCCCAGCAGCGGCAAGCCGATCAGTAACGACAAGGCATGGTCGAACCACAACGCACGCAGGATGTCGTGACGGCTGTCGTAGCGTTCGCCTGTGCGGATCACCACGCCATCGGCCTTGTCCTTGAGGGTGAACAAACGCCAGCGATACCCGCGGGCGTCGATGTCTCGAAAATTCGCATCTCCGACTCGGGGAGGCGGCAACGCAGAGAGATTGGCGGTGGCCATGATCAACCGGCCAGATGCGTCGAACACCTGAAAGCCGACTTCGGATTCAAACGAGTACCTGCGTCGCTGCATGGCCGGGGCTCCCGGCACCTCGATCGGCACCAGTTTGTCTTCCTGATCGCGACCGGGCAGCGCTTCGGCACCCTCCTGCCCGATGATGACCTGCAGCGTGCGCGCCGACTGCGCCAGCCTTCCGTCGGACAGTTCATTGACCTCTTGCATGGTGCGCCGGAAGCTGAATACCGCCAGCGGCAGCAGCACCACGAGCATCACCAGAATGATCAGCCAGCGCAGTCGACCGCGCAGGCTCGTCCGGATCATTCGACCTCCCGCGGGATCATGTAGCCGAAGCCGCGCACCGTCCTGATCGCGTCATAACTGAGCTTCTTGCGCAGTGTATGGATCAACACTTCCAGCGCGTTGTTGCCGACCACGTTGTCCAGGCCATAGAGCGAATTGATCAGACTCTCGCGGCGCACCAGCCGACCGGCGCGCTCCAGCAAAAACTGCAACAGCGCAAACTCGCGCCGGGTGAGTTCGACCGCCTCGCCGCGATACGTCACCTGCGAGGTGCCCAGGTCCAGCACCACCGCACCGGCCTCGATGCGGTTGGCCGCCAGCCCCTGGCTACGACGACTGAGTGAGCGGATCCGCGCGCACAACTCATCCAGATGGAAAGGCTTGATCAGATAGTCATCCGCGCCGGCATCCAGCCCATGCACGCGCGCCTGCAGGCCATCGCGAGCGGTCATCACAATCACCGGTGTGCTCACGTGGGCCCGGCGTGCCTCGACCAATACCTCCAGCCCGTCCATGCCGGGCAAACCCAGATCGAGCAACACCAGATCGGCGGTCTCGTCGCGCAGCGCGATCAGGGCCTCGCGGCCATTGCGCAGCCAACTGACCGTGTAGGCGAGCCGCTCCAGCGCGCGCTGGATCGCCGCGCCCAGCTGCGGATCGTCTTCCACCAGGATGATGTGCATCCGACCTCCTTCATGTCGCGTCGCCGTGCCCGACCTGGCCGCCACTGTCTCGCAACCGGCTTGCGAAACGCTTAGCTGGCTGGCTGACCCGAGCCAGCGTAGCGCATGCCCGGACTCCCATCGGCTCGGCGGCTGTCGCGCTGCATCGGTGGCGCCAGTCGCCCATCCCCACACGTCGACGGAACGGATGCTGAGCGTCAGCCCATCGCCACGTCCCGACGGCCATGCGAGACGCTATGCTGGCGCCCCCATGATCTGCATCTCCCGGCCAACCGCTCGATTCCATCGCCTGGCACTGTGCGCTGGCCTGCTCGCCAGCCTGTGGACCAACGCGTGCATGGCCGACACCGACAGCCAGCCGACAGGCAGCCAAACGACATGGGCCGCCGGCGTCGGGGTGGAACACCTGCCGAGCTGGGCCGGCGCCAGGAGTTCGCGCTACCAGCCGATCCCCTACATCGACATCGAGATCCCCAACCACCTCAGCCTGTCCACCCAGGACGGTCTGCACGTCGACCTGATCGGCGGCTCGGAACTGCACGGCGGTATCTACGGCGACTACCAATGGGGTCGCGAAAGCAACGACCTCGGCGCCCTGCGCCATCGGATCAAGCCGCTGGCGCCACGGCTGGCTCTGGGCGGCTACCTCGAATGGCAACTCAGCCGACAGATCGACATCGGCGGCGACCTCAGCCACGACACCCAGGGCGCCGGTGCCTATCTGAAGCTCTACGGCGAATGGGACCTACCAGCCGTAGGTTTGCTGCAGCATTCGCTGCAGCTGAGCTGGCAGGCGATGAATGGCGCCGCCATGAATCGCTTCTTCGGCATCAGCCCCACCCAGGCAGACGCGCTCGCCGTACCGCCGTGGCAACCTGCCGCTGGCAGCCAGCTCGCTGCGCTGGAATACGACCTGTTCGTGCCCACCAGCAAGCACACCGGCTTCGCACTGGCCGTCGTCTACGGCCGCCTGCTCGGCGAAGCCGGCAACAGCCCGCTGGTAACGCGCTTCGGCTCGCGCACGCAGTGGAATGAGTCGATCGCGTTCGTCTATCACCGGTAGGCACCCGCCTGGCAGAAGCGCACCCTGTGCGCGAATGCTGTCGCGGGCTACGGCACTGGATCTGGCGCGATACACTCGCGCATCGTTCTGGCCCCGTCGGGCAAGGAGTCGATATGACGAAGTCGCTCGCTGTGCTGCTTGCTGCTCTGGCGTTCACCCTGCTGATGCCGATGGCCCACGCCGACCAGACCATCGTGTTCCTGCGTCACGGCGAAAAACCGCCGCTTGGGCTCGGTCAACTCGACTGTCAGGGCCTGAATCGCGCCTTGGCGCTGCCGCAGGTGTTGCAGGCGAAGTTCGGCACACCCACCGCGATCTATGCGCCCGATCCGGGAGCCACGGCGAAAGACAAGGGCGTCGAATACAACTACGTGCGCCCGCTGGCCACCATCGAGCCGACCGCCATTCGCCTGGGCCTGCCGGTCAACACCTCGCTCGGACTCCAGCAGATCAAGCAGCTGGAGCATGAGCTGCTCAATCCCGTCTACAGTTCGGCGACGATCTACGTGGCGTGGGAACACAATCTTGCTTGGCAAGCCGTGCAACAGCTGGTTTCAACTGTCGGGGGCAAGGCACAGCAGGTACCGCCCTGGCCCGACGATGACTACGACTCGCTGTACGTCCTGCGTCTGAAGTGGCAGAACGGCAAGCCGGTTTCAGTCAGTTTCGAGAAGGATGCTGAAGGGCTGAACCGTCAGTCGGCTGAGTGCCCCGACGCACGGCACTGAATTTGCGAGCGGGCCAGCAACAAACCCGCCATCTACCAAATCACGGAACTCAACCCGATCTTGATGCCGTTCGAGACTGCGAAGTCAGGTCTGGTCGTGCATCACTTCCAGTGCGGCACGAGTAAGAAAACCTGAGCGCGACTCTCCTTGCGACTGGGCAAATCCGTCGATCGCATGCAGCACCCGTTCGGGGATGGTCACGTTGATACGAACAGCCTTGTCGTTGAGCTTCGCAAGATCGGCCGTGGCGAAAGCCCACGCCCAGCCCTTGTATTCCGGACGACGGCGCAAGGTTTCGATCCTGGATGCGCGTGGCGGAGACAGCGTTTCTTCCGTCTCCATCCATGCCAGGATCGCCTCTTCGGTGTTGCTGATGGCTTCGTCCATGGTGTCGCCCGCCGAGAAGCATCCCGGCAGATCGGGAACCACCACGCCGTAAGCCGACTTGGCGCTGCCGAGTTCGATAGCAATGGGGTAACGCATAAGGTGTCCTTCCTGCCCTAGAGGCCGGCTTGTTTCAGGATGGCGGCAACAAGTCCTTTGCCTAAATCTTTCTTTGGATGCGGAACGATCACCGTCACGTTCGCGGCGTTGCGCAGTTTGTGGTGACTGCCGCGAACGCCGATGACAACAAAGCCGTGGGTCTGGAGTAGCAGGATCAGGGCTTTGCTATTCATGATGTGTATCATACACACTATATCGAATAGTGACGTTGACTTCGACTCCCTGTACGTCCTGCCCGTGAAGTGGCAGGACGGCAAGCCGTTTTCGGTCAGCTTCGAGAAGGATGCTGAAGGGCTGAACCGTCAGTCGGCTGAGTGCCCCGGCACGCGCCCCTGAGCAAAGCAAAGTGCAGCAAAACATATTTCGTGGCTAGAAACATCCCTACCCAATTCCTCGCCAAGAATGACTGCTATCGACCCATTTCGGTCGGTCGCGAACGGCCGCTTCGGGGAAGTCAATTTTTCCGAGAGTGACGGCAAGACAGAGGCAATACGGCAGCGATGACTAGCGTCGATTCTGTTACGAGCAGGGCTGGAGTTCGTCGACGCATTCGCGATCCACGAGTAGTCGCCCCCGCCGGACGCGGCGTGGAACGCGGTTTCGGTACCGCCAGGCCAGATGCATGTTACCGACAGCGGCGTGCCGCGGTGCTCATCATGGAGACCCTCGCTGAAGTTGCGGACGAACGTCTTCGACGCGGCGTACAGCGCCATGTTCGATAGTGACTGGCAGGCGCCGGTCGACGAAATGTTCAACATGTGCGCGGGTCCGGTGCTTGCCTTGTGCGCGTCAACGAAGCATCGCGCGAGCGCGACCAGCGAGGTCATGTTGAGTTGAACGAGCTCCGCGTCGCGCGCCCAGTCGACCTCGTCGAACCGGCGGAAATAGCCGAACCCGGCGTTGTTGATCAGGATGTCGATCGGACCGCCGGCGATCGCGGCGTCCCACAGCGCGCGCGGCATCGGGCTTGCCGAGATCGGCAGTGACGATATCGACCTTCACGCCCTTGCAGGTCGCCGCGACCGCGTCGAGTGCGTCGCGGCGCCGCGCCGTCAGCACGAGATCAATGCCGAGCGCCGCGAGCTCACGCGCGATGGCCGCGCCAATGCCGCTGGATGCGCCGGCCACCAACGCGCGCTTGCCCTTGTTAGGGGTTGTGTGTATTCAACTCGTTCTCCTTCGTCGAGTGAGAACTGGCGCTAGCCAGGCTATCCGGGGAGGTTGCGGTTGCTGATCGCCTCTATCTCATCTTGACGACGACCTTGCCACGGGACATTGCTGCCCAAGTGCCCAAGAGATATATCCCTTGACGGCGTGTCGCCTCCCGGAGTGACATCAAAAAAGCAGCGCTTCATTTAAGTTGCGGATGATGTTGGCGCACTTGCGTCGCCGAGGACATCAAGCGCGTTCCTTTGGATAGAGCACCATCTGCGTGCATCGGAACAGCGCGAGGGTTTTGCCGGATTCGCGGTGCGTTACCGTGGCGTCCCACACTTGGGTCGTCTTGCCCAGATGCGCTGCGGTGGCAACGCACTCGATCGTCCCCTCCTTCGCTGTGCCCAAATGGTTGGATTTCAGCTCGATCGTGGTGAAACCCGACGCGCCTTCCGGCAGGTTCGCGACACAACCGTAGCCTGCCGATGTATCAGCCAGCGCGATCACGCTCGCCGCGTGAAGGTAGCCGTTCGGTGCCATCAACGAAGGTTGCACGGATAGCTCCGCACGGACTTCGGACGCAGCGACGTTTGTAATGACGATGCCGAGGCGGCCGGGCAAATGGTCGACGCCGATTCGGTTGAAGTGATCCGCTGTAAACATGGATGGCTGACCTCGCAGGAGTGTTGAGCCGGAAGATGGAACGGCATTGGCAAGACAGCGTCCTGTATACCGAGTCGCGACGCATGTTTTGCATTGGGACGACGTCGATCGCGTCGCGACGATAGGGTTAGGTGAATGGCCTGATTTTCAGCGAACAAGTCGTCCGATCAGCGAGAAAGAAACGCAGGCGCTCGTTGCACGAAGTCGGCGTGGAACTGGAACACCGCGCCGCGGCCCGTAGCGGGATGAATGATCAGTTCGCTGTTTGGCATGGGCGTCGATCCATCTATCCTGCGTCATCGCTAGCGCTTTGCTCCCCTATGGCCTACGAGGCCGGCTGGTACCGCACTGCGACGTGCGCCTGCCGGATGTCGGCCAGAAGGGCCTGCCGCGCGGCATTCAACGTGTCCCAGCGGGCGGGGTCGTGCAATGGCGGAATGGTCACCAGCTCACGGAGGTCGAAGCCGACTAGCGCTGCATCCACCAGATCGTCCACTTCCATCACCTCGGGCAGCGCATTGACGTCGATGCCTGCACGCTCCCAGATCTCTGTGCGGGTTGTCGCCGGGAGCACGGCTTGGACATAGACCCCCTTGGGCGTGAGCTCCAAGCTCAGACCTTGGGAGAGGAACAACACGAAGGCCTTGGTGGCACCGTAGACCGACATGCCGAATTCCGGCGCCAATCCCACCACCGAGCCGATATTGACGATCGCCCCTGCGCCGGCCTGCGCAAGCCGCGGCGCGATGGCGCTGGCGAGTCGGACCAGCGCGGTCGTGTTGAGCGCGACGATCCGGGCGACGTCGTCGGTCGCCTGGTCGATGAAGCTGCCGGACTGGGTGGCCCCGGCGGCGTTGATGAGGATGCCGATTCGCGCGTCATCGCGCAGGCGGGCCTCTGTGGCGGCTAGGTCGTTGGACTGGGTGAGGTCGGCCTGAAGGACATCGACGGTGATGCCATGCGCCTGGCGCAGGCTGGCTGCGAGCGTGTCCAGGCGCGCCTTGTCGCGGGCCACCAGTACGAGATCGTGGCCGCGACGCGCGAAGCGCTCGGCATAGGTGGCGCCGATGCCGGAGGAGGCGCCAGTAATGAAGACGGTGGAATGGGTAGTCATGCAATTGCTCTCTTGATTGGGTGAACCCACGCTGGAAAGCGTGGTGCGGAAAGCGGGGCCGCGTCTGTGGGCGGCCCCGTCAGCCTTACTGGGCGCTGGAGTCGGCGAGGACCGGGTAGTCGGTGTAGCCCTTCGAACCCGGCGTGTAGAACGTGGTCATGTCGATGGCATTCAGCGTTGCATCCGTATGCATGCGCTGCACCAAGTCGGGGTTGGCGAGAAATGACTTGGCGAAGGCGATGAGATCGGCCTGGCTTGCTTTCAGGGCAACTTCGGCACCGGCACGATCGAAGCCGCCGGCTAGGATGAACAAGCCATGGAACGCGGAACGTAGCCGTGATTTGAACTCAGCCGGCACCGGCGGCGCGCCCATCGCCGAGTGGTCGAGCAAGTGGACATACAGCAAGCCCAGCTTCGACAGTTCGTGCGTGAGCGTCAGGTACTGAGCCTCGACCTCAGGGAACGTGCCCGTGCCATTGAGCGCGCCGTAAGGCGACAGCCGGATCCCGACGCGCTGGGCGCCAATGGCGGCTGCGGTGGCACGCGCGACCTCGAGCGCGAAACGATTGCGACCCTCGATGCTGCCGCCGTAATCATCGGTGCGCTGATTGACATGCGCGTTGAGAAATTGCTCGATCAGATAACCGTTGGCGGCATGCAACTCGACGCCATCGAATCCCGCCTCGATGGCGAGTTGCGCCGACTTCGCATATTCGTCAACGGCATGGGCGATGTCAGTGGCGGTCATCGCGCGCGGCGTGCTGTGCGGTTGCATGCCTTGCGCGTCGGTGTACATCTCGCCAGGGCAGGCATCGGCCATCGGACCGAGCACTTCCGCGCCGGCAGGCAGATTCGCCCGATGCGTCACGCGGCCGGTGTGCATCAGCTGCACGAAGATCTTGCCGCCCCGGGCGTGCACCGTGTCGGTGACTGCCTTCCATCCACGCACCTGTGCCTCATTGAAGAGTCCGGGAATGCGTGCATAGCCCAGGCCGTTGGGCGACGGCGAGGTGCCCTCGGTGATGACCAGGCCGGCCGAGGCACGCTGGCCGTAGTATTCGGCCATCAAGGCGTTGGGGGTGTTGGCATCGACGGCACGACTGCGCGTCATCGGCGCCATCACGACGCGGTTGGCGAGTTGGAGGGAGGCGGTGACGAGAGGTTCGAAGAGCATGATGGTCCTTGGGAAAGTGAGGATCGTTAGTGCTGGGTCGTTGGCCGGCAAGGTTCGGTCTCAGGCGGCCTGCGGCAGATAGCTGGGCCGGGACGCCGCCATCCCAT
>DASRUB010000203.1:0-4387 GCA_035655635.1 Rhodanobacter sp. | reverse complement strand
CATGCCGCCTGTGCTGAATGGATCAGGGCATCCTTGACGCTCGACGTCACTTGTTTTCGCCGCCCCGGCCTCCATCGATTACCTCGTTGAGCGCCTTGCGCAGCACGCGCAGCAGCGCCGGGGTGGTAACCGGTTTGTCGATCAGGTGCAACCGCTTCAGCGGCGGCAGCTCGTGCAGATCCGGGGGGGCGTCCGCGCGCGCCAGCAGGATCACGCCGCCCTGGTAGCCCCGGTCGATCAGGGCGGCCAGGGTGCGCACGCCGGTGAACAGGTTCATGTCCGCGTCCAGCACGACCAGGTCGGGCAGGCCACCGGCCTCTATCCACTGCAGCGCAGCCGTACCGCTCTGGCTGGCATGGGCCTGGTAACCCCAGGTGTCGAGCGTGTCGGACAACATCGACAGCTGGCCGGCCTCTTCCACCACCACCAGCACGCGTTCGGCGCAACCCTCCAGACCCTCCATGTCCTCCAGCGAGGCGACGTCAGCGATCAGTTCCTCCAGCGGCATGTACAGGTCAAAACGGGTGCCACGGCCGCGCTTGCTGTCCACCCGCATGACGCCACCATGACTGGCGACGATGCGTTTGCACGAAAGCAGACCCAGGCCGGTACCGGTCTCCTTGGTGGTGAAGAACGGCTCGAACAGATGCTCCAGCACGTCCTGGCCCATGCCCGGACCTCCATCGATCACGCTGATGCAAAGATAGCGCCCACTCCGTGGCTGCTCTTCGTCCAGGAAGAAGCCTTCGTCCAGGCGGGTTTGCGAAGTCTCGATGCGCAACTTGCCGCCATCGGGCATCGCCTGGATCGCGTTCAGGCAAAGATTCAGCAGGCATTGCTGCAACTCGGTGTGGTTGCCTTCGAAAGACAGCTCCGGGTCGTCGACCACCAGTTCCATCGCCACCGAACGCGGAACGCTGCCCTGCATCAACAACTCGAACGCATTGAACAACGCGCCCAGCCGCACCTGCTCGGCGCGCCGCGCGCCGCGCGCAAACGACAGCATCGAGTGCACCATGTCCAGGCCGCGCTTGCCGCAGTCGCGCACCAGCTTGCCCAGCCGCGCCAGGCGCGGATCGTCCTGGTAATCCTGCAGGCTGTCGCCGGCCAGCAGCAGCGGCTGCAGCAGGTTGCGCAGGTCGTGGCTGAGTCCGCCAGCGAGCATCGCCAGGCTCTCGAAACGCTGGGCGCGGATCAACTCCAGCTCGGCTCGGCGGTTGGCCTTGCGTGCGTCGACTTCAGCCAGTGCACGGCGCACGGCGCTGGCCAGCCGGGCGGGGTTCTGCTTGAGGATGTAATCGGTGGCGCCGTTGCGCAGCGCCTCGATCGCCGCCTCTTCGCCCAGCGTGGCGGAGACGAAGATGAAAGGCAGGTCCTCATCGCGTTTGCGCAGCAGCTCCAGCGCATGCTGGCCGGAGAAACGCGGCAGGCTCAGGTCGGACAACACGATGTGCGGGGCGAATTCCTCCAGCGCCGCGAGATAGCCCGCCTTGTCGTCGACCAAGCGGACCTCATAGTGGATATCGTCGGCCTCCAGTTCGGCCAGCACCAGCTCGGCATCAAGCTCGCTGTCCTCCACCTGCAGTACGCGAATGGTCGGCATCGCCCGAGAGTGCCGGTTAGGCATGTTGTTCCCCATCGCTGTCATGGCGGTGCGCAGCCATCGCATGAACGCCGTCCGCCGCAGCGCTCCCTGATCCAGTCATTGTGCGCCAATCCCTTCAATCCGCTTCGGGCGCCTCGTTCAGCACCGCCCAGAACCGCCCCAGGGTCCGCACGGCCTCAAAGAACTGGTCCACATCGACCGGCTTGATCACATAGGCGTTGGCGCCAAGATCCCAGCTGCGTGCCAGATCGGTCTCTTCGCGCGAGGAAGATAGGATCACCACCGGAATCCGCCGCATCCGCTCGTCCGCGCGCATCTGGGTCAGCACATCGAGCCCGTTCATGCGCGGCATCTTGATGTCCAGCAGCACCACCGCCGGATCGCCCGGCTCGCGCCCGGCCCAGGCGCCGCGCATGTAAAGGTAATCCAGGCAGTCCACACCGTCTTCCACATGCACCACGGGATTGGCCAGGTGCGCATCGGTCAGGGCGTCCATCGCCATCTCGGCGTCTGCCACGCTGTCTTCCACCAGCAGCACGGTGCGCAGCTCTTTCTTGATCATGCCGCCGACTCTCCGTTGTGTGCCCCAGCCACGTCGGTGGCCGGCAGCGAGAAATGAAACCTTGCACCCTGCTCCGGTTCGGCCTCGGCCCAGACCCGGCCGCCATGGCGCGTCACGATGCGGCGCACGTTGGCCAGGCCGATGCCATTGCCAGGATATTCCGAGGCCCGATGCAAGCGCTGGAACACACCGAACAGCTTGTCCGCATATTGCATGTCGAAGCCGGCGCCATTGTCTGCCACGGTGAACTCATAATCGCCTCGAGCGCCGCGACGTGCACTTACCTCGATGCGCGCCACTTCGCAGTGCCCGGTGTACTTGACCGCATTGCCGAGCAGATTTTGCCACACCGTGCCCAGCATATTGGCATCGCCGATCACCATCGGCAGTGAATCGATCGTCCAGATGATGCGGCGGCCTTCCTGCCCCGTTTCGGCCAGCGAACGCGCCTCCTCAACCAGTGACTGCATGTCCACCGCCTGCAGCCGCAGCGGACCGCGGCCCAGCCGCGAGAAAACCAGCAGGTCGTCGATCAGCTGGGCCATGCGCTGGGCCGAGCTGTCGATCACGCCGATGTAATGGGCGGCCCGGTCGTCGACCTGGTCGCCCAGGTGCCGTTCCAGCTTGCGTACGAAGCCGGCCACATGGCGCAGCGGCGCGCGCAGGTCATGCGATACCGAATAACTGAACGCCTCCAGTTCGCGGTTGATGTCCGAGATCTGCGCGATCTTGCCCTCCAGCTGACGGTTGAGCTCGGTCACCTGCTGTTCGGTCAGCGCGCGCACCGTCACGTCGCTTACCGTCATGAGCAAGGTGGGTTCGTCGCTCTCCTGCAGTTGCAGACGGCGCGCGTTGACCACCACGTGCCGCTCCTGCTCGTCGTCGACGCGCTGCACCACGTCGTAATCCCACAGCTCGCGATCACGCAGCAGGACATCCCTGAGCCGTTGCAACAGCACGGCGTCGTTCCATACGCCGCCGCCGATCTCGGCCAGGGGGCGCGATACGTGCTGCAGATCCTCGTCATACAGTTCGCTGAAGGCATTGTTCACCAACAGGCTGCGCAGGTTCGCGTCGAACAGCGCGATGGGCTCACGTACGGACTGCAGGATCAGCCGCGAACGATGCACCGCCCGGCCTTCGCGGGTTTCGGCCAACAGTCGCCGGCCGATCTGCTTTTCGGAAGCCACCACGATGATCGCCAGCAGCAGCAGCTGTGCCAGCGCGGTGATGGCGAGCACCAACTGCCCGCTGCGGGCCCGGTCCGAGGCGGCTTTTGCACGTACCGCCAACAGCTGATTCTCGTTCTGGACGATTCCCTCCAACTTGGCGTTGACTGGAAACAGATCGCCTGCCGTGCGCAGCGATTCACGCGCACCGGTCGCATCGCCGTGTTGCAATTGCAGCAGCGCCTGGTGCATCAGGGTGAGACGTCCGTTGACGCTGGTTTCCAGGGCACCGATCAGGATCAGCTGCTCCGGGTTGTCGCTGGTCATGGACCTGAGCTGCTGGAACAGTGCCGGCACATTCGTGCTGGCCCGGGTCGCGCGCGCCTGGGTGGCCGCATCGCCATCGCCGGCAAACACCCGATAGGTCGCCGCCTCGCTGTCGTGAACGGTGTTGGCAATTCGAAAGGCGAGCGCCCGCACCGCCGTCGAATGGGTGACCCAGGCGCTGGCCACCTGGGTCGACCGTGCATTCTCGTTGGTGACGATGTAGGGCAGCCCCACGATGATCAGCATCGCCAGCAACAGCCCCGCAACCCGCCAGCGGATGATGCCGCTGAATTTCATTTGACTCCGGCCATCTGCACATCCGTCCCGTCAGCTTCCCGTATTCTGGCACGTCCGCGCGCCACGCTGGCGCACGGTGGCGGCAGCCTGTCGGGCTGTGACATACGGAGCGCCGGCGTCTCGCCGGCATGCCTCTGGCGGGCGGGACGCCCGCGCTCCCAGTGGGCGAGTCGGACGCGCAAATGGAGCGCCGGCATCTTGCCGGCATGCTTTGAGCGGGCGGGACGCCCGCGCTCCCAGTGGCGGTTGGCCCTCAATCGTTGCCCACGCTCTCCACTTTGGACGTTGGCGCGTAGTCAGCGCCCCATTTTTTATCCGGTGTCGACTGCATGCGGAAATGCAGTTCGCCGCCAGCCAGGATCTGGGCGTGCCGGATAGTCGGCCGATCCAGCGGAACGCCATTGAGCGTGACCGCGCCGACCCACG
>DASRUB010000202.1:0-11722 GCA_035655635.1 Rhodanobacter sp. | reverse complement strand
CCACAGCACGAGATTCAGGTGGTCGGAAGTTGCCTCCGGGGCGTAGCTTGGCACGATGATCCCGGCTGAACCGCCCGCGATGAGCCGCATCGCGATCACCCATGATGCGGGCGTCTTGCCAAGGATCAGCGCCTTCTCGCCCCAGTTGCAAGCCATGTCCGCTTTCGAAATCACCAACGCTGCGCGAGTCGACGCATCGGTCAAGTCATCGATGTCTGTGCAGTCGACGTCGTATTCGACGAGGGTCATCGAGGCGATGCGGGCTGCAAAACCCTGGCACACCTCGTTGATCGCCCCCATGGGGGATAACGCCAGGTAAAGCGCTGGGACACCCTTGGGATTGAAGCGCCCGCCATGGACCGCAGCGCCGTCACCGGACAACGGCGTGAAAGCCCACTGCGGGTCATGACCCCGGTAGGATTTTCCCTCGAACCTCAAGCAAAGCCGCCCATCGCCATGTGGTCCAGATAGTCACGCAATGGCCCCGCTTGATTGGACTTGACCAGGGACTCGGCGGTACGACCTCCGAATGCCGGAATCGGTTGGCCTCGGTACCAGGCCATCGCCTGCACTTCACCCCCGGCCCAGTCCGTGATGCGCCCGAGAATTTCAAGCATCTCGCGCATTCGCACTTGCGTGGCGGGCGAGTTGACCCGATTCGCGCGGTACATCGCATCCATGCTGATGCCAAGCGTGCCCGCCAGGTTCTTCTTGGTGAATCCGGTACCGTCAACCAGCCGATCCACGACGACGTTACCCGTTCTCTTGTCAGCGTATTTCACCAGCAGGACGTTGACGCCGCGATGGTGGGCGATCTTGACCCTGTTGGTGCCACTGTCGCGCGGGTGTGACTGCGTGCGCACCATGCCCGCCACTGAATGCTCGGCCTCGACGACCGCGGCCTTCTTGCCCACTTTACGCACTATTTTCGTCTGTTTGAGATTGCTCATCACCCAGTCCACCTACAGGTTTTTCTGTAGCCTAGTGTGATACCCACCCAGCCATGATGCAACATGGCCTCCAACGCCGCCCGCAAGAGCTCTTGGGTCAAACTGACTCGCCGGAATCGATGTACCCAAGCCGGGCTCGTCGGAAGAGTCACCTGCCAGCGAGGAAGGTCAGTGCATGGGCAGCTGTCGGCCTGGGCCTGGCCGCAGACGATCGACCCGAACACGATAGCCAACTCAATCGCCGGATACTTTGCCAGCGCAACGCGTACTTGCTGGACGGACACGGGCATTCTCCTTGTGCGAGCTGGGAGTGCGGCGATGCCGAGCGGATTGCTTTTGTATTCCCGCACGGCGCCCCTCCGTCACGCGCCGACTGGGAGCGCGGGCATCCTGTCCGCCAAAAGCGTGCCGGCAGGATGCCGGCGCTCCGATCGCCCGATCAATAGCCGGCTTCCTTCTGGTGTCGAACAGCGAGGATCGCTGTTGCTTCGCCGTCAAAGCGGTACAGCGCGACATAGCCGCTGCTTCCGAAGTCGATCAGCCATTCCCGAAATTCCGGGTCCATATCGGATACCGGTCGGCCGACTCTCGGCTGCTGCGCCAGGATTCTGACCCCGGCGCGAATGGCTTGTACCGCGCGTTGTGCTGCGGTGGCATCCTTGGGCGCGAGGAAGCGATAAAGCCGCTGCACGTCGAGCAGTGCTGGCGGGGTCCAGATCAGCGGTGGCAAGCGGGAAGCTCCACGTCCTCGCCGCTTTCCAGCTTCGCCAGCCAGGCGTCAGCTTCTTCAAGGGTCAGGTGCTTGCCGTTCTGCTGATGTTGCTCCCAGGCGAGCAGCGCATCCTGTTTGAAGCTTTCGCGCTTTTCTTCATGTTCGACGTATTGTTCGATCGCTTCGCGCATGATCCAGTGTGTCGATCGCCTGCGCGATTCGGCCAGACGTTGCAGCCGCCCTTTTAAATGATCGTCGAGCTTGATGGATGTTGGCATTCCCATGAGATCGCCTCCGTAGCAATGAGCACTACCTGCGACTATCCTAGTCGCTCCATCGATTTATGTACATGCTTGCTGGGCCGTCTGCGTACTGCGATACGACAACGAAGCTGGCAAAGGCGACCACAAGCATGTTGCCGATCGCGAAGTGACCTATCAGTTCATTGACCTGGCCACGCTGAAAGCCGATTTCTGGAACGACATTGAAACGTGGAGGGCAGAGCAATGAAAACAGTGACGCTCGGTGTTTCTTCAGTTGAGGCAACCAAGCGGCGCATGGCCGCCGCTTTCCAGGGCGAGGCGCAGGGCACGTTTATTTCGTTCACGTCGATTGACCTGCTCTGGAAAGTGCTGACCGCCAAACGATGGGAAATCCTGCATGCCATGACAGGTCAAGGTGAGCTGGCGATCCGCGAAGTGGCCCGCCGTGTCGGCCGCGATGTCAAAGCTGTTCATGGCGATGTGACGGCGCTCGTCCATGCTGGCGTACTTGATCGAACTAGCGGAGGTGTTTCGTTTCCCTACGACGCCGTGCATGTCGATTTCACCCTGCGCAAAGCAGCGTAGCCGACGTCACAGTCGGGCTGGTTGGCGCAAGGGCTTGCCTGTTGTGAGACAGCCCCGTACCGTCGTCGTTTCGACTCCAGCCGCAGGAACCCCCCATGAAACCTCTGATAGCCGCTTTGCTGCTTGCCCTGGCGGTGTCGCCCGTGTTGGCCGGGGACGTCGTCGACACCAGTTTCGTCAAGGCGCAGGGCTCGCATGCGTTCAATGTGCGCGACCTGGTGATGATGGATCGGGTCAGCGACCCGCAGCTGTCGCCGGATGGGCGTTATGCGGCGTTCGGTGTGCGCAGCACGGATTACGCGGCGAACAAGGGTGTCAACTCGATCTACGTGCTGGATCTGGCGCGCAAGGGTGCCAAGCCGGTGAAGGTGGTCGACAAGGGCTCGTCGGCGCGCTGGTCGGCGGATGGACACAGTCTGTATTTCATGGCGCAGGCCGGGGATGTTGGGCAGCTGTGGCAAGTCGACCTCGGCGGCAAGGACGGCCTGAATCTCGCCGGGCACGCCGCGGCGGTGCAGGTCACCCATGCACCGCTGGATCTGGGCGGTTTCAAGCTGTCGCCCGACGGCAAGCGGGTGCTGCTTTCCTACGAGGTGTTCACCGACTGCACCACGCTGGCCTGCACCGAACAGCGCATCCAGGCGCGCAAGGATGACAAGGCCAGCGGCACGCTCTACAAGAAGCTGTTCGTGCGGCACTGGGACACCTGGTCCAATGGGCGGCGCAACCAGTTGTTCGTGGGAACCTTCGGTGCGAATGGCCAGCTGTCGGCCGAGCCGACCCTGCTGACCCGCGGCATCGATGGCGACGTGCCCAGCAAGCCGTTCGGCGACGACAGCGAGTTCGCCTTCGCGCCGGATGGCAAGAGCGTGTATTTCGACGTGCGCATTGCCGGCACCACCGAGCCGTGGTCGACCAATTTCGACATCTACCGCGTGCCGGTGGATGGCTCCGCCAAGCCCACCAACCTCACCGCCGGGAACAAGGCCTGGGACGCGTACCCGGTGCCCTCGCCCGACGGCAAGACGCTTTATTACCTGGCGATGAAAACCCCGGGCTTCGAGGCGGATCGTTTCGCGATCAAGGCGATGGACCTGGCCACCGGCGAGATCCACGAGGTGGATCCGCAGTGGGATCGTTCGCCCGGCGGGCTGACGATTTCCGCCGACGGCAAGACCCTGTACACCACGACCGACGACGAGGGCCAGCACCCGCTGTTCGCGATCGATCCGACCAATGGCCAGGTGCGCAGTCTCTCCGGCAAGGGCACGGTGAGCGGCTATTCGCTCGCGGCCGGCAAGCTGTTGCTGGCGCGCGATGACCTGCAGCGGCCGGCCGATCTGTACCTGGCCAAGGCTGATGGTGCAGGCCTGAAACAGGTCACCCATTTCAATGCCGAGGATCTGAAGGAGGCCAAGGTCGGCGACTTCCAGTTCTTCAACTTCGTAGGCTGGAACAACGAAACCGTGCAGGGTTACGTGGTCAAGCCGGTCGACTACCAGCAGGGCAAGACCTACCCGGTCGCGTTCATCATCCACGGCGGCCCGCAAGGTGCGATGACCAACGGCTGGAGCTACCGCTGGAATCCGCAGACCTATGCCGGCCAGGGCTTTGCCGTGGTCACCATCAACTTCCACGGTTCCACCGGTTACGGCCAGAAGTTCACCGATTCGATCTCCGGCGACTGGGGCGGCAAGCCGCTGGAGGACCTGAAGCTGGGCTGGAAGGCCGCGCTGGACAAGTACAAGTTCCTCGACGGCGACCGCGCCTGCGCGCTGGGCGCCAGCTACGGCGGCTACATGGTGTACTGGATGGCCGGCGTGTGGAACCAGCCGTGGAAGTGCCTGGTCGACCACGACGGTGTATTCGATGCGCGCATGATGTACTACGCCACCGAAGAGCTGTGGTTCGAGGAAAAAGAGAACGGCGGCCCGCAGTTCGAGGTACCGCAGAACTACGAGAAGTTCAATCCGATCGACCACGTCAAGGACTGGCGCGTGCCGATGTTGGTGGTGCACAGCGACGACGACTTCCGCATCCCGATCACCCAGGGCCTGGGCGCGTTCACCGCGTTGCAGCGCCGTGGCATCCCCAGCGAATTCCTGACCTTCCCGGACGAAAACCACTGGGTGCTGAAACCGCACAACAGCGTGCAGTGGCACGACACGGTGAACGCCTGGCTGAAGAAATGGACGGCCAGAGACGCGCCGGAGGCGGCAGCCGAGTAGTTCACGGGTGCCGTGGGTTGGTACGCATCCGGTACAACGGCATCGCCCGCGAGCGGGCTCTTGTACCTTGGCCGGAGATAGCGGTCGGATAGCGGTCGGGATGAATCCCGACCTACGGGCGCGGTGGGTCGGGATTCATCCCGACAACGTCATGCCTCCCTACGCGTCGTCGCTAGCCCGCGCAGGCGCTCAAGGCGCACGTGCAGGAGCCTGCTTGCTGGCGCTGCTCTCCATCCCGACCGCGGCGATATCCAGCAGCAGCTTGCGCACCGGCGCCGGCAGTCCGAGTGCATCGAGTTCAGCCATGCTGCACCAGCGCAAGTGGGGGTTGTCAGCCACGCCATGCCGCGCTGACGCGTGATCGAACAGCAATGGCTCGATGTTCAATCGGTAGTGGCTGAACACGTGGGTGAACGGGGTGAGTGCCTGTGCGTCGTCGATCCGTGCGTACTGCCGGGCGATGCGCCAGGCGCTGTCCGGATCCCCGGCCTCGGGCAGGCTCCACAATCCTGACCACACGCCTTGCGGCCCGCGTCGTTCCAGCAGGATGCGCTGCTGCTTGTCGCGCAATACCAGCATCAGCGTGGCGCGCGTGGGGATTGATTTCCGCACTTTGCGCGTCGGCAGCTGCGTGGTGAGCCCGTCGCGATACGCCACGCAATCGCTGGCGAGTGGGCAGGCTTCGCAGTGCGGACGGGAGCGCACGCAGACGGTGGCGCCCAGGTCCATGATCGCCTGGGTGTAGTCGGCGACCCGGCGTTTCGGGGTATGTGCCGCGGCGTGCAGCCACAGTTGTTTCTCCACGGCGCTGTCGGCGGGATCGCCATGGATGCCGTGGTAACGGGTCAGCACGCGCTTGACGTTGCCGTCGAGAATCGGGAAACGCAGGCCGTGGGCCTGGGCCAGGATGGCGCCGGCGGTGGAGCGGCCGATGCCGGGCAGCGCCTTCAGCGCGTCGAAGTCGCGCGGCAGTTCGCCGCCGTGCTGCGCGACGCAAATCCGCGCGGCCCGCTGCAGGAAGCGGGCGCGGCGGTAGTAACCCAGGCCTGACCACAGCGCCAGCACGGTGTCCTCGTCGGCCGCGGCAAGATCACGCAGGGTCGGCAGCGCGCCGGTGAAACGTTCGAAGTAGGCGATGACCGTGGCGACCTGGGTTTGCTGCAGCATCACTTCGGACAGCCACACCCGGTAGGCGTCGCGGCCGCCTGGCACGGCTTCGTGCTGCCACGGCAGATCCCTGCGGCCGTGCCGGTCGAACCAGCGCATCAACCGGCTGGACAGGCTGGCGCTCATGGCCGGGTGCTCATGCTGCTCAAGATTATTCCTGATTGGCGTCGAATTTCAGCAGAGGAATCCCTTCTCCCACCGGGAGAAGGTGGCGCGAAGCGCCGGATGAGGGTTCGGCGAAGCCATGGATGGTGATGAATTTCTGAAATCTGATGACTTCGCCGAACCCTCACCCCAACCACTCTCCCGACGGGAGAGGGGCTTTTCGTCGCTGAACTTCGACGCTAATCAGGAGTTTATTTGCTGGCGCCACTATTTGCTTGCGCCAGTGCTGGGCGGTGCCGCACTGCTGCCCGCTGCCGCCGGCACGTTGTCGCCGGCTTGCACGGTGAGCCCCTCGATATGCACGTTGCCAGCGTCGATGCTGCCGAACTCGGCATGGCCGCTACCCGGTGGCATCACCAACTGCGGCCCGTCCGGGTTGTTCAACTGGTTCCACCATTGCGCCAGCGCCAGCGGCGGCAGGCGCAGGTCGGCATGGTTGCCGGGGCCATCGAGTTTCAGCGCCAGCAGCAGCGGGTCGTGCTGGTTGGCGGGGGTGAGCCGCAGGGAGATGTCGTACTGGCCCGCGTCGGCGCGATCGAGCTTGCCGGCAAGGCTGGCGACCGCGTCCGCGGCGCCGTGCCAGTGGGCGCGGCCGTCGAGGGAGAGCGTCACCGCGCTGGCCTGCGACAGATGCAGGCTGATGTTGTCCAGCTGCAGCGTGTTGCCTTCGATATGCGGTGTTGCCGACATCCGCAGTTGCCAGGGAGCGCCGTCGACATTGGCGGTCATCCGCAGCGGAAACGGTTGCCCGGATACCAGGCTGCCGGCGTGCAGTGAGAGATTGTCCAGCAATACCTCGTTGCCGCGCACCAGGCTGCCATGGGTGATCTCCACGCCGGTATCGATGCGCGGGATATTGAGTGGCTTGTCGCCAGTCTGCGCCGGCAGCGCCGCCATCCATGCCTGCAACGCGTCCAGATCGACCCGCGGCGAGTCGATCTGCAATTGCGAGATCACCGTGGGGCCGCCGAAGAATGTATGCCATGGCAGCGCCAGGCGACCGCGCGCGGCCAGCAGGATCGGGGTGCTGCCGTCTTCGGCGCTGAGCGTGATGCCGCGCAACTCCAGTGCCGGTCGCGGGAACAGACTGGGGCTGGCGGGACTGGCCAGGCGCAGGTCCAGCCCGGCCGCGCGAGCCTGGTTCTGCAGCGTGGCGGTGAAGCGATCAGGTTGCAGCAGGACATAGACGGCGATGACCAGGGTGAGTGCGGCGGCGGCAACGGCGCCGCCCAGCACCAGCAGGATCAAACGCGTTTGGCGCGCCATCGGCTCAGCCCCGCCAGCCGGTGTCAGTCATGGTCCCGCTCCTGGCCAAGGCGCTCCGGCAGCAGCCCGTCGACGAAGGCCTCGGCCTCGAAGCTGCGCAGATCGGTGGCGCTCTCGCCCAGCCCGACGAAGCGGATCGGCAGGCCGAACTCGCGTGCCAGTGCGAATACCACGCCGCCCTTGGCGGTACCGTCGAGCTTGGTCACCACCAGGCCGGTGACACCGACGCTCTGATGGAACTGGCGAACCTGGTTGATCGCGTTCTGCCCGGTCGTGCCGTCGATCACCATCAGCACCTCATGCGGGGCCTCGGCGTCGAGCTTCTTGAGCACGCGCGCGATCTTGCCCAGTTCGTCCATCAGCCCGCCCTGCGTGTGCAGGCGGCCGGCGGTATCGGCGATCAGCACGTCGGTGCCGCGTGAGCGCGCCGCCTGCAGCGCGTCGAAAATCACGCTGGCGGCGTCCGCATCCTGGCCTTGCGAGACCACCGGGACCTGGTTGCGCTCGCCCCAGGCCTTGAGTTGTTCGACCGCGGCGGCGCGGAAGGTGTCGCCAGCGGCCAGCATCACCGCGCGCTTCTCGTCGCGCCACCTGCGCGCGAGTTTCCCGATCGTCGTGGTCTTGCCGGCGCCGTTGACGCCCACCACCAGGGTCACAAACGGTTTTCTGCCGCCGACCTGCAGCGGCTGCTCGACCGGCTTGAGCAAGGCGACCAGGGCCTGGCGCAGGGCCGCCAGCAGCGCCGTGGCGTCGGCGAACTCGCGCTTGTGCATGCGCTGGCGCAGGTTCTCGACCAGCTCGGTGCTGGCTTCGATGCCGACGTCGGCGGTGATCAGCGTGGTTTCCAGTTCGTCGAGCAGGTCATCGTCGAGCTTGGGATTGCGCACGAACAGCGAGCCCAGGTTGCGCGAGAAGGCGCTACCAGACAGACGTTCGCGCCAGTTGCGTTTGACCGCGGGCGGGGAAGCTGGCTCGTCTGCCGGCACGGCGAAGCGCTCGGTTTCAGGCAGCGTGTCGGTGGGCGCCGGGACTTCGGCCAGTGCCTCGTGCAGCGTCGGTTGATCGCTTTCAGACACGCCGGCCTCGACCGGGGGCTTCGCCGCAGGCGACTCTGTTCCCTTGTCGGTGGGCTTTTTCTTCCAGAATTTGCGCATGGCGGGGGTGATTCAAAGACAATGGGCGGCATGCTAACACTCCCACCTGTACCGCCCGCTGAGGGCACAAAAGCATGAGCGACGCCCGTCGAGCCGGCCCCGGCCGGATCCGCATCATCGGTGGCAGCCTGCGCAATTCGAGGCTGCAGGTGCCGGAACTGCCGGGCCTGCGACCGACGCCGGAACGCGTGCGCGAAACCTTGTTCAACTGGCTGGCGCCGGTGATCGATGGCGCGCGTTGCCTTGACCTGTGCGCCGGCACGGGCGCGCTCGGCATCGAGGCCTGCTCGCGTGGCGCGGCCAGCGTGCAGTTGGTGGAGCGTGACGCTCGCGCGGCGCAGGCCTTGCGCGAGAATCTGGCGCGGCTCCGGGTCGACACCGCCCAGCTCTCGACCCTCGATGCGCGCGCGTTTCTCGCTGGTACGGCGCAAGCCTTCGACCTCGTATTCCTCGACCCGCCGTTTGCGCTCGACATGTGGGCAGAGCTGGCTGGTCAGCTTGAGGCAGGTGGTTGGCTTGCCGCGAACGCCTTGATTTACGTGGAATCTTCCCGTGCCGGTGCGCCCGGTCTGCCGCCAAACTGGTACGTGCATCGCAAAGGCCATGCTGGCGAGGTGGGTTTTGCGCTCTATCGGCGTTCGCATACGTTAAGCTAGGGTCAATGTCAGCTGTGGCCGATCCTTTCTATCCGTGAAGAACTCCTTGGGCAATCCACGCCTGGCGATCTATCCAGGTACATTCGATCCGATCACCAACGGCCATACCGACCTGGTGACGCGTGCCGCGCCCCTGTTCGACCGGGTGATCGTGGCGGTGGCGGACAGTTCCAGCAAGGGGCCCAACTTCAGCATCGGCGAGCGCATCACGCTGGCGCGCATGGCGCTGGCCGACCTGCCCAACGTGGATGTGCGCGGGTTCAACTGCCTGCTGGCCACTTTCATCGAGCAGGTCGGTGCCGGCGTGATCATCCGCGGGCTGCGTGCGGTGTCGGATTTCGAATACGAATTCCAGTTGGCCAGCATGAACCGCCATTTGATTCCCCAGGCCGAGACCTTGTTCCTGACGCCCGCCGAAGAATACAGTTTCATCTCCTCTTCGCTGGTGCGCGAGATCGGGCGCCTGGGCGGAGATATTTCCGGCTTTGTGCATCCGGCCGTGCAGCAGGCCATGCGCCAGCGCTGGCAGAAGTCGCTCAAACACTCCAACCAGCAACCCGAAGCAGAAGGTGATGACCATGCGTAAACTCATTCTCATTGCGGTTGTCGCGCTGACCGCTTGCCTGGGCCTCAACGCCTGCAACAAGCAAGGCGACGACCAGCAGGCGCAGGAACAGGTGCAAAAAGCGCCCAAGCCTACCGACGTGAACGACTCCAAGGCCTGGAACGCGTATCTCGGCCAGCTGGTGCAGGCCAACCTGCAGGGCATGAAGGCGCCCCAGCCTTATGCCTACCTGGTGACGCCGGGTACGACCGGCGACCAGCAGGCGCAGAACGCACGTCAGTTGCAGGGCGTGCAAGACACCGTGGCGCGCGGCGTGCTGCCGGGCAACCTGCTGGCCTTCGGCGGGTCCAGTTCCGCCGCCACGTCCGAGTTCGTGATCGACGCGTTCAAACACGCCAATCCGGGGTCGTTCAAGGACGTGATCGTGGTGTTCATCGGTGACAAGGCCGACGAGCAGAAAGTCCAGGACGCGCTGAAGCCGACCGGCGCAACCTTCCGCTTCGTCGAGATGTAACAGGGCAGGAAGGGGTGGAGGGGAGTGGGGAGGGATATCGGCTCCGGCCGTGGCTTCGCTGACTTCTCTTTGCCTCGTTGGTGTTTTTCCTCATATGTCTCTGAAAATTCTCGATACCTGCGTCAATTGCGATGTCTGCGAACCGGCTTGCCCCAATCAGGCGATCTCGCTGGGCGAGGAGTATTACGTGATCGATCCGGCTCGGTGCACGGAGTGCGTGGGCCACCACGACGAGCCACAGTGCGTGGTGGTGTGTCCGGTGGAATGCATCATCAGCGACCCTGGCCACGTCGAGTCGGCCGGGCAGCTTGAGCTGAAGTACCGGCACCTGATGGGCAAGGAAACGGCGGCATGAAATTCGTGGCGAGGGGCGCCTGATGGATCTGCGCAAAGGCATGTCCTGGCGCTCATTGCTGCTGAGCACTGCCGGCGCGTTGCTGGTGCTTGCCGGCATCGGACTGGAAGCGCTCAACGCCAGCAGCCTGATCGGCTATCACAACGCGGCCGCCGTGCATGGTGGCGAAGTGATCGAGCTGGGTACGGACGCACTGCCACAGGCTGGCCAGCATGGCTACATGGCGCGGCTTGTCGGTACACCCAAGGTGGTCGAGGCGCCGCACGACGCACAGTTCAACCAGAGTGCGGACACCCCGTTGCTGGTGCGACGGGTGGAGATGTTCCAGTGGCACGAAATCAACATTGGCGGCAACCTGCACTACGAACTGGACTGGGTCGACCACCCGGTGGATTCGAGCCAGTTCCGTGAGACAGGTGGGCACACCAATCCGGGCAGCTTTGCGATCAACGGACAGCAATTCGATGCTGGGCTGGTGCAGATGGGCGGCTTCAAACTGGGACCCGTGCTGATTCACGCCTTGCCTGGATCCCGCAAGATCACCCCCGACGCCGCCGCGCTGCCCGACAACCTCGCCGCAACTTTCACCCGCGATCAGGACTACCTGGTCACCAGCGCGCGCCCGGCCGATCCCAGGCTGGGCGACCTGCGCGTGAGTTGGAGCGCGGTGCCGCTGCAGCAGGTGACGATGGTGGGGCGCCTGGACGGTTCCCGTCTCGAGGCGGCGACGGACGCCGCCGACGGCAAGGGCTACCAGGTGCAAATTGGTGACGTGCCCTTGCTGGACCTGTTTCCCAACCTGCCGATACCGCCGGAGTTCGTGATGGTCTGGCGGGTCGTCTCCGTGCTGCTGGCAGCGCTGGGAGCGCTGTTGCTGCTGGCGACCCAACGCCGCCGCAGCGACCCGCTGCTGGCACTGGGTCTGGGGGCCGTCGTGGTCGGCAGCGTGGCCAGCATCATCTGGCTCGGTGGCGCCGATGCCTCCGTACTGACCGGCTGGCTGGTCGTGACGGTGGTCGGTCTGGCGCTGGCAATCTGGTGCCTGTGGCGACGCTCCCGCGCCACCAGCAGGCACTGACCAACGCGATCGCATCCTGCATGGATGCGGGGAAGAGCCGGCGGGCAGCGCCCGCCCCACAATC